>JBLHUR010000032.1:0-42757 GCA_047629805.1 Akkermansiaceae bacterium | reverse complement strand
GGAGTTCCTTTTGCGACGGTGGTGCCGCAGTTTGGAAAAATATGCAGGGATGTTTTAGGCATGATGAGGCTTGTTCTGACAGTACGAGGGCTTGCGTTTATCTAGGGACGGGCGCATTTAAAGTCGTCAGACGATTTGCAGGATTAGTCGTTGTCCGGGGATCCTTGGCTGCGTAGGGATGGCTGGGTCATGACATTAGATCTATTCATTTTTTTAGATGATGTGAGCGTAAAATGATCAACCCCCTTTCTCCCCCCTCCGCTCCGGTCGAAGGGCGGCTTCAAAGCCCTCCCGCCAAAAGCAAATTCCTAGCAGTAAATTCCTAGCAGTCATGAAAGGCGGGTGGACTGGCTGACTGACTCGGAAGGGGAAGCCAACCGGAAATGTGAGGAAGCTTTATCACATTGAAAGGACACTTTCCACGTGATTTCTTTGTTCCAATGGCGGGGGGAATCTTACCGACGGGTTGGATTTCCTCTGAAGACTGGGACGAGCAGGGTGATTTTCTTTACGATTGATTCGTCCGGAGAGATTCTCTATTGTTTTAGACGTTCTTTTTGTCAAAATGACATTCTTCAAGTGAAGCTTATTATCTCTCTTTCATTACTCTGCCTTTTGATTGTTTTTGGGCTGATTTGGTCCCTGGAAGGCGGTCCTGATCCAGAGGAAGAAAACGGAAATTTTCCACGCGTGCCGTCCACGCGTGCCGAAGAGCCCTCCCCCACCTCAGCTCCGGAACCAGAGGAGGAAATTCCATCCCGTGATCATGGCGAGATCCAGAAAAGTGCCCGGAAGGCGTGGTCGAAAGACAAAACGTCATTCGCTGAATTTTACGAGAATCTGTCCGATGAAAATGAAAGGCTGGTCGCACTCCACTCAATGAAGAGAGAGCAGTCGGATGATCCCGAATACTTTGCTTCATTGATCGCGAGGTTATTTAGGGAGGGCAGTCGGAATGCGCTCAGGGAAGATCTCTTGTTTTCGATTTATGAAAACCAGTCTCCCAAGGATGCGGTGAATTTTATTTTTAGGACACGCGGCGTGGGCCATCGACGGACCCATGAACTCTATCCCATCTACTTTCGCTGGTTCAAGGCTTCGCCCGCAGAGGTGATTGCAGATGGGGGACGACTCGAATTTGCGCAGGATCTCAAAGTATTCGAAAGGCTCCTTGATCAGGAAAAACAGAAGATCGCTCTTAATGAGTTTCAGGTCGCTCTTGAGAACGGGTTGAATGATAAAGTGATTAAGAAGATCGCAAATTATACGCTCGAGAACATCCGGGCAAGCGGGGGAGAAGAAGCTGTTCTCGAGGCGGGGCAGGAGGATCCGCGATTCTTAAGATTTGTCGGAGAGTAAGTCAGTTCGGAGTTTTTTGGAATATGCAGAGACGTTTTTACATAGTCGCGGGGGTCGCAGTGTTGCTGGCAGCCGCTTTTACACGGATGTTTTTATCATCGAATCATGTGGCGGAAGAAGAGGCCCATGTTCCGTCTGGAATTTCTGATCGGAAAATATCTCAGCGAAGCATAGTGCGCGGGGCCAGCGATTCAGGGATGACCCGGGAAGAGAGAGCCCAAAAGTTGACGACCTTGATGGAGGGTAGGATGCAAATCGCCGGACCGAAGTGGCAGGAGCTCATGGATTTGATTTTTGATTGGTTTGCGGACGATGCTTCAGAAGCATTGACGGTCGTCGATGGGTTTCAAGATCCCGGACTTAAGATGGCGGCACTTCTTCAGGGGCAGGGGGTGATGTTTAAGAGCCCTGAGTTGATCCTCGAAATTCAGAATCGGGAGATTTTGAATGAAAAAGATTTCCACTCATTTTTGTTTAAACTTTCGAACTCTACCTCACCAAGGGCGAGCGCTCCCCTGCTATCGTTGGTGGGGAATAAGAATCTTGAACCCCATCACCGTGAGAAGGCGAGGAACTTCGTGATGAAGAGGCTGCGTTTGCGTTCGATCAATTATGAAGATTTCGAGCGGGCTGCTTTCTCTTGGAACGAAGAGGAGAAGAGCAGGTTTGTGATTGAAGCACTTCAGATGGGCCCGAACACAGTCCATTTGGGTTTCGAAGATTTCGTAGCTCTTCGTAAGGGAGCTGATGAAGGGGCTGAGGCAGAAGCTTTGGTGCAGGGACTTTGTTGGAGTTTGATGTCGAGTCATGTGAAGGGAGGAGGGAAACTGGCTCGTTTTCCACTGAGTGATGAATTGACGAAGTTGGAATTGAGTCAAAAGGATCTCGCTGCGGCTTACCCGATTCTGGTGAGAAGTATGGGTGAAATGAGGGGATGGCAGGGTGCGCTGGAAGACATCCGGAGCTCCGCGCGATATTCCGAGAAAGAACATGCAGGAGGGCTCCTGGCGGTTGTGCTTGAAGCTGCGGATGATGAGAGTGCGATGAATTTCGTTGGAAGTTTGAATCCGGAGATTCCCGGAGCAGATCAGTTGATCAGGCGAGGGGCCCAGCACTTTCTCTACCAAGATCTTGATGCGGTATCTGCTTGGATCAACACACTCCCCGAAGGGAGTGTGAAGAAAATCGCAGCCTCCGAGATGGTGAAACGTTTGGAGATTCTGGGCCTAAAGAGAGAGGCCGCCAAGTGGCGAAGGATGGCTGAGTGAGGCGCTTCAAAGCTAGGTTTTACGGGGTCTGATGACCCAGGCGGCAGCCAGTCCCAGCGCCAGGCAGGCCAACCAAACCCCATTCGGCCAGACCGAAAAGAGCGTCAGAACAAGGTGCCATTCATTTCTACCACCAGACTGAAAAGTCCCTGCGCGGCGGACGCCTTGTTGGTGTAAAAAGTGTTGCCGCTGCGGCCCTGGTCGCTGCGCATTTGCAGTTCGTAGTTTTGATCGAGCCGCAGGTCGGAGTTGATCGGTGTGCGGCCGACCTCGACACCGCCCTTGAGCAAGATCGCTTCTGCGCCATCTGCTGTGATCCTCTGAACATCCCATCCGAAGGCACGCGGAATTTGACGAACTTGGCATTTCCGGGGACGAGCGTGGCTTCATGTCACCCCACGACCCGAACTCTGCGGGGACGGGGCGACGAAAGCGCTGGGATACGGGCAGGTTTCACACCCGGCCCGTAAATGCCTCGTCGCTAGAAAGATACCGCCCTAAAACCGTCTAAGAAATGTCACGGGCCCATCCAGAGAGTGCACGATTCAGGCAAGAAACTCCCCAGCTATGTATGAGCTACAAAGCGCCACCCGACCTCACCGCGCCTGCGCCAAGGCAGGTCTGGAGTCGGCGCGGTCGATTACCTCGTGAAACCGGTCGATGCCATACGGCTGACCGTCACGATTGGAAGATTGGATCAGCCCTCCGAATCGTTCAGTCGCGTCGGCAGGTCCATTGTCGTCCAACCGGGGTTGATCCAGACTCTCCGCAGGAATGACCGGGACACCACCCAGCTGGGTTTTACGGGTTCCCAATTCTTCGTCTTCGTCATTGTTGAAGGCGGGCTTTTCTTAGAACCTTTTTTTCTTTTCATTCTGGAGTTGTTGTTGAGAGATGGGTTTATGATTGGCTTGCAAGAAGGGGCATTGGGTTGGGAATTGATTCTGGCATCGGGATCGCCGCGTCGTCGGGATCTTTTGAGCGAGGCGGGGCTTTCCTTTCAGATTGAGTCTCCAGAGGTGGAGGAACTGGAAGGGGGGACTTTGCCGCCGAGAGAGCTGGCGGTGACGAATGCGCGGTTGAAGTGTCTGGCGGTGTCTTTGGCGCAGCGGGAGGCGATGGTGATCGGGGCAGATACGGTGGTGTCTTTGGGCGGGGAGGTTTTTGGGAAGCCGGTGGATTTGGAGGAGGCGGCGGGGAATTTGCGAAAGTTCAGCGGGCGGGTGCATGAGGTTCATACGGGGGTGGTACTTTCTTGCGGGGAGAAGCGGGCGGAATTTGTGGAGACGTCTTTTGTGAAATTTCGTGAGCTGAGAGATCTTGATATTGAGGATTACCTTTCGAAAGTTTACGTGCTGGATAAGGCGGGCGGGTATGCGGTGCAGGAGCATCGGGAGTTGATCATTGAGAAGTTCGAGGGTGATTACGATACTATCGTAGGCTTGCCGGTGTCCTTGGTTCTGGACCAACTGGAGCGGATGGGGTTTCCTGTCCCCACGCAGGACTCATGAGCGATTTGCCAGGACGATACCCTCTTATTTTGAACCCGAAGGCCAAGGGGGAGAAGGGGAAGCGTGCGCTAAAATTCATCATGGCGAATGCGACGCGCTTTACGATTTATGCGACGCGGAGCCGGGAGGAGGCGATAGAGTTGGCGCAGAAGTTTGCCGCTGAAGGGGAGGAATTAGTGATCGCGGCAGGAGGAGATGGGACGCTCAACGCGGTGATCGAGGGCCTGGCGGGATCGAAGACGGCGTTGGGGGTGTTCCCGACGGGGACGATGAATGTTTTTGCGAGGGAGATGGGGATTCCTTACGACAAGCTGGCGAATGCGATGGAGGTGATCGATGGCGGTCACAGCGAGGAGGTGGATCTTTTTGCGATGAATGGGGCGCCGTTTGTGCAGATGGCGGGGATTGGGTTTGACGCGCAGGTGATTGAGGAGACGACGTGGGAGAGTAAGAAGCGGCTAGGGCCGCTGGCTTATCTCCTGGCGGCGACGAAGGTTTTACGAGCGGCTCCGCCGGTATTCAAGGTGACCTGCGCGGATGGTCGCGAGGTTGAGGGGGTGGCGATGTTGGTGGGAAATGGGTCGCTTTATGGCGGGCAGTTTCCGCTTTTTAAGAATGCCGATAATACGGACAAGCTGCTGGATGTGGTGGTGTTTAAGGAGGCCGGTTATCAGTTTGTGAAGGATTCACTGAGGGGATTGGTTAAGGGAGGGATTGATGAGGATTCGCACGGAGATACGGTGGAGTATCTGCAGGCGGCGGGACTGACTGTGACTTGTGAAGAAGAGGTGCCGGTGGAGGTGGATGGTGAGCTTTGGGGGAGATCGGCGGAGATCAATTTTTTGCCGACGGGGAAAACGCTGCGGGTTTTTGCTCCGCTGGAGGGGCCGAAGGTGAAGCTGCGATATACCTTGTTGAGGATTCTTTCGCCGTGGTGAGACTAAGAGAATCGAGTCATAAGTCGTTAGATCTCCAGAGGAATGTCAACGCGCCCTGTCATCATCACGCCCAGCCTGATCCGTCGTCACAACTTTTGCTGTGTTGGGCGGATGATTTTGTGGGCTTTGGGATCGAGCGCGGTTTTTTTAATCATCTTTCTTTTTGTCTGGGTTTTGGCGAAAATGTTCACGGGGATAGATGCTTTGACCCTTCCGGTGGTGGTGGGTGGGTTCGTTTTTGGGATCGCGGTCTATGTGGCGGGATATGTTCATTTAAAGAGGAATGGTCCGCAGGATTGGGAGCGCATTGCGCAGAAGCCGGATCGGAGGCCGGGGATGAGGTTGGCTCGGATGAGCAATCAGGAATACGGACAGATGGGGCAGGGCTTTGTGGGACTGATTTTAGCGGGACCGGGGTGGCTAACACGCATTCGGGAGGAGGTGCGGGCGGTGATTGCGGCGCCGACTGAGGTCTCGGAGCGGTTGGAGAATTTGAGGCGGCACTTTGCGGCTCGCGATGCTTGGGTGCCGATGAGGGACTTTTCGACTCATGAGGATGATATTTACCGGCTGGTAAAGTTGGAGATGCTGTCGATTCGGGAGTTGGTGGGGGAGTGGCACCTTCATGTGACAGTGCAGGGGACGGTGATGAGGATTGTGGCCGGCGAGGTTGAGGCTTAAGTTGGGTCTTTTTGAGTTGGGACGGGGTTGCTGGTCTGGTAAATTGCGGACAGCTTCCGTTGAATTATGAGAAAGAATTTACTGCATACCTTTTGGATTTTGTTCCTCGTCACTGGTTTTCTTGCGAAAGCGGACGAGCCGCTTGTTTGGGAATTGGCGCGAGCGGAGGTTGCCGATGTCACGGAGGTAAGTGAGGCCGTATTGCGGATTGCGGTGACTTATGAGAGCTCGGAAGGGGTTTCAGGGAGGAGCTTTGATGATGGAGATTTGAGGGTGACACAAGCGGATGGCTTTTATTCGGGAGTGAGCTTTGTGGAATGGAATCCAGTGACTCCGAGGCCGGGGCCAAATGGGGAACTCCCTCCGATTCGTCAACAAACGGCGATTTATGAATTGGCGGCTCCGGAGGGAGGATGGTCGGAGTCCGACAATGGCGAATATGAGGTGATGTTGGCGGGAGATGAGGTGTTGAAGGAAGATGGCTCGCATTTCTCGATGGCATTGGCGGGATCATTTCGGGTGATGATCGGTGAGGTGAAAGTGGGGGTGCCGGCTCTGGGAGGTGAGTTTTCGGTGGAGACTTTTGCGACTCCGGGTGCGCCCGGAGGCAATGTCAGTGAACGGGTGATCGCGACGGTGACGGCGATTTTTCCTCATCCGGTGGAAGTGAATTGGGGTGAAGTGAGTATGACGGCTGACGGCGGATTTTGTGTGGAGGTTGAAGGGTGTCAGGTTGATGAGATCGTGCCGCAGGTCTTGACGACCTATACGAAGAGGGTGGAGTTGGGGATGTTGGAGCCGGGGGAATATCAGGGGGCTTTGAAATCGAATGGTGAGGTCTTGGCGGAGAAGAGTTTTCGGGTTGGTGGAGGTTCCGGAGAGTTGGATAAGGGAGTGCCGTCGAAGGTTGAGATCGAGCTTGTGAAGCTTCCGACGCGTGGGCTTTATCCGGTGTATGCCGCGAATGTTCGGCTGACTTTTGGTCAGTATGTGGAGCGGGTGGAGTGGTCTGAGGCGAGTCGGAAAGAAAACCTTTTTGGCTCAGAAGTGACGGCTTGGGTGGATTCGCGAATCCTGCTGGTGGCTCCGATGGTGATTGAGCATCAGGTGTATTTGGGGATGACTCTGCCGGGTGAGTATCGTTACGAGTTGTCTTCCTTGAAAGAAGTGATCGGCCGGTCGGTGTGGACGGTGGGGGATGTGAATGGGGACGTGCGACCGCCGACGGTCATGGTGAATGGAGCGACGGTGACGGAGGCCGGGGAAGAGGCTCTGGAGTTTTCGGTAGAGTTCTTCGATGAAGGCGAATTGGTGATGGTTGGGATAGAGGCCCAGGTGTTGACGGCGATGAATCGGAAAGGAGAGGTGATTGAGATCGAGCGAACGAGTTTGAATTTCACAGCAGATTTCACGGCGGGAGCGATTGCGACTTATCGGATGCAACCTCCGGGTCGTTCTTGGGGCGCGGAAGATCGCGGGAGGTATCGTTTAATACTGAGTGAGCCAGAGTTGGTGTGTGATCTCTTTGGAAACCATCTGCGAGATGGGTTCATTGGCTATGTTCGGGTTGAGATTGAGCGGGAGGATCCAGAGCCCGTGTATACCGCTGAATTGACGATCCGTCATGATGAGTTGATTGGGCGCTGGGCTGCTACGGTTCGGCTTTTTGTGCCGGAGGACTTGGCGGGGCGTGATGATTGGTCGGTGAATTGGGGAGAGGTTCGTCCGGTGGGGCCTTCGTTTTTTGCGCGTCCGCGATTTGTGCGGGCGGGATCGAATGAGGGAATTGGGGAAATTCCGCCATCTAATACGATGGGAGCGGGAATGTGGGTGGAGCATGACTATGATCTTGGCTCGATTTCAGGTGGGACATGGGTGGTGTGTGTGCAGTCGAATTTAGGTCATTTTGCCAAGGAACGGCTTGTGGCAGGTGGGCCGAACGAGGGTAGTGACATGGAGCCTTTTGATTTTTGGCGGGACTGGTCTGATCGGGAGACTGGCTTGAGTGATGAACGTCTCTTTTGGGAATACAGTGTGGGGACCGATCCGGGTGATGCCTCTGATGATCATGAAGGCGACCCCAAGCCGGAGTTGATTGCTGGCGAGGACGGGGGGAAGCATTTTGGTTTGCGTTGTCGGATCGCGAGTGCGGCGGTTGATACGAGACTACGTTTTGAGGGGTCGAGCGATATGGCGACTTGGATTGAGTTGGGCCCGGATGAGATTGAGGAAGTTGAGCGAGTGGCCAAAGAAGGTGGGATTGAAGAGTTTGTGGTTTGTCTTGTTGAAAAGATTGAGACTGCTGAGATTCGATATTTGAGAGTGGTTGCTGAACGCTGGTAGAGCGATCGCGAGTCTGATAGGTCTTTTTTCAGTATGAAGCTGAGAGAGATCGTTTGCGTTTTTGTTGGAATTGGGAGTTTGTCGGCTGGTGAGGTCGATCCGTCCCAGAAGGGGTGGTTTGCGAAGTATCAGAAGCAAGCGAATGCGCCGGATCCGGCAGCAATGTTGCTGAATACGGATGCCGAGCCGGATTTGGCTGAGGGCTTTGTCTCGCTTTTGAATGGGAAGGATTTGTCGAATTGGGGGATTTGGGGCGGACAATCAGAGTTCGATTACAAAGATGGTGTGATCACCGGGACTTGTGTGCCGGGTGAAGCGAGCACCTATCTCTGCACGAACAAGGACGATTATGATGACTTCATATTCACTTGCGAAATGAAGTGGGAGAAGGATTTAAACTCCGGCGTCATGTTTCGCGGACAGTTCCATGAGGACACTGATGCGATTTTTGGGCCCCAAGTCGAGATGGAGGGAACTAACAACAAGCGTGGATGGTCCGGGGGTGTCTACGGGCAAAGTTGCGGAGGGTATTGGTATCCTCTTTGGTTGAAAGAACATGCCGAAGTACGAGGTTCACTGAATAAAGAAGGCTGGAATCGAGTGACGGTGATGGCGAAGGGAGATTTGGTGAAGACTTGGCTGAATGGAGTCCCTGCTGCTCATTGGAAGGGTGATGGCACTTATCGTGCAGGATATTTTGGACTTCAGGTTCATAAGGCGAAAAGTGGGGAAGTTCTCTGGAGGAACCTGAGGGTGAAAGAGCTTGGTGAGCGAGCAGACCGCTTGCGGGAACTCGATGGCTATTGGGCTGAGGTCTCGAGATCAGTGGCAGAAGGAGACTTTGCAGCCTATGCGGCCACTTGTCATCCGGATGGCATTCTCATCTCTGGCAGCAAGAAGACGAGCGAGCCTTTGGCTTCTGCTTTAAAGCGTTGGAAGACAGAGTTCGATGCCACGAAGTCAGGCAAGATGAAAGCGAGTGTGGACTTCCGGCTTTCGAAGCGTTGGGGAAATGCGACCACAGCGCATGAAACAGGTGTGTTTCGCTATGCCAGCAAACTCGGTGAAGGTGAAGAGAAGGTAGCTTACATCCACCTCAAAGCTTTGTTGGTGAAGAAGGAAGGAAAGTGGCTGATCTTGATGGAAAATCAGGAAAGCGAAGGACTGAAAGAGGAGTGGGATGAGTTGGGCTCCGATCGGTGGGTGATAGGTGGAATTGATGAAAGATCTGCTGTTCGGGCTAAAATTGCGGACTACTACCCTCGATTAAATGAAGAGGGGGATGAAGGACGGATGAATTGGAACAAGGTTACCCCTCTGGTATGCGATGCCATCAGCCTCGGAATCTTCCACGAACACCAAGATTTAAGCGAAGCGATTCGCGTCTTTGGTGATGATGACGATTTTTTTGAAGATTGGATGATCGCGACTCTGAAAGGAGAAGATTGGCTGATGATTCCCTTATCAGTCCACTATTCAAAGTTAGAAAATTTCTACAGCACGATTGGAACTCAGTTTCATCTTTGCCTGAAGATCAGCGATGGTGACAAGGTTGGGGCAATTCACCTTAGAGAATGTAGCCCGAAAATATTTACGCTTGAATCGATTAAGACGCAGGATTTTTTGAAATCGGAATATGGAAAACGTTTGCTTGGTCGAAAGTAGGTTTATTGAGGTGGAGACCTAGCCCGCCTTGAGTTTGGAGTGGTCGATTTGGGATGGCGAAATCTAAAATAATAATCAGGACAAGAAACTACCCATCTGGCCAAAGGAAGTCGTCCTCGGTGTAGGGTTTCTGATCTGGGCCGGCTGAGCGGATTTGCAGGAGTTTCCGGGAGACTGGATGGACGATGAGGGGGGAGCCCCAGCGGTCGATGAGCTGGCTTTTTTGGTTAAGGGCGGGGGAGTCGGGGTTGAGGAATGCCGTTTGGTGAGGGTTTGCTCCCTTGAGAAAGAGAGCGAGGTCTTCGTTGGTGGCGTAGTCGGCGGTGTCGCGTTGCTTGACGAGGAGGAAGACACTGTCGAGGAAGCGGGCCATCATTTGGAGGTCGCTTTTTCCGGAGGAGTCATCGCTCGCGTAGTCGGCGAGCATATTGTCGGCGAGGACGGGTTGGCGGGGTGGGGCCGGGGTGATGAGCGGCTCGGGTTCGATGACTTGAGAGGGGGTTTCCTCTTTGTCGGGTGATTTTAAAAACCACCAAGGAAGGCCCAGAGCCAAGACGATGATAAGCAGGGTGAGGGCTCGCTTCATCTAAAAGGTATTGGGTTTTAGGAAACCGATGGGGAGAGTTGCGGGATCGGTGGCGTCGGCCTCTCCGATGTCGTAGAAGTTGACGAGGTTCGGCAGGACTTTTGCGAAGTTTGCGTCGCCATCGAGACCGAACCAGAGGAGGAGCTCGGCAACGAGGGAGTCGACCGAAGTGGTGGGGAGGATTCGTCCGCCGCGGCCGACGTCATCGGGGGAGTCAAGCGCGAGGCTAGGGTATTGTCCGAGAACCTGCCCACCTGCGACAGGGCCGCCCATCACGAATTGGTTTCCTCCCCAGGCGTGGTCGGAGCCGGAGCCATTGGTGCGGAGGGTGCGGGCGAAGTCCGAGGCTGAAAAGGTGAGGACGGAGTCGGAGAGTTCGCAGTTTTCGAGAGCGGTTTGGAAAGCGGAGAGAGCGGGAGTGAGTTGCTCCAGCATGGTGTTTTGTGGACCGATCAGGGCGCTGTGATGATCCCACCCGCCCATGGAGATGAAGATGGTTTGACGTCGGAGGCCGAGCTTGGCACGGAGGGCGATCGTCTTCATAGCCGCGCGGAGATCTTGACCAATACGGGTGTTGGGGAAAGTGACGCCTGCAAAGTCGTCTGCGAGGGCGTCGAATTCGGTTTGGATGAGTTCCTGCTGTTCGATGCTGTTGTCGGTGAGTTCCGCGAAGGCCTTTTCCATCAGGTTGGAATACTCTTGTTCCATTAGGGATCGGAGGGCGATGTTCTTGAGTGCGGTAGGGTGATTGGTTCCGCTTTCCTGCGAGAAGGTGAGGGCGCCGTTTCTGGACATCACGAATTGTTGAGTGTTTCGTCCGACTTGGAAAATATTGTTTCCGGCGAGGGAAATACTCATCGAAGTTTGGCTGCCGACATTTGAAGTGGCGTGTAAGACATCGGCGGCGCGACCGGCCCAGCCAGTGAGATTAACGTCACCTTGCGGAAGGGAAGTCTGCCATTGTTCCTGCTGGTCGCTGTGTGAAAAGAGTCCGCGAGGTCGGGGCTTGAGCCGGTCCGTGTAGTCGAGTCGGGACATGGGCTCCATTAGGGTTCCGATGTTGGAGATGAAGGAAAGCCGCCGTTCGTTGGCATCTCCACCGATGCCATTGAAGAGAGTTTGTAAGCCGCCCATCGCAGGGTGAACTCCGTAGTCCTGTCCGTCTCCGGTCGCGGTTTGGGTTAGCGGGAGAAGGGTGTTTTGCGCGAGGGCGAGGTTGGTACGAGTTGCTGAGTAATGGCTGTAGCGGGTGGCGTCGTTTGGAACGAGGACGTTGTAGGAATCGATGCCGCCGTGGAGGTAGAGGCAGACGAGGGATTTGCGATCTTCCGAATCAGCGGGGAGTCCGGCGGCGACGGCATTGTTGGCCATCTTGAGGTTCAAGAGGGTCGACATGATGGAAGTCGAGCCGAGGGCCGCGCAGGCGCTTTCGCCGAGGAAACTGCGCCGGGTGAGATTGTGAAATGAGGACATGGAAAGTGAGGAGAGGGCCTAGCGTTGCACGGAGCCTTCGGGGGACATGAGGGCGAGATAGACGGCGAGACGGACTTTTTCGACCGGGTCGGAGGTGGCGGTGTTTACGAGGCTGGTTTTGATGATGGTGCGTGTCTCCGCTCTCATGCCACCGGCGCAAACTACGATGTTAATGTAGTCGAGAAGGGTGTCGGGTTCATCGAGGTAGGGCATGAAATCACCGTAGTCGGGGGAAAAGTGATAGTGGCCATTCATCCGGAAGCCGCGATCGGCGATCTCCCAAAGGGTGTTCGGGAGGGAGACGGCGGTGTAGGAATTGGCGATTTCAAAGGCGGGTCCATCTAGTCCGGCTTGGTCAAGGACCCCCGGAGGAGTGTAGTCAGGACGGAAGAAGTTGAAGACGGTTGTCGAGTAGAGTGGCATCTGCAGGGTGTCATCGAAGAAATCGCCGTAGTCCCACCAGGTCAGGCCGCCGCTGCGGTCGAGTTTGGTGAGGCGTGCGAGGTGCATTGTCTTGATGACCGGTTCGCGAAAAAGGCCGAAATCCGGGGAGGTCGCGACGGCGGGATCGCGAGCTTCGGGGTCCATTAAGATGGTTTTCACGACGGCACCGAGGTCGCCGCGTGTGCCGCTGCCATCGTCATCGAAGACGTTTGCGATACGTTCGACGTAAGCAGGTGAGGGATTGCTGGTGACGAGGAATTGAATGAGTGCCTTTGAGATAAAGGGGGCACAATTTGGATGGTCGAAGAGGTGGCGAATGGCATCGCGGACGTCTTGCATTCCGTGATTCTCGGAAGGGTTTCTCGCTGGGATGATGAAATCATTAAGCAAGGTTTTTTCGCCAAAGTCGTGGTAGTCCGGGAACATTTCCAAGGGGACGAGGTGTTCTTCATCTTGTCCGCTTTGAGAGCCCCAGCCGTTGTTGGCAAACCAGAGTCCGGTCATCACGCGGGCGAGTTCGGTGATGGTGTCATTTCCGTAAGTTGGGATGGGGTTGCCAGAGGTATCGAGCTTGCGAGTGCCGTCTTGATTCAGCTCCCAAAGGCCGATGGAGAAAAGCTGCATGACTTCGCGGGCGTAGTTTTCATCGGGGAAGCGATTAAGCGCGGGAGCGGGAGGGAGGTTGCCGACATGGGAAAGATAACGGCCCATGCTGGGGTCGAGAGTGACTCCCATGAGGAGGTCGTAGTAGTTGCCGAAAGATTGATCGACGAGGCGGTCATAGTAACGGGCTAGGCTGCGAACATTTTGATCAATGTTTCCATCCTGGCGCGAGATGACGAGGATTTGAGAAAGGGCAAAGGCGACTCGTTGGCGGAGTTGATCTGGACCGGAGACGGCGGCGCGGGCGAAACTGGTTTGGAGGTTCTCGTCTTCCACGCGGTTGCCGTTGTTACTGAGGTAGGTGGTGTCGATTCGGGCGCCATTGAGGTCGGCTTGAATTTCGCGGATGTAGTCTTCGTGATGGGTAGTGGGTTGATTTTGAATCTGATCATCGATCCATCCTTCGATACCCATGGTCCGAGCCGTGTTGATATCGTTGAGGGTGGGGCCAAAGGTCGCTTGCATGAGGAGGCGGGCGGCTTCAGTGCGGGTGGGGGCGGTGCTGCCGGTTCCTGCGGCGAGAGTCGTGCGGTTGGCGAAGCGTTCCTGGAAAACGGCGAGATCGCCAGAGATCGAACCATCGGGGATGCCATCGCCGGTTGAGTCGTAATCGACAGAACGAGCGAGAGAATTAGAGGAGCCGGGCAGCGAGCCGAAGATGCTTTCATCCCAGTCGCTGAGGCCGTCTCCGTCGAGATCGCAATCAGCGACGGTGACTCTGAAATACTCCCGCTCCAAGTTAAAGGGAGCGGTCACGCGGCATTCGTCACCGACGATAGTCATGGTGAGAGGCGAGGGCGCAAAGCCATCGAGATTATCTGATTCAAAGATCGTTTGGGATTTATGAGTAAGCCTTGGGAAGATGAAATCGAAAGCGTTGGGCGTGTCGGAGAGCGCGGAGTGGATTTTAAAATTCGAGGCAGGATCGAAGGGGTCACTGCCAAGTCCGGCTTCTTGTTGGTTGGTGAAGCCATCGCCGTCGTTGTCAGCGGATGGAATGAGTCCGCTGGCACTGAAGCGGGATTCCCAAAGATCGGACATGCCATTGCTGTTAAGATCCGTTCCAGTGAGGCTGGTGGAATTGAACAGGGGAGGAGTGGATGCGGCAGAATTTGGATCGGTGAATTGATGAGCTTCGAGTGAATCGCTCACGCCGTCGCCATCGCTATCGGAGTCGTTGGGCTTGGTTCCCAGAATGGACTCGTAGAGATTTGTGAGGCCGTCGTTGTCCGGGTCGAGGGAGGCGTCCGAGGGGTCGTTGGGATTGAAGCTGTAGGTTGTTTCGAAGAGGTTGCTCATGCCATCGTTGTCGGCATCGGAGCAGTGCTCCAAGCCATTGAGTTGGCCGACTGGAGTGGTGGTGCGGTAGAGTGAAATGCCCTGGTTGAGATGCATTTGCGAAGCTCCTGGAATATCGTCATCTCCCCAGGTGGCAGATTGGTCGGCGACGGTGGCGACGGCATCACAGCCGGTGATGATGTGCTCCGTTACAGTTTGTGAGGTCGCTTGGTTGATGACGGAAAAGGTCACGGTCCATCCGGCAGTGAGGGAACCATCGCTCGTGGCCCGCATGCGGAAAGTGAGCGGATCCGAGGTGTCGCAAGATCCGAATCCTGCGAAGCCCAGCGCTTGGGTGAGGTCTGTGTTGTAGTCGGTGTGCCAGAGAATGTTGCTTCCTTTACGAAAGCTCCCTTCTCCGTTGGTGGAGACATTGAAAACGATTTTCCCTCGGCGCTGTGGCAGGCGCATACGAATAGCATGGGTGACATCGGCCGTGATGTTATCGATCCGCCAGTCAATGAAGTCGCGGTTGGTTCCGCTGTCGCTTCGGATGCCATCGCCGTGGTCGTTGACAAATTGCATGTCGGTCGATTCCCAAAGGAGCTCGGTGGCACTTACGAAAACGGGAATGGGGAGGGCTGCGAAATTTGCGTCAGCGGGGTCGGCAAAGTTTCTTCTCTCGGTGCCATCGTCGGTGCCATTTCCGTCAGTGTCGGCGAGGGTGGGATCGCTGGGGAGAGGGTGGTGGAGTTCATCGAAGTCGGAGAGGCCGTCATCGTCTGAATCGGCGAAGGTGGCGTCGGTCCCAGCGGCGGCTTCTTGGGCGTCGTCCAAGCGATCGCCATCTGTGTCGGCTTTCCAGGGGTTACTACCGGCATGGAATTCCGCGAGCCAGTCGAGGGTGTCATTGTCAGGATCGGTTGCGGAGGTCGCGTCCGAGCGGTGCAGGATTTCCCACCAATCAGGAATATTATCACTGTCGGCATCTCCGCTCGTGTTAATGATCTGGATGCCGGAGATGCCCGAGGCGTTGCTTGAGGTGCGGAAGCTTTCAAGCGAGACCGAGCGGGAGGTGAGGCCTTGGTAGCGGACGACGTTTGCCCGAGGAGCGACGGGGCCGGTGGTGGGGCGGAAGAGTTCGAAGGCAAGTTCGGCTCCGGTCGAGGCCGGCCGGAGGAGGGCGCTTTCGAGAAAGAGCCCATCACGACGAACTGTCGCCAGCGGTCCGACATAGAATGTCGACATGTAAACATAGAGGTCGTAGGTCGCGAAGGAGGCTGGGATATTGTTGATTTGAACCGTGGCCGGGGTGTTGGTATCGGCGGAGAGGTACCCGTTGAGAAGATTTGCGGCGGGGGTATCGTCGGCGCGCGTGCTACGGACTCCATCGTAGGTGAAGGCAAGGGTGGCGGTGGTCGGGTTGCCGGAGGAATCGACCAAGGTCCCGCTCATGGGGGAATCAATGTTTGAGGTGTCTCCAGTTTTCAGGGGATTGCCGTTGGATACTCCATTGCTCGATAAAAGTTCGGTCTGGTTCCAGTTGGTCTGCGGGACTTGTCCGTTCGGGAAGGTGGCGGGCCAGATGCCGGCGTCGGGGCGGCTGTTGGAACGGAAGTTTATGGCAATGGCCCCGTTCCAGTTTGGCGGGGTGCTTTGGTCATCATTCGGGTTGTATCCGGTTTGAATTTCCCAGGCGTCCGATGCGCCATCTGAGTCCGTGTCGACTAAGATTGGGCTGGAATCGATCTCCTGTCCGTCGAGAAGGCCATCATCATCCGAGTCGGGATCGAGAGGGTTGCTGACTGTTTCGTCGGCATCGCTCAAGCCATCGCCATCAGTATCTGCGACGAGAGGATTGGTGCCTTTGATAAACTCTGCGAGATTGGTCAAAGTGTCGCCATCGGGATCGAGGCCGGCATCTGAATTGTTGGAATCGGAGAGGTGATAAAGTTGCTCCCAATAGAAGGGTAGAGAATCTGAATCGGTATCGGCAAGAGCAGTCGGATGGAGGGAGGCACTGATTTGATCGATTCCCACCCATGAGCTAGAGGTTGTTCCCGTACGCCGAATTTCAAGAGTGTTTGCTCCCTCGACAAGATCGAGCCCGTTGGTGGGGAATTCGGCAAGAATGATCGTGTAACTTTGAAAGGGTGCGCTGGTAAATGAAGCCGCCTTTCCATTCACGCTGAATTCGATGACATTTTCGACCGCTGCTCCTCCACTTGCACCGCTCCAGAGGAAATCTGCGGTCACGCGAAGCAATCCCGTGTCTGTGGCCTGTGCGGTATTGAGGTTGAAATGAATGAGGTTGGCTGGGTCACTCGAAGTGAGCGCATGCTCGAAGTTTTCCACCAGTTCATCCACTGCGAGCACCCCAATCGGCGCCGGATAGGTTCCTTTTAGGTAGTAGTGATCGTCGAGTCCGTTTGGATCTCCAGGAGCAGAGTCAGTGGAGAAATTTTCCTGCGTAAATTCTGAGCTGGAATTGTCATTGGACCCGACGGAAAAGAGTGGGGAAAAAGTTGCCCAGGCCGGGGACGCGGTAAGGGCAAGAAGGGAAGTAAGTTTTTTCACTAATTTACTTTGTGTCAGTTGCATAGAATCCCATAAGCGGCTGGATTGGACAAGTGGTAAACTTCCTCTAATGTCCCGATGTGGATTTTCAACTCGTCAGCGAATTTGGCCCAAAGGGGGATCAGGAGCAGGCCATCGCCAAATTGGTGAAGTCGATCAAGGCGGGAAACCGGCACCAGACCCTCCGTGGGGTCACTGGATCAGGGAAAACCTTCACGATGGCCAACGTCATTGAGCATATTCAAAAGCCGACGCTCATTATGAGTCACAACAAGACCTTGGCGGCTCAGCTTTATTCTGAGTTCAAGTCCTTTTTCCCGAACAACGCCGTCGAGTATTTCGTCTCCTATTTCGACTACTACCAACCCGAGGCCTACATCCCGCGGTCTGACACTTACATCGAAAAAGACTCTTCGATTAACGAGGAGATCGAGCGCCTTCGTCTCAGTACGATGGGATCGCTCATCACGCGGAACGATACCATTGTAGTTGCCAGTGTGAGTTGTATTTATGGTTTGGGGAATCCCGAGGATTACAAGAATATGATGTTCGGGATCTCGAAGGGTGAGGAGATGGGGCGCGATGAATTTCTCACCGAATTGGTGAGTCTTCTTTTTGAGCGGAACGACATTGCTTTCCAGCGCGGTAACTTTCGGGTGCGTGGCGACGTCGTGGAAGTTCGTCCGGCTTATCTTGAGGAAACGGCGATCCGCATCGAGTTCTTCGGCGACGAGATCGATCGGCTCACTTCCATCGATACTAGGAGCGGGCATGTCATTGAGGAGATGAAGCACTACGTTTTTTATCCGGCCAAGCAGTTCGTCAGTTCGAAGGAGAAGCTTAAAGGTGCCATGGTGGCAATTCGACAGGAGCTTGATGATCGCATTGCCTGGTTTGAGAAAAATGGCAAACTCATCGAAGCCCAGCGCATCCGTATGCGCACCGAATATGATCTCGAAATGATGCAGGAGATGGGTTTTTGTCAGGGGATCGAAAATTATTCCCGTCACATCACCGGACGTAAGCCAGGGGACCAGCCTTATACCTTGCTTGATTTTTTTCCGGATGACTACCTCCTCATGGCCGACGAAAGCCACGCGACTCTTCCGCAGGTTCGCGGGATGTTTGAGGGGGATAAGAGTCGTAAATCGGTTCTTGTTGATCATGGATTCCGTCTCCCGAGCGCGATGGACAACCGGCCGCTGCGCTTCGATGAATACATGAAGATGACGAAGCGCCGTCTTTATGTCAGTGCGACTCCCGGGCCGTTTGAGATCGTGAATTCTCGTCCTGATAATCCCACCTTCATTCCGATCAAATCTCGGAAGGAAGAGGACTTTGATCCCACCTTCTTCAAACGCCTCACGATTAAGGCAAGCGGCTCGGCGGAGGATCCGGAAGACTTCGATGTTTCCCGGAGCGGAGGTCAGCTCATCGTGGAGCAGATCATCCGGCCTACGGGCTTACTCGATCCTATTCTTACGATGCTCCCGCTCAAGGCGCAGATCGATGATACGATTGAACTTTGCCAACAACGGGTTGCGAAGAATGAGCGAGTCCTCATTACTACTCTTACTAAAAAGACCGCCGAGGATCTCACTGAATATCTTCAAGGGGTCGATTTGAAGGTTCGCTACATCCACTCGGATGTTGATGCGATTGAGCGAGTGGAAATTCTGCGTGCCCTTCGCGCGGCGGAGTTTGATATTTTGGTGGGGATTAACTTGCTTCGTGAAGGCCTCGATCTTCCGGAGGTTTCACTCGTCTGTATTCTTGATGCTGACAAGGAAGGTTTCCTTCGCAATGAGACGAGCTTGATCCAGACGGCCGGACGAGCGGCGCGTCATATCAATGGTGAGTGTGTCCTTTTCTGCGATACTGTTACCGACTCCATTCAATGCCTCCTCAACGTCACGGAGTATCGCCGCACGGTGCAGAGAGAGCATAACGAGAAACACGGCATCACGCCAACTGGCGTAAAGCGGGCCGTTCAGAAAAGTCTTCACGATCGCGGGGTCACGAGCAAGACCGGTCAGGATATGAACACTTCACTCGTGGCAGAAGACGAGATGGTTTATAACGCGGTTGAGGTGATACGCGAGATGGAAGACGAGATGCAGAAGGCCTCGGCCAAGCTGGAGTTCGAGAAGGCGGCGCACCTCCGCGATCAGATTAAGGAGCTAAAGAAACGGGCAGGGCTTGATAAGGAAGAGTTGAAGAGCAAAGGCCCGGTGAAATACAAGTTTGCCAAGAAGGTGGGGAAGGGGAAGTGACGCTCCCTACTTCGAGTTCTTAAATCGATAATGCGAAACAAGCCATTCGTCGCCGCCTTGGTAGCCCCATAACTCGGCACAGGCCATATAGAAGCAGCGCCACCAGACCCACCATTTTTTGGCATCGGCTTCGCCATAAGTTGCGGTGATGAGCGGCTTGAGTTCTTCGCTCGCTGCGTCCATGCGAGTGAGCCAGGCTTCCGAGGTTTTTTGATAATGGGTGCCGCTGACTTGCCAATGGTCATCAATCTTGAGCTTGTCCTGAAAGTAGAGCAGGAGGTCGTCTGAGGGCATTTGTCCGCCTGTGAAAAAGTAACGAGCCATCCAGTCACTCTCGTCCTTGGCCTCGTAGTGGTAGGCGTATTCGCGGTGGGTGAAGATGTGAACGAAGAGTTTGCCGTCCGGTTTGAGCCAGCTGGAAATTCTTCCCAGCAGGAGTTCGTAGTTTTTCATGTGCTCGAACATCTCGACCGAGACGACGCGGTCGAAGACGCTTTCGCCTTCTCCTTCGTAGTTGATCATGTTGACGGTCTTCACCTCGATGTTGGTGAGGCCGCGTTCCTTGGCTTGCCGGTCGATGTATTCCTTCTGCGTGCGTGAGTTGGAAACCGCGGTGATGAGAGCATTTGGAAAATGCTTTCCCATCCAAAGCGTGAGCGACCCCCAGCCACAGCCAAGTTCGAGAATGCGATGGCCGTCCTCCAACTCCGCGCGATCGCAACTCAGTTTGAGCATGCGGGCTTCCGAGGTCTCGATGTCTTCTACGCCCGGATCCCAATATCCCGAACTATACTTCATGTGAGGTCCCAGGCACTTTTGGAAGAAAGCAGTCGGAAGTTCATAGTGCTGCTCGTTGGCTTCATCGGTCGCGATCGCCACTGGGCTCTCTTTGAGTTCACGAACATGCTTCATGACTAATCCCTGCCTCCCTTCGCCGTTGAGTTGCTCGAAGGGTTTCAGGGTGTCCTTGAGTCGCGCGCGAATGCCGACCCGGATGAGGGCGTCGGGGATGATATCCTTGGCGAGAAGGTCGTCGATATTGATCATGGGTCTTTGGATTCAAGTCCAGCCTTCGCTTCTGTCAACTTCTTTACGATTTTGAAGACGCCTCGATTGGTCGCGCGTCATTAGTGAAAGCTTGGACTTTTGCGATTGTATTGCCGCGAAGTGGCGAGAGAGCGTTGTTATGATTAGGAGCTTATTTTTAAAGTCCAATTCGTTTGGCTTCCTCGATGGGTCTCATTTTTTTTGCGCCGGAGGTGGCTTCGATTTTCTTGATCATGGCGTCCCATTGTTTTTGGAACTTGCCGGCGTTGGTGGCTTTGATTTTCGGGAGGGCGTATTTCGCGTTGGCTCCGTATTTGGGGAGGACGCTCATGAGGAGGCGGAGTTTGAATCCTGCTTTGCCTCCGGGTGATTCGAGGATTTTGAAGGCTGATTCGATGCCACCCGCGATCTTAAGGTTGGCGAGCATTTCGATGACGTTGGTTTGGGGGCCGAGGCCGTGGTAGGAATGGAAGGTGCGGTTCTTGTCTTTGATGATGGCGACGGCTTGGTCGGCGACGAGATGGAAGTCATCGATCGGCATGTTTTTGATCAACTGACTGCCTGAGGCACGGGCGGGGTGACGTTTGTGTTTGAGGAGTTTGGCGATGGCGGCATAGAAGAGCGTCTTGTTTTTTTGATCCACGAGCTTGTCGGAGTAGGGATCTTTGGTGAGGGAGTTCAGGCTTCGTCCGATTTTTTCGTCGAGGTAGCCGAGGGTGTCGGCTGGCTTTTCTTCCAAGATGGCACGGAGAGCCCAGATCGCTTGCACCCGGATTTGAGGCATGGGATGGCTGAAGAGGTCGAGGAGCTCCTGCTCGGATTTTTGAGCGATGCCGTAGTCTGCGAGGCTGATCGCTTCGTCGATGCCGGCGACGGGAAGCCAGAGGGATTTGTCAGGGTCCTTTCCGGTGATGTGGAGTTTGTTGCGTCCACCGCAGTAGTTGAGGAGGTGGGAGCCGGTGTCGCTGAGTCCGCGGTAGGAAAAAATGCCATTTTTATAGGCGGAGCAGTCGTAGGTGAAGTTGCCATCCCAAGTCCGGTTGAGGGTGTGAAGCCAGCGCGTTTTTCGGAAGAAGGCGGCGGTGGCTTGGGGGCCAGAGAGGTCGGCGGCGAGGCCGGTCCAGAGTTGATTGAAGTAGTGTCCGGTGTGGCCGCGCTCCAGTCCGCCGTGTGCGGCGAGGGAGAGGAGAAGATTGGTGTAGGCGAGATACCAGACCTTGGTTTCGGTGACTTTGTGATCGGGTTTTGCCCAGGCGGCGCGGTGGAGGAAATCGCGGACGACCTTGATATATTTGTCCTCTCCGGTCGCGAGGAGTCCGATGTTCATTCCGCCGCGACCAAAGTTGCGGGACTTGACGAGGGCGTCTGCCGTTTGAGTGATGATGGCATTGGTCTTGGGGCAGTCGTAGGGCGCGCTGTTGCGGTAGCTTCCAAGGACGGGAAGTTTAAGATCTCCCTTTTTTCCGTCTTTCAGAGTGAAGGTGAGTTTGATCATGGCTGGGATCTAGTTGGAGGTGCCGGGTGGAAGTTCCTGTTCTTCGATCCAGAGGCTGAAGTGGCCGGTGGGTGGGATGGGGCCTCGGGGGGAGGCGTAATTTAGGAAGCTGGTGGCGGCGATGGTGACTTTTCCGCCTTTGAAGTTTTCGTGAAAGTCGGCGTAGATGTGGGCACCTCGGGGTTGGCCTCCTTCGCGTCGGGCGACGCCACGGTTGGATTCGGCGAGGAGCTTGCCGTTGAGGTAGATGGCGAAGCCGTCGCCTGCGAAAACGTGGGCGGCGCCACCGACGATGATGCGGTAGCGGTGGTCTTTTTTGAAGGCGGGGAGTTCGAGGGTGGTGCGGGCGAGGAGGACTTCATTTTTCCAGAGTGATTTTGGAGCGGTGCCGCATCCACAGAGGGGGTTGTCACAATCGCGGAGAGGGGCGAGTTTGCCATTGAGCTGGCCGAAGGGTTGGAGGCCGGTTTGCCATCCGGCTTTGGTTGGATCGAAGTCGGGGGCGGACCAGTTGGCCATGCCGTCCGGGTAAGTGACTTTACGATAGCGCGCTCCTTTGTGATCTTTAGGAAGTTTTTCGGCGGGGTCGAAGCTGGTGTAGTTCCATTTGACGTCGCGGAGGTCGGTGGCGAAGGGTTTCCAGTCGTAGTCGGTAACTCCGGCGGTGCGGTAGATGTTGGTGAGGCCGAAGATGGCTCCGCGGAGGAATTGGTTTGAGCGGTCGGGGCGTTGGCTGCTTGCTTCGGCCGCGATCGATTTTTGGTTACGTGGGTCCTTGAGATAGGAGGCTGCGATTCCATCGAAGAGGATAGGACGGAGGGCTTTTTGATTAGCGGCTTTTTGGACGTCGGTGAGTTTTGCCGCTTGGGTTGCGGAAGCGGGGATGGGGCGTTTTGGGCGTGGGGTGGGTTGGGCTTTACCGCCGAGGAGTTCGACCATGGCGCGGCCGAGGGCGTCGCCGACGAGGAGGTAGGTTTCGGCGTTGCGGTTGTAGTGATAGTCTTGGTTGGTGGGAGATTCATCAACTTCGCGCCAGAAGTCACGGGTATCGACGGAGGCGACGTTGCCTTTGAATTCAGGATGTTTGGCGGGATCGCTGACGGCGAGTTGGGCCTTGAGGATGGGGAGGAATTTTTCGTCCATGCGGTATCCGCCGAAGCCAATGGTGGCGATGACGGCAGGCATTTTTGGAGCTTTGAGATCTTTACGGACGTCGGTGATGAGATTGACGAGGTTTTTTTCGTATTCAGCAGCGGCTTCGGGTGGGCTGTCTTTGTGGCCCTGCCACCAGGCGAAGCCGGCGAGTTCGTAGCCTTGGTCTTTGTAACCCGGGACGACTTTGTCGATGTTAGCGAGGGTCTTTTGGACGCCTTCGATCATGAGTTTGTATTCGAGTGATTCCCATTCGTTTTTGGGATCGGTGCGGCCGCTGGAGGGCGGGCGGAAGTCGAAGCCGAGGGCGCGGTTGCCCATGGCGGTTTTGATGAGGAGGACTTGTTCGTCGTGGAAGGTTCCCATGACGTGGCCGAAGCCGAGTTCGGGGCCGATCGCTTTACCGTTGGAAGTGTGGCTGAGGGGTGAACCTTGACCGTCCTTGGCGATGCGAGCTTCTTGGAAGTAGACGTCTTGGCGGACGGTCCAGTTACCGGAGTCATCGATGAGGTTGGGAAATTTTTTTTCGCGTTTGACGACATTTTCGAGGTCGCCGTTTCCGAGGAGGTCGGTTTTTTCGAGCCAAAAATGCGAAGCATGACCGTTGAGGTTTGTGATTTGAAAGGGGTAGCGTTTTCCGGGTTTTAGAGAGATTTCCCCGGTGTCACTGGTGCCGTCCAAATTCATTTTACCGTGGCAGTGGACCCGGAAAATTCCGGCCAGAGGAACTTCGAGGGTTCCTTTGGTCTCCGGATTTTGGGATGGATTGCCGTCCTTGTCGTAGACGGTGAGGTGGGAAACTTTGTATTTGCCGACTTTGTAGATTTCAAAGGGGCCTTCGGGAGCGGCGGGGTCTGAGGTGAGGAAGAGTCCGGTATAGAGGTTTTTGGCACCGGAGAGGTTGCCCATGCCGACCATGTTGGATTGCCCGGCGAGGAGGTAGACCTTGACTGGTTTGGAGGCGTTGCCGGGTAGACTGTCGGGGTCGGGGAGGATGGCGGGGATTTCTTGGGCGAAGGTGGTTAAGGCGAGGGATGAGAGGGCGAAGAGAAGTTTCATGGTCCGTTTAGATTTTGAGATTCAAGAAGGGAGGCTAAAGTTTTTTGGGGTTCTTTTTTATTTGGGGGTGGAGGCGGAGGATGATTTCAGATCCTACGGCGGGGAGGTTGGTGGGGTTGATCTCCCATTGGAGAGCGTGATTTTCCTGGCCGTAGATCAGGGGGAGGCAGAGGAGTTCGTCGCCGAAGGTGGAGATGCTGATGACGCTTCCGCTTCTGTCGGCGAGGTAGGTTTTGGGGCCGTCGTCCTTGCCGGTGAGATGGGAACCGGCGAAGAGGAAGGTGTTGTGCGGGAACTTGGTGGCGGATTCGTCAGCTTTGACGATGAAGTCGGAGAGAGGGCGTTCGGTCTGCCTGCCGGCCTTGTCGGTGGTGACAAAGGAGACGGTAATCGGGCTGCCTTTTGGGGGGAGGTCGATCCAGTGTTGGTCGTCACCTTCCCCAACCAACTTGCGCATGGCAGGGTTTCCGGCTTCGGCTCCGAGGAGGAGGAGGGCGGTGTGAATGTGGCTTGGTTTTGCCTGAATGGTGATGATGGACTCGTGTTCTTTGGTGTCTTTGAGACAGGCTACGAATTCGAGGGAACCTTCATCGAGGCTGATGGTGGCCTTGATATCAACCGAGCGTTTTTTGAGGTTGATGGTGACGCCGGGGAGTTTGAGGGCGGCGAGGGGATCTGCTTGTTTTTCCTTTTCTTCGGCAGAGAGAGGAGAAAGCAGGAAGAGGAGGAGAAGGATGGCCGGGAATCGTCGTTGAGACATTGGAAGAGAGGTAAGAGCGGGCGGAGGGGATGGATTTGGGTGCGATATGTCGATGAGATTAGGAGGTCAAGGGCTTCCCTTTATGGGGTAGGTGCATTTGTTTGAGGGATTGTGAAAATGACTGGTCTCCGCCTCTGCATTCCGAGAGAGACTTTTTGAGCTGAGTGATGACTCCTTGGCGGGTCAGGGATGGTCGTTCCCTGGAGAGAGTGAATGGGGCGATGAAGATTTGGGCGGGAGCGGAATGAAGGGGCTGGTGGTTCGTTGATATTCGCGGTAGACCTCGCCCTTGCGCTTCACGGCGGAGGCTTCGGTTGGGGGAATGCCGGTGACTTTGAGAAGGAGGAAGGTAATGATGGCGGGGGCGAAGAAGGTGATCCATCCCCAGGCTGAACCGCAGGCGAAGAGGAAGACCCCGATCCAGATGACCATCTCGAAGAAGTAGTTGGGGTGGCGGGAGTATTTCCAAAGTCCCTCGCGACAGACCGAGCTGGAGCGCTGGTCTCTTTCCTTGAACTTCGACATCTGATGGTCCGCGAGCATTTCTCCGGTGAGTCCGATGATGGCGATACTGAGCCCGACGGTTTCAAAAATACCCCACGGTGAGGAATCGCGGGTGATGAGAAAGTAGGGAAGCGCGAGTAAGAGGACCGAGATGGCTTGGGCTTGGAAGAACCAAAAGAAGGCGGACTTGACTCGTCCATCCCAGACTTCGCGGAGTTTTTGGTAACGTGAATCTTCCTCGGGATGATGTTTGCGAATTCGTTTCTGAAGGTGGTAGGCGAGGCGGCCACCCCAGACCGCCGCGATGGCTCCGGCCGCGATACGTTTGGGAACGTCGCCATTGCCAAAGATGGCGAAGGATACACCAGCCAAGCCGATCCAGCCGGCCCAGAGGGCGTCGACAAGGGAGTAGTTGTTGATCTTGGTTCCGAACCACCAGCCGACGATGAAGTCAAAAATCACGATGACGGAGACGATGGCGAGGAGAGTGAGGTCGTTCATGCGGTGGCTTCTTTACGTTTTTCAATGCGTCCCGCTGCGACTTTGAGAAGTGGAAAGGTAATGACGCGCACGAGGAATATTAGCGGGATGGCGACAATGAACCAAGCAACGATGCCTTGCCAGGCTGCGAGCCAGTAGTCTTGCGTGAATTGCCAAGGACTGGAGAAGAATTCTTTGAGTAGAGTGGCGATCGATTGTGTGATCGGTTCATCTCCGTGAATCCATTGTCCCAGTTTGATGAAGGGGAGAATGAGGGCGAAGTGAGCCGCCCACAAGGTGTGGCAAACGACTTGGATGACGGGATGGTTAAGACGCCAGTAGGTTGCCGCGAGGAAGCAAACAACTGAGGTCATTCCCATGATGGGGAAGATGCCAAGCGCGCAACCGACGGCGATGGTCCAGGCCAATTTATCGGCGCTGATTCCCTGAGTGAGTTGCTTGAGAACGGGGTTGATAAACCACCGCTTCCACCAGGGATCTCGTTTGACGGTTTCCTCACTCACGCCATTAATACCGGATTGTTAGGGCGGGTGTAAATGGCTTGAACAACCGAGATGTTTCGTGTGGCGAAGCCAGCTTCACAGTATTTGAGGTAGTAATTCCAGGTGCGCATGAAGGCTTCGTCGAAGCCGAGCTTCATGAGTGATTCCTTGGAAGCGTTAAAGCGTTCGTGCCAGTTGCCAAGGGTGCGCACGTAGAAAGCGCCGAAGTCTTCGAGGTCGTGAAGGAAGAGGTCGCTCGTTTTCAAAAGGACTTCGTTCACTCGCCCAACGCTCATGAGAAGGGAACCGGGGAAGATCGTTTTTTGGATCCAGTCGACCCCCTTTGTGAGGCTCTTGTAGCGGTTGTCGGGAACGGTGATCATTTGCAGGGCGAGGATGCCATCAGGCGCGAGGACCTCGTGGCATTTCGCGAAGAATGATTGGTGAAATTTATCGCCCACGGCCTCGATCATTTCGATGGAGATAATCTTGTCGAATTGCCCTTTGATGTGACGATAGTCTTCGATACGAATTTCAAACTTGTCCTCGAGGCCCTTCTGCTTGGCGCATTCGCGGGCATACTTTGCTTGTTCTTCCGAGATGGTGACGCCTGTCACTTTGCAGCCGTGGGTTTTGGCGGCGTAGGTTCCGAAGCCGCCCCAACCGCAGCCGATTTCGAGGACATGATCGGTAGGCTTGAGCTTGAGTTTTTGGCAGAGGGCTTCGTATTTGGCGGTCTGAGCGTCTTCGAATTCCTGGTCCGGTTGTTCGAACTTGGCGCATGAGTAGGTCATGGTGGCATCGAGCCAGAGCGAGTAGAACTCATTGCCGAGATCGTAGTGTTCCGAGATGTTGCGACGGCTGTTTTCGACGGTATTTGCACGTCGAAGGTGCCGGAACCAATTGACGACTTTCAGGAGTCCCACCCCGGGGAGTTTGTCGGAGGAAGTGTCGGAACCTTGCAGGGCCTCCATGTTGAGAATGAACCAGCTGATCACGGCTCGGATATCGGGCGTGTCCCAGATGCCATCGGTGTAGGCTTCGCCCATCCCAATGTTGCCGTAGTAGGCGCAGCGTTTGAAGAATTCCTTGTCGTTGTTGATTTTGACCGAGGCGGTGATGTCGCTTGCGGCATTGCCAAAGTCACGCACGGAGCCATCGGCGTAGGTCATTTGTAGGCGACCTTGGGGCATCTTATTAAGGAGCCCGACGACCATGCGCTCGGGGAGTCCGTGGTTGATGGGAGGGGAGGAATTACTCATCGGAAGAAGTTAGTGAAGAATGGGGGCGCAAGACATCACGCTGGGATTTTGTGTGAGTGGCTTTTGGGAAGTAAGGGGCTTTGTGTAGCCAGAGCTTGAGGGCCTGCCAGTGGATGCCGAAAATAACCTTGAGGGAAAGAAGGGGATATTTGAGAGAGAACCAGAGAAGTCGCCTCGCCGTGAGCGGGCGGGCTTTTCCTTGGATTGCGGAAATGAGGGTGATGCCTTCTTGATCGAGGTTGTCGATATTGACGGTCCAGGTTTCGTCGGGGAGGCCGAGCTTGAAGTCGAAGGAATCGCGGACATCTGAAAATGGTGAGACGTAGAACTCCTTGGCGATTTTTCGCTGCCAGCCTTTCTTCTTCTCGCCGTCGACGAGGTAGAGCTTCATTTCGTGGTAGGTATTGCGGACTTCGGCGATGGCGAAGAGAGGCTCACCGTCGCGTGAATTCACGTAATAAAACGAGACCGGATTGAAGGCGTAGCCGAGGACGCGGGGGAGGGTGACGAGCTGGATAAGGGCGTCGGGTGGGCATTCGATGTCTTTTTGCGCCATCCACGTGATGAGGTTGGCGCGGATACCTCCGGGTTTGCCGAGATCGATGTGGTCTCGATCGTTGAGGGCAAAAAGATTGAAGCGGTTGAGCCCGAGAAAAGGGACTTTTGGAAGATCATTGAGATCCACGCTGAGCATGAAGATCCGGTAGTCAAAGCGCTTTTGCGCGGGCTTGAGGCGGCGGTGCATCATCGAGCATTCGTAAAGGCAGGCGCTCATGACCAAGGACTCCTTCCCAGTAGATTTTTGCAGAGCCGCACTGCTGACCAGAGGCCGTCTTCGTGGAAGCCGTAGCGTTGCCAGGCGCCGCAGTAATAACGACCGGTCCCGGCGTCATGGAGTGCGGGGATCCGTTTCTGCGCCGCGATGCTTTCGAGACCGAAGAGCGGGTGCTCGTAGTGCAGTTCCTTAATGAGGTGTTCTTTTGGAACAGAAGCGGAGGGATTGATGGAAACGAAGATGTTTTTTTCAGTTGTCGCTCCCTGGAGGCGGTTCATCCAGTAGATGGTGGAATGCTTCCCGCCATCGATACGGTAGTTCCATGATGCCCAACAACGGCGGTTTGTGGGCATGGATTTTTCGTCAGTGTGGAGGACCGCTTTGTTCGCTTGGTAGGGGAATGCTGAAAGGATTTCCTCTTCAAGAGCAGTGGGTTTTGAGAGGAGTTTGAGGGCCTGATTTCCGTGAGCCGCGCTAATGATGCGGTCGAATTTTTCACGCTTCCCTGAAGCGAGCGTGATTTCATTCTCGACACTGATGGCTACGACAGGATCGCCTTTTTGGATGCGGTCCGAAAAGGGTGCGGTGATTTTTTTGACATATTCCTGCGAGCCTCCGACCACGGTTCGCCAAGGATGCTGGGTGTCGAGTCCGAGGAAGCCATGATTGTGCCAAAAGCGCATCAAGGTGATGGCTGGGAACTGTTCGATTTTCTCGGGCGGGCTGGACCAAACGGCCGCTGCCATGGGGGAGAGATACCAGCGGAGAAAGTCCTGTCCATAGCCGCGTTCTTCGACGTATTCAGCAAGGGTGAGTTTGGTTTCTTCGGGCTTTTGCAGCTCAGCAACCGTTTCTTTGTTGAAGCGATTGATCTGGAGCAGCATCTTCCAGAAACGCGGGCGCAAGAGGTTTTTTCGCTGTCCGAAGAGGAGGTTGAGGCTGCCT
The DNA here is from genome assembly GCA_047629805.1 of Akkermansiaceae bacterium. Lineage (GTDB taxonomy): Bacteria > Verrucomicrobiota > Verrucomicrobiia > Verrucomicrobiales > Akkermansiaceae > SW10. The sequence goes on along the minus strand of JBLHUR010000032.1, from coordinate 13,716 downwards.
CCGTTAAACTCCAAGCCGTCAGCGGTGTGCTGCACGCTGAAGGACATTGAGGTCGGTTTGGTCGCGACCTCGAGTTCTTTAAAAAGGCGGGTGAGGTGGGGGTAAGTGACCTCATTGTAGACCATGAAGCCGGTGTCGATGGGATCCTCGCCCACCATTACGGTGTTGGAATGTCCGCCGATTCGGTCGTCCTTTTCAAAAAGGGTGATGTCATGATGCGGGTGCAGAAAATGGGCGCAGGCCATTCCGGAAATTCCGGAACCCACGATCGCAATTTTCTCCCGCGTCATGGTCATTTTTGTCTGAGTCCTTCTTCTCTGACGCGCTGAGGCACCGGTTTGAGATCCCAGATGATGCCCAGCCACGAGAGGATCTTGAGGCCGTAGTAAGTGGGATCAATTTCATACGCCCGGAATCCTTGGCGGACCGAGTGCGGGTAGCGGTGGTGGTTGTTGTGCCACCCTTCGCCGAGAGTAATGATCGCGAGGAGGAATGAATTTCGGCTTTCGTCCTTGGTCTCATAAGTCTTTTTCCCCCAAACGTGCGCAAGCGAGTTGATGAAAAGGGTGCCATGGAGGAGGACTGTCGTACTGACGAAGAAAGTCCACACGAAGAATTGCCACATCGTGACGCCCAGCGAGGGGGCAAAGTTCTCCAAAAGTGCTCCGATTCCCAGCATGAGAGCCCCATAGGCGAAAGGCACGATCTGATCATAGCGGTTCAGGAAAACCAGTTCAGGATACTTTTTGAGATCTGGAATGCGATTGTAGTCGGTCGGGAAATTCTTCATCGAAGTCAGCCAGCCGATGTGTGACCAAGCGAAGCCGTGCTTGACGGGCGAGTGCACGTCGCACTCTTCGTCCGAATGTTGGTGGTGGTGACGATGAGTGGCGGCCCACCAGAGCGGGCCGCGTTGCATCGAGCTATTCCCAACCACCGCGAAGAGGAACTGACCAAAGCGGGACGTTTTAAAAGTCCGATGAGAAAAGTAGCGATGGTAGAAGCCGGTGATGGCGAACATTCTGACGAGGTAGAGAAAGACGGCAGAAAGGACGACGGTCCAATTGATTCCGACCCAGAAGGCCGCGAGGCAGCCGAGTTGGAGGATGATAAAAGGGAGCGTGCGTCCCCAGTTCATCTTGTCGGGAAGGTCTTCTGGATCGGGAGCTTCCTCTCGTTTGAAGTCTGAGTTTAACCACTGCCCAATCACGCGACTGATAGTCGCGATGGGGCCTATTTTTCGGTGGGTACTTTCGGGCATGGCGAATACTTACTTCATTCGATTGCGAATGATACTAATCAATCCACCTACGACCGGAATTTTTCCGTAGATGTTCTTACCAGAATCCCAAAAATCCTGATGAAAGGCCACTTTGCCTTCTGAATCGAAGCGGACTTGGCTCATTCCGACGGAATGGATCGGCTCTCCGCCACCGAGCTTTGGGGCGGAAAAAATCATTTCCCATCGGATATAGTGGTCGGAGCCGGATCGAGCTGTGTCGAGAATGTTGACCTCAAATTGAGTCATCGTTTCGGCGGTCTGGACGAAGTAATTCTTAATCTCCTCCGGACCGTAATGAGTGACGATGGTGTCATCAAGGTAGGCGTTTTCAGCGTAAGCCTTGGCCGTTTCGTTTTTGATGTATTCCTTGTCGCCGACATTCTTCAGGAAGTCCGTGAAGGTCTTAATCGCGGATTTCTCTTCGGGTGTCCCTGGTGCTGGGCCCTGGTCGCCGGCCTTCGTCATGGCTTCGCGATAGTTTTTGACCAATTGGGCAGTTTGGTCGGCCTCCGTTTTAGAATTTAGGAACAGTCCGAGCACCAGCAATGCAATGATGGCTCCTCCAATAAAGGTGGTGACTGGATGGAAGAGGAAAGAAGTCATTGGGTTGAAAGGTAGAGGTCGTGCTGAATCGATCTTTCGCAAGTAGAAATAAGAATCTTCTTACCAGTTTTTCGCTTTCCGAGCGTCTTTACCGAAAAAGTCTCCGATGCATTTTCCTGAAAACGAGGGCCCCGCAGAGGGCTCCGAGGGTATCGGCCAGCCAGTCGCCGAGATCGTTGCCGCTGCGGTTAGCGAAGAATGATTGGTGGAATTCGTCCCAAACACCAATCAGAGAGAGGGTTACCGTGACGATGAGGGTTAACTTTCCCCAACTCGGTTTCTTAGCAAGGTAGAGGGTTGCCGAGAGCAAACCACCAGCACCGAAGAAGAAGCCGAAGTGTACGATCTTATCAAGATGGGGGATACTGAAACCGCTGCGAGGTAGGAATTTGTCCCCGTGCGACAGGATATTGAGGACAACGAACCACAGGATGAAACAAGCAGCCCAGAATCGCGGGCTTTGGCGGAGAGAAGTGGTGCTCATTATCGCTCTAGTTCCGGCTTGGGCTTAGCTGACTCTAAACCTTCGCGAAATGGTCCAAGCAGACAGTCTCGCAGATACCAGATTCCTCCTGGTGCCATGATGACTCCAAATGTCACGCTCGATGTGAAAGGGAATTTTTCCTTCAAGAAGGTGATGGTGGTCATCACCCCGATCGAAGTCATTGCTGCGAGGAGCAGAGATGCCAGAAAATCACCGGCCTTCCTCAAGTTGACAGAGAACTTTCTCATCCCTGCGTGATCTACGAATCCTGATCTCCGTTCTTCCGCATTTCCTCTTCCATGCGCTCGGCGAGCCATTGCTTCATCATCGATTGGTAGTTGAGGAAGCGGGAGCGCGCGATACGCTTGATACGAGAGAGCATGCGCGGGTCGAAGCGCAGGGTGATGGTGGTTGATTCCTTGGAATCGGGCGAATGCACGGAGGCATTGATGAGGCGGGGGTTGAGCGCGTTCTTGGTCCAGAACTCGTGCTCTTCTTCGTCGTTTTCGAAATCGGGAACCTCGTTCCAGTCTGAGATGGTATTCATGGCGTCAGGATCAGGATTATTTAAATTCAGCAAGCTTGCGCTCGTAGTAGCCTTCTTCTTCGGCCACCAGGTCTCGGGCGGAGACGACGCGGGCTTTTTTACCGTTTGACCAGAAGGCGAGGAGAAGCCCCCGGCTTCCGATGGTCTTACCGATGAGATAAAAGCGAGCTTCGCCATCGGCCCGATCATTGTCGGGCAGGAGACGAATGGAGAATGGGTCCTCGAAGACCTCCTCAATCTCGTGAGGCTTGATCGCTTTGGTGTCAAAGGGGGTATCTGTGAAATCGAGTTCCATGAATGCTTGAGTGAGAGAAACATACCGCTTCCGCTGAGGAAAGCCGCATTTGTTAGAGGGTGATTTCGCCGTCGAAGACGAAGTCGGCCGGGCCGCTAAGAGTTACTTTGGAAAAGGTTTGCTCTGGGCCGGGTAAGAAACCGATGGAAAGGGTTTCGCCGCCCCGCACATCGATCTTAATGGGGGAGGCTGCGCCGGTCAGGAGATTGTGAATAAGGGCGCAGGCTGTGATACCGGTGCCGCAAGCCAATGTTTCACCTTCAACGCCGCGTTCGTAAGTCCGTACGGAGAGGTGATTTGGTGCCAGAATGCCTACGAAATTTGCGTTCGTGCCGTTCGGTGAATAGTGCTCGTGAGAGCGAATCCCGGCTCCGTTTTTCACAATATCGCAACCTTCGAGGTCATCGACGAAGACGACCGCGTGGGGCACGCCGGTATTAAGATTGTGGACCGGGGCCACCGACTCGACAGGGGAATTCATTTCCAGATCAATCGGGTTGGACATGTCGATACACACCTCTTCGCCGATCATTTCCGCCTTTAGAATTCCTGCAATCGTCTCAAAAGTCAGAGAAGTGATATCGCCTCCGAGCAGCCGTGCTGTGTAGCGACCAAAGCAGCGGGCCCCATTTCCGCACATTTCAGCTTCACCCCCGTCGGCATTATAGTAACGGAATTTCACGTCAGCCCCGCTTTCGGCAGGTTCGACAGCGAGGAGCCCGTCCGCGCCCACGCCACGATGACGATCACAAAGGTGCGCGATTTGGTCCTTCGACAAGTTCTTGTCGAGTGCACGATTATCGATAACCACGAAGTCGTTTCCGGCTCCGTTCATTTTTGTGAATTGCAGGTTCATTTCGTTAAACTGAGTGAGTGGCTTCGATGAGGGGTTTGACGAAGTCTTTGAGTTTTTGGGCGACATCGGGCGCGTCAGCATTTTCCTGCACGGTGCGCACGATAGCTGAACCCACAATAACGCCATCTCCGTGTGCCGCAACCTCGGCGGCTTGCTTTGGCGTGGTAATGCCAAAGCCGACGCAAATTGGCGTATCGGTGAGCTTGCGAAGCTCCGCAACCTGCGCTCCGATGGTTTCGGAGGGAGCGGAATGTCCACCCGTTACGCCGGTACGGGAGAGGGCATAGATGAAACCTTGTGAAGACTGAGCGAGCGTTTTTTTGCGCTCAGCGGGTGTCGTGGGAGCGATGAGGTGAATGTGGAGCAAGGCCTCGCCGTGGGCAAAGTCGGGATTGGTCGCTGCTTCCGAGGGTGGGAGGTCGAGGAGGAGAATACCATCCGCTCCGGCGGCGGCGGCGTCATTGTGGAATTTCTCAAATCCATAGGCGTAAACCGGATTGAGGTAGGTGAAGAGGACGAGGGGCGTTTCGTGGGTTTTGCGGAAAGCTGCGATGAGCTCGATAATGCGGTGCGCATTCATGCCTGCTTTGAGGGCGCGGTCAGCTGCGAGTTGGTTCACGATTCCATCCGCCATGGGATCCGAGAAGGGCACTCCGAGCTCGATGATATCGGAGCCAGCCTCAGCGAGGGCGTGCAGGATTTCCAGCGAGCGATCAAAATCGGGATCTCCCCCCGCGACATAGGCGACGAAGGCTTTGCGATTTTCCTCCCGCAAGCGGGCAAAAGTGGTGTCGATGCGATTGGCCATGAATTCGTCATAACTTGACGATGGACGGCGGGGGAGACAAGCCTATCCTCAGCCAAGAATACGATCTTATGCGCGCCCGAATTATCAAGGACTTCCGCTTCGAAGCGGCTCACACTCTTCCCAGCCTGCCCGACGACCACAAATGCCGCCAAATGCACGGGCACAGTTTTAAGGTCGAAATTCACGTCGAAGGCGAGGTAAACCCCGCCATCGGCTGGGTTTACGACCACAAATGCATCTCCCAAGCGATGAAACCACTCCTTGAAATGATGGACCACAGTTACCTCAATGATCTCGAAGGCCTCGAAAGCCCGACCATCGAGATCATGGCCGCGTGGTTCTGGAGGAAGCTCGAAAAAGACCTCCCTGGCCTCTGCGAGATTGTCATTTACGAAACACCTACCGCAAGGTGCTCCTTCCGCGGTGAATTTTAAGGAGCCTCTACACGGCCAGCGATGCTCAAAGATTACCTCTACGATCACATCCCGCTTACCCGTGCGATGGAGGTGGACGTCGGTGGGGTTACCGACACCTCGCTCACGCTTACCGCGCCCATCGCCCCGAATATCAACCACCGCGAAACGGTTTTTGGTGGGAGCGCCTCGGCCCTCTGCATTCTTTCGGCATGGTCATTCATCCACTGTCGCTTGAGAAAGCACCCCGAGATCAAACCCCGCATCGTGATCCAGCGAAATTCCATGGACTACTTCCAACCCGTCCTTGGTGAGTTCAAAGCAACCTGTACCCTCGCCTCTGAAAAGGATTGGGCCTTTCTCATCAAATGCCTCACTCGCAAAAAAATCGGTCGTATCAAGCTCACCAGCGAACTCACCAGCGAAGGCGAACACGTCGGCTCTTTCGAAGGTTCCTTCGTGATCTCTGATCTGAAAGAGGAGTGATACGTCGCTTGAACTTTCGTCTGAGCGTCTCAAGCAATCGGCCGAGTTTTGAACGGTGATCCGTTTCAATCGTGCAATCTCTTCTTGTCAGCTCCTGCTCTCTACGCAAGTTTACCCTTCCGATCTGCGTATCGGTGAGTGATCCCTTTCTGAACCAAAATCCGATGCTTTTCCGTTCCTTTCTCATTCTGTTTCTCTGTCTTCCCGCCACCAATGCGAAAGTAAGTTTCAACGAAGATATTCGTCCCTTGCTGTCGAACCGCTGTTATCGTTGTCACGGCCCGGACGAAGGGGACCGGCAGGCCAAACTCCGGCTCGACACTCGTGAGGGTGCCTTGAGAGAACACAAGGGCTTTGCCGCCATCGTGCCCGGTAACCTCGAGGACAGTGAGCTGATCTATCGTATCGTCACAGACGATGAAGACGAGATGATGCCTCCTCCAGAGAAGGGGGAGCGTTTTACCAAGGAACAAATCGAGCTCTTTAAGCAGTGGGTCGAGGAGGGGGCCAAATATGAAGTCCATTGGTCCTACACGAAACCAGTTCGTGCGGAAGTCCCGGAAGTCGCGGATCAAACATGGAAGGCGCGAAGCCCGATCGATGCCTTCATTCTGGATCGTTTGAAAAAGGAAGGGCTTTCTCCAAGCAAAGAAACGGATCGCTACACTTTGATTCGTCGCGTCTCATTGGATTTGACCGGTCTACCTGCAACGAAGGAGGAAGTGGATGCCTTTCTTGCTGATCAGAGCGAAGGCGCCTACGGGAAGCTGATCGATCGACTCTTGGCAAAACCCACCTTCGGGGAGCATTGGGCACGGATGTGGTTGGACTTGGCGCGGTATGCCGACTCGGCGGGTTACGCTGACGATCCCAGCCGAACGATATGGGCTTACCGTGATTGGGTGGTGAGGGCCCTCAATGCCAACATGCCTTTCGATCAGTTTACGATCGAGCAGATTGCCGGAGACTTACTTCCAAACCCAACCGAGGAACAACTCATCGCGACGGCTTTCCACCGGAACACCAAGACGAACAACGAGGGCGGAACCAGTGATGAAGAGTTTCGTAATGTCGCGGTGGTTGATCGTGTCAATACGACCATGGCGACCTGGATGGGAACGACGGCCGCCTGTGCCCAGTGTCATACTCATAAGTATGATCCGATTACCCATGCCGAGTATTTTCAAATGTTCGCGATCTTCAATCAGTCGGAGGATGCGGATCGCCGGAATGAATCCCCAATCATTCAGGTGATGGGAGATGAACACGAGAGTCAGACTGTGACGATTACGGCTGAGATCGCGGCGCTGGAAAAAGAGGCGCTTGTTCCGAGGAAGCACGATCCCAAGGCGATGGCGAAATGGGAGTCAGATTTGCAGGGGAGTGCCGGACGATGGCAGGTTCTGACTCCAAGCAAGATGACGGCGAGCTCCGGTGCGACCTTTAAGGTGGGATCGGATGGGGCTGTGTTGTTAAGTGGGAAAACGGCTGTGACCGATGACTACACCATCACAGGATCCAGCAAGTTAAAGGGAATTACTGCGATTAAAATCGAAGCCCTTGCTTATGGTAAGTTGGGAAGCGGTGGTCCCGGGAGAACAGGCAATTTTGTCATCAACGAGATCGAACTCAGTGCAGGAAAGACAAAGGCTTCGTTTTTAAGGGCTACCTCAACTTACGATCAGAGTAAGTTCGGAGCTGCGGCAGCCATCGATGGAAATGCGGGCAAGGATTCCGGGTGGGCGGTTGGTGGCGCACTGGGTCAGGATCACCAGATCGTGGTGGAACTTGAAAAACCTCTGGATGGAAGTGAGTTGAGCTTGAAGCTTCTCCAGCGTTATCCCAATCATGCTCTCGGTCGCTTACGCATTTCCGTCACGAATTCACCAGGGCCTTCCGTGGCTTTGCCTGCTCCGATGATCGCCATTCTAAAAAAACCGGCGTCGAGTCGCAGTGCTGTTGAGAAGGCAGAGGTGTCGGCATTCTATGGAAAGTCGAATCCCGAGGCGATCGCCTTCAATAAGAAGTTGGCGAGTCTTAAGAAACAACTGGCTTCGCTCAAACCTCTGACTTCGGTTCCTGTGATGAGTGAGTTGCCCACCGCCAAACATCGTAAGACACACATCCAACTTCGTGGGAGTTATCAGAGCCTGGGTGAAGAGGTTTCGGCCGGAGTGCCTGCCGTATTCGGGGCGCTTCCTGAAGGGATGGCAGCCGACCGTCTCGCCATGGCAACGTGGTTGGTGAGGGAAGACAATCCCCTGACCGCCCGCGTGGTTGCCAATCGCTTTTGGGAGAATTTATTTGGAGTGGGAATCGTGCTGACGAGTGAGGAATTTGGATCGCAAGGGGAGCGACCTTCACATCCCGAACTCTTGGATTGGTTGGCTCTCGAATTCATGGAAGGGGGATGGGATGTGAAAAAATTCCTTCGTCTGCTCGTGACCTCTTCCGCTTATCGACAGAACTCACATGTCTCGGATGAGATGGCCGTTCGTGACCCTGACAATCGCCTCGTCGCCCGGGGTCCCCGAATCAGACTCACTGCCGAAATGATCCGGGATCAAGCTCTTGCGGTGTCCGGTTTGTTGAGCGCAAAAATGTATGGCGCCCCGGTGCGTCCGCCGCAGCCTAACCTCGGTCTCAAAGCGGCCTTCGGTGGGGGAACCGATTGGCAGACCAGTCCCGGCGAAGATAAATTCCGACGCGGAGTTTACACCAGCTGGCGTCGCTCCAGTCCTTACCCCTCAATGGCCACTTTTGGTGCGCCAAATCGCGAAGTCTGCACGGTCCGAAGGGGGAGCACGAACACTCCGCTCCAAGCGCTCGTGACCTTGAATGATCCGGTCTACATCGAAGCCGCACAAGCGCTCGCCCGACGGATGGCGAGCCAGGGCGGAACAGTGGCAACCAAGTTGGAGCATGGTTTCAGACTTTGCCTTTCGCGTCCTCCGAAGAAGGTGGAGGCCGCGCGTCTTTTGTCCCTCTACGATACAACGCATGCCAAATACACCTCCGACGCGCAGCTTGCCAAAGAGATGGCGACGAACCCAATCGGCCCGGTTCCGGAGGGTGCTGATGTCGTCAATCTTGCGGCCTTGACCGTCGTAGGAAACATCCTCCTCAATCTCGATGAGACCTTGATGAAACGCTAAAGGCCATTCCAACTTTTAAACCATTTTTTAATCAGATGAATCCACAACTCGAAAGTCTCCAATACAAAACCCGGCGGCATTTCTTTAAACAATGTTCGATGGGCCTCGGTGGGGTTGCTCTGAGCGAAATGCTCGCGACAGATGCCTACGCTTTGGAAGCGCCAAGCAATCCGCTGATGCCCAAACTGCCGCACTTCGCGTCCAAAGCGAAACGCGTGATCTATTTGCATCTCACCGGCTCGCCGCCTCATCTCGATATGTGGGATCACAAGCCGGAACTGGTGAAGCGTGACGGTCAAGAATGCCCGGACGAGTATATCAAAGGGAAAAAATTCGCCTTCACTTCCGGAACTCCCAAGTTGATGGGGAGCCCCCGCACCTTCAAGCAGTATGGCAAAAACGGCCTCTGGATGTCCGACGCGATTCCACATTTACACGGCGTTGCCGACGACTTGTGCGTCATCAATTCGATGACTACCGATCATTTCAATCATGCTCCGGCCGAACTCTTCGTGCACACCGGATTTCAGCAACCAGGTCGTCCAACTTTCGGAGCCTGGACGACCTTCGGGCTTGGTTCCGAGAATCAAAACCTCCCAGGTTATGTCGTTCTGATCTCGAGCGGAGTCCAACCGAATGGCGGTAAGAGTTCCTTTGGCTCGGGCTTTATTCCTTCCGTTTATCAGGGCGTGCAGTGTCGTTCGCAGGGCGATCCTGTTCTCTACGTGACCGATCCTCCCGGGATGGACCGCAAACTTCGACGTTCCAGTTTGGATGCCCTGCGTGACCTGAATGAGGCCGCTTCAAAAGACTTCGCCCATCCAGAAACCCTGACCCGCATGGCGCAATACGAATTGGCGTTCCGCATGCAGATGTCGGTGCCTGAGGTCATGGATATCTCCAAGGAATCAAAGAAGACCTTGGAGTCCTACGGCGCTGAGCCCGGAGCCTCGAGTTTCGCAAACAACTGCTTGTTAGCCCGACGTCTTGCCGAAGATGGGGTGCGTTTTGTGCAGCTCTTTGACTGGGGCTGGGATTTCCATGGCACCAATCCCAAAGAAGATATTCGCGATGGCTTGACCACCAAATGTGCAACGATGGACAAGCCGGTGGCGGCCTTGATCAATGACCTCAAGGAGCGTGGTCTTTTTGATGACACTCTCATTATCCTCGGAGGAGAATTCGGACGGACTCCGTTCCGCGAAGGGCGGACTGCCAAAGGAAAGGTCTTGGGCCGTGACCACTTCCCGGATTGCTACACCATGATCATGGCAGGTGGAGGAGTGAAAGGGGGATACACGCACGGCGCTTCCGATGACCTCGGCTTCTCGGTCGCGCGTGACAAAGTGCATGTCCACGATTTACAAGCGACCTGGATGCACCTCCTGGGATTCGATCACGAGAAACTCACCTACCGTTTCCAAGGCCGCGACTATCGTCTCACCGACGTTCATGGAAAAGTGGTCAAAGACCTCTTGGCCTAGTGAGTAGAACGATTTTCTCCTGCGAAGAAATCTTTGTTATTTCCGACCTCGCAGGGGTGAACATGAAAGGTGAACCTTATGGGGTAGGCAGCTCCGAACTTTTGGTGTTTTGCGATGACTGAGATCTCTAGATGAAGAGCGCTACATGTTAAGGACAAATGCTTTCCTAATCTTCTCTGGTTTCTCGCTTGCGACATCGGCCCTCTTGCCTGCGGCAGAGATCATCAGTATCAACTTCTGGCGACCAGGGGCAGGATCGGTCGACCGGTCTGTCTGGATGCCTTTGATGACTCTCACTCCGGAGCAATCTGCGGGCACCGGAGAATGGGAAACGACCGGCTGGCAGAACTACGAACTCCCTTGGGCTCCGTCCCAGCCCCAAAACGCCATCTCTTTAAACGGCACCGAAGGCTCAAGCGCTACCTTCACGCTCAAGGATGTCCGAAACGGAGGACCCTATATCTGGAACCCTCCCCGCACGACCCTTCTCAATACAGCCAACGGTAATATGATGGATGGTCACGCCAACTCGACGGAAGACCCGGGCGATGGTTCCAACATCTTCGACATTGAGATCACCGACATTCCCTTCGAGACTTACGATGTCATTTTCTATCTCGGAGCCAATCGGGATCAGTTTGGTGATGGCACTGGGAAAATCGTTGTGAATGGAAGCCCCGAGACTGATTTTACTCTTCCCTCCGGAGCTTTCAATAACACCTTCACCGAGATCACCAATGCCGAAACTTCCGGTAACTATCTTGTCTACAAAGGTCTTGGCGAAGAGGCTTTCACGGCACAGGTCTGGGGGACTGGCTTCAACCACATGGGGCCCACCGGGATCCAAATTGTTGAGAGCGATGAAGGCCGGCAACCTCTGGAAGTCGCAGATGTCTCGTATAATGACCTTACGGATGAAGTCACCCTAACCTGGAAGTCGAACCCTGGCGAATTCTATGGCCTCTATTGGTCGGAGGACCTGGTGAGTTTTACCCCGGGAATTAACCCCGCCGTCGAGGCGAATCCTGATGGAATTCTTACGACCTTCGGACCCTTTCCTAATCCGACCCCCGGGTCGGAAGATCTCTTCTTCCGCATCGGAGCGCCCGATCTTCGCGACCCTACTCTCGATCGGGTTTGGGGAAATGGAACGACCGTAACTCTCGACTTCTCCGAAGCGATGCAGACCGAGCTTGGGACCGATCCCGCCAACTTTACCGTCGTCGTCGGTGGCGATGCTCTCTTGCCGATAAGCTCCGCTGAAATTGGCGCAAGCCCGGATACCATCGTCCTGACAATAGGGTTTCCTCTCGAGTTCGATTCCGAATACACAGTTTTCGTCAACAATCTCACCGACCTTTCTGGTCGACCCATCTCTGGCCCGACTTCGGTCGTCTTCAGAACGTGGGACGATAATCCGAGTGGCATCAAAGTCTTCATTCTCTCCGGTCAATCCAATATGCAGGGGCAGGGTAGGAACGAAGAAGGATTCGGCGGCGTGAATGGAGCGATCGGAAGCCTCCGTTACCAGGTCGATACTGATCCGGACAAGTATGAAAAACTCGTCGATGGTTCCGGTAACTGGATCTCCCGTGACGATGTCAAAGTCTTCTATCGCCGGAGCGAACTCGACGAGGAACGCACCATTAAGAAAGGGGACCTCCTTCCTGAGTTCGGAGTCGATGACGCCCGGATCGGACCGGAGTTGGGATTCGGCTGGGCGATCGGCGATTCTTTCGAAGAACCGGTCCTCATCATTAAAGCCAGCTGGGGTGGTAAGAGCCTCTATGCCGATTTTCGTTCACCCTCTGCCGTGGCAAAGCGCGGGGGCGAAGTGGGCGACTACTATGTCGGGATGTTTGACTACATCCACGACGCTCTCGACAATCTCGATGCCGAGTTCCCCGAATGGGCCGGCCGAGGATATCAAATCGCCGGTTTTGGCTGGCATCAGGGTTGGAATGACGGCGGGACCGAATTCACGGCCATGAACTATGAAGCCAGCATGGTCGACTTCATTGGTGACATTCGCGCCGAGTTTGGAAAACCACTGCTCCCGGTGGCCATTGCCAATACCGGCATCGGTGGAGCTTCGACCTCCGGCGATCGCCTCACCCTCCTCGAGGGACAGCTCGCCGTCGCCGATCCGGCCCTCTACCCGGAGTTTGATGGCAACGTCTTCGCCGCCGACACCCGCGACTTTTGGCGCGAAAGCTCCGTCTCACCACGAGACCAAGGATTCCACTGGAACCAAAACGGCGAAACCCTCTACCTCATCGGCGAAGCGATGGGAGAAGGGATGAAGACCCTCCTCCGCGAGTAATACCGGCAGGAGAGGGGGCGGATACGGAGCTTGGACATCAGTCTGAGCTTCTCAACCAGGCCTCAGCTCCAAGGTCCTGGTTTGCTCTCTTCGTCCTTCTCTCTCTCAAGGTGAACTGATAACTTTTCCCAGACGATGAACTGGACCGAACCCGCGACGGCCGAAGATTCCCACGCCGAGCTTGAAAAGACGCTCTGGGACGCTGCCAATCAACTCTGGGCCAATGCCGACCTCAAGCCCTCCGAGTTTTCGCTCATCGTTCTCGGGCTCATCTTCCTGCCTCACGCCGAGACCCGCGCTACGCCTTCGGCCTTCCGCGCACCGACAATGGCAACGACCTCTGGTTCCTCGACAAGGGCAAGACCGGCAGCCCGCGCGAGGACACCGTCCTCTTCCTCGATGCCCGCCACATCTTCCGCCAGCTCGACCGCGCCCACCGAGATTTCATGCCCACACAGAACGAGCTCCTCGCCAACGTCGTCCGCCTCTACCGTGGCCAAGAACCAGAGTTTGAGCACGGCTCCGAAGAAAAGCTCAAGGAAGTCTTCGGTGCTTCACGCGCCTATCAGGATGTTCCCGCCCTGCGGGCCCTCCTGCGGAGTGTCCATCTCCGCTTCGATTCACAACATTCGTAATCCGTCGCCGTGCCTTAATCAGGTGGGTCCTTCCCCAAACTCTGGTCGCTCATCCGCGCCCAGCCCTTCCACCCGGGCACCATTCCAGTCGGTCGGTTCCTCCCTCCTTTCATTCGTCGAGCGGATTACGGAGTGTTGTGTGAAGTCATGGTCGGGGCGCCCAACTTCGTGGTGTGCCTCCTTCGTCGGGGTTGCACACGACACGAGGAAAATTGAGTGGAAGGTTTCTGACGGGAGCCATAGCCAAAATTCGCTCCGACCCGCCTCCTGAGATGGGTCTGGATTGCTTTGATCGAACAGACTCATGAGGTCTTCCAGACCCAAGCGAAAGACACTTTTGCGGCT
>JBLHUR010000031.1:0-42842 GCA_047629805.1 Akkermansiaceae bacterium | reverse complement strand
CGGGCAAGGTAGCGGAGGGCGGTTTTTCCACTACCGACGGCTTGAAGTTGGACGTTCCATTGGGTTTGGGGATTGAGGGAGCGGTGTTGGTCTGGGGTCAGTTTGGCGAAAATTTTATTCTTGGGTTTCGCATCTTTAAAATGAGTTTGTAGGGGGCGACTCCGTTGGTCTCATGGCTTTCCTTGAACTCAAATTCGAGGTCTGTGTTCACAAATTACTTCGTTTGAAAGGCCTTCCCAAAGAGTTCTCGCCGCACTGAATCCGTGCGTGGTCCGTACTGGACCAAGGTCCTTCCCAACCACAGAAAAAGCCCCGAAAGAAAAGTCCCGGCCCCGATCAAGAGAAAAGGGACTAGAAAGAGAATGGTAAAAACGGTCATGCCAGCCCCGTTGTCAGGATCCGGGGTGCCGAAGATGATGGCAATGAGCATGATTGCTGGAATCCCGCCAAATATGAGCCCGAAGATGATAAAGAAGCCCGGCCGCTTTTGTCCCCGGATCGTCAGGATGGTCTCGCCGTTTGGGGAGACTCCGCGATCCAAATCGCTTGCCTTGTGTTGGGGTGAGAGGATCTCTCTTTTTCGTGAGAGATTTGATCAGTTCCTCGAACAAGTGTGCAGACTATCGTAAGAAGTCCGGCAAGCAATCGAACTCTCATCCTGCCGGGTGACCATCCCTCTGAATTGAGATGGCGGGCGGTTACGAAGATCCTGTCAGCCAAGCCCAGTCCACAAGTTGAGCTGGATCTCATTACCTTAGCTCTGAAACAACCGATGGCTCAGATTCGATCCAATGCGGTCTACCCGCTGAGTCTGTATTCACAGAAGGGAAAAACGGCGCCGTTGATGTGTGAGGTCTTAAAGGATCCCGCATTAACTGACTGTCTTTCCGGCCAAGGCGGGGTCGGTTCCGATCGTTCCGATGAGGGAGGTGCGGTATTCCGGGGTTTGGAGAGTGGCTGCGGTTGCTTTGGCGGCGGATAGTTTTTCGTGGATACCAAGGCGGGCGATTTCGCTGCCGTGGGAGACTTTGTTGAGGAAGTCCTCGAGGGCGGTGATTTTTCGGGCGATGAGGTTTTGGTCGACGGTGGTTTTCGTGTCGAGGCGGGCTTGATACCAAGCGGAGGCGATGACGGTTTCGCGGTCAAAGAGCTCTCGGACTTCGGGATCGGTGATTGTCTTTCCTTCAAAATGACCTTCGACCATGATGTGGAGGAGGGCTTTGAGAGGCGGGCAGGCGACGTCAATGGAACCGTCTTTGAAGTAGTTCTCGGCGATTCGTTTTTGAGTTTCGACGATGTTGTCGATGCCATCGATGTAGTCTTCTTCCGATTGTTCCTCGGGGCGGAGCATATCGCTGGTGAAGACGGTGTCGGGAGCGGAGAACATGCGGCCGAAGAAAGTGTTTACGAAGCTCTCATTGATGCGGTAACCGAGACGGCTGGCGTGGATGGTCCGGCCGTCTTTTTGGAAGTCGTCGATCTTATCGAGGAAGCCATTTTTGATGAGGAATTGTGGCTCGCGTTCGTTGATGAACATGCGTGACCAGATTTCGGGGACGAGGAGGGAGATGTCGTGCTCGAAGCGATACTTGCGGCCGATGTGCCCGGCCGCGGAGGAGAAGCCGTGGTCGGTCGTGATGATGTAACTCACCAAGGCGGCGTTGAGATCGTAGATGGGGAGGAGGGCATTGAAGGGGCCCTTTGTGAGAGCTCCTTCTGATCCGGCTCCGGTGGTTGAGGGACTCTTGCCGGTGAGTGATGCAATGAAGTCCATGAAGAGCTCGGGGAGTTCTTGGTAATGGATGGGCGCGTAGACGGCGAGGGAGCGGATGCCGGGTTCGGCGGGGTTGTTACGGCGGCCGAGGAGGACGGAGTTGACCGGCATGGGGACGGGGGCATCGTGTGAAAGGCGACGGAAGAAGCGGGAGCCGATCTCTGCGATGTAAAGGCTGCGTGGGTCCTCGAGGTCAGGGCGGTTTTGGAGGTAGCGGGGGTTTTTGGTGGGCGAGCCATCGACGATGCGGGGGAGGTGGGTCGAGATGACGAAGTCGGGCTTTCCGGCTTCAAGGTAGGCATTAAACATGTCCTGCATCGGCGGCGTGAAATGCTCGAAGCGGATGGCGTCTTTTTTCATCTCCCCGGCCTGGGCGCGGGGGATGGGTTCGTAGTTCGAGAAGAAGACGCCCTTGCGGCTGAAGTCTAATTCGGCCTGCTTATCGTAGCCTCGGATAATGGCGTCATCGGGACGCTGGAAGAGGCGGTATTCGCAGTTTTTGGCGAACTTGATCGAGGGTTTGACAATGTCGGGGTGGAGGCCTGCAACTTGGTCGGCGGGGATGACGGAGGAGGCGGTGATGTCGTCCTCGGTTTGGATTTTTTTGGCAGGCGCGAAGTCCTTTCGCAGGCCGAAGGTGCGCCAGGTTCCGTCTTCGGCGAAGCCGACGCGCAAGTATTGGGTGACGAGGCGTTGGCGGTGGTAGATGAGTTCATTTCCGGGGCGGCCATTGATGAGATCGACGCTGAAACGGGAAGCCCAATCTGTATCGCCCTCCCAGTCTGCTTTGTAGAGTCGCTTGATGACGAAGACGAGGTCGCGGACGGAGCGGGAGATGGTGTTGAGCCATTCGTTGTATTCGTCGGTATAGGCGGAGTGCTGCGTGAAAAGTCGGATGACCGATCCGAGTGAGCGTGTGTTGCAGAGAAGTGATCTGCTTTCTTTGCCGGGATCATTGGGAGTTTCGTAGCGGTTGCCGTAGTCGCGGTGGACGAGTTCGAGGGCGGCTTTGAAGTCCTCTTTAAAGTTATCGACGATGACCGGTCCGGAGATCATGGCGTCCGAGAGGGATTTGGAAATTTCTGATTTACCGCCGCCGGAAACGGTGCAGGGTTTGTGGCAGAAGGTGCCTTCGGCGTTGGTGCCGATGAGTCGCCAGCGTTGCCCTTCGGAGGGCTTCACCATCTCGACTTTGTAGCCGGAGGGGAGGATGTAGGTGAGGCCGGGTTGGAGGGAGATCTTTTGGTCGCCCCAGGTGATCGATTGGTCATCGAGTTGGATGCGGACGTTTTCGGGAAGGTAGAAAATATCGGGGTGGATTTTGTCGATGCCGTAGCCCTCTGGCTGGAGGTTCATGAGAGCGCCGTAGCGCTTGATGACGTTTTCGAAGCGGTGTTTAACGTCGCGCTTGAATTCGCTCAGAGCGAAGTCTTCGCCGAGGTCGGCACCGGGGAAGGCGATGGCCCCGCCGGCGTGTTCTTCTTCGGCATTTCCGAGGAGGTTGGTGGCGTAGCTAAGCTGGGTTTTGACTTCTTTTTTACAGTAGCCGTAGTAGTTGTCAGCGATGAGAGTGACGATGGTCCCGCTGGTGTCGCGGGAGGTGATTTTGAAAGCGCCGCCGTCATTGTAGAGTTCGTCATTGGACTCGTAGCACATGCCGTCGTGCTTTTGGCGGTCGGTCGCTTCGGAAATGTGAGGGAGGCCGAGGTCTTTCTTTTTGAGCTTGATGAGTTGGGGCGCGAGGATGACGCAGCCGGTGTGGCCGGACCAATGTTCGGTGTCTAAGCGGGAGTCATTTTCAGGAAGGTAGGGGTCGCCGCCGTTCCCGAAAATGCTTTCGACGAAGTCGAGGTTTGAGACGAGATTTCCGGGTGCGAAGAAGCGGACTTCCATGCGTTTTTCCTCGGAGGCGCCGGGAATGGCGGGACAGACGATGGGGCGAAGAAGGAGGGAGACGAAGACCTTGGCGGGCGTTTTGCTGTTGCCAGTGAAGGGGAGGATCATGATATCCTCGGGCGGGTTGAGGGCGGCCTTGAGGAGGCCGGCGAAGGTTTGGAGAGGGACTTCTTTTTTATCGGCGGGGACGGGGAGGCCTCCTTCGGCAACATGGAAGACGCCTTTGGTGGTGCGGCGGTCGGAAGCGGGGTTGTGGCAGACGCCTTGGTTGACGCGGTAGGAGCTTAGGATGGAGGATTTAAAGACGTCTTGATCGGGTGGGAGCGAAAGCATGCGGCCGATGCCGTGCCGCTCGAGAACGAGGGCCCCGGCAGGGACGAGGGCGGGGGATTCGGTGTCGCCGAGGGTCTTGGCGAGGTAGTCGTGAATGGCTTGGTCGACGGGGCAAAGGTAGTCGGAGAGGAGGCGGGTCTTTTCCTGGAAAGAGGCGATGAGGGAGCGTCCAAGATCGAGGAAAGGGTAGTCGTCTTCCTCGCCCACGATGTCGTGGCCACGGGCGGCGAGCTTCAGGTTGACGAACTCCCGCAGGCGTTCTTCTTCGTCGGGAGAGGCGATGGCTGGTCCGTTTTTGGTGAATCCGATGGTGTCCTTGAGGCGGTGTGGCATGTGTTAGGGAAAGCAGTTGAGATGCCACGATAGCTCCTGGGGCGGGATCAATGAAGGTTCATTTTTTGTCAATCGAGAGTCTGTGCGGCAGGAGATCCAAGGAGGTGTATTGTTGGAATGTAGCTTGCTTATTGAAGCGCGACCCATGAATCGAGGCCCTCGGGGAGCGAGAGCGAGTAAGACGAAGGACTCGAGCCTGGTTTGATAACCCATGAAGGTTTGCTATTTGGGCGGAAATTTGAACCTCTCCTTCCGGGTTTTTGAAGATGTAGGCTGGCCCGAAGTGATGAGAAGATCTGGTTCCCTTTCCAAGGATTCTTCCCTAGCCTTTTCCCATGAGTGACGTCAAAAATTTTGGAGCGACGGGTGATGGACAGACTGATGACACCAAGTCGATTCAACACGCCATCGATGATGGCGATGGCATCTTGGAGTTTCCGAAGGGAACTTATCTGATCACGAGGCCACTTGAGATTCCTCTCCAGGAACTAGGTCCTCGCGGCATTTCCGGATCGATGGGCACCGCAACGATCGTTATGAACGGCCCCGGGCCCGCTTTTAGAATATTGGGGAACCACGGCGGAACCGGGGATCCAGGTTCCGTAAAACCAGACACCTGGCATTCCGAAAGAATGCCTACGATCCGGGACATCGCAGTCGAGGGATCCCACGCGGGAGCCGATGGATTCGAGCTCAGTGGAACCATGCAGGCCATCTTCGACGGCGTCATGATTCGACACGTTAGGCATGGCATTCACCTCGTGAAGCGCAACCGCAATATTCAGATCGTGAACTGCCATATTTATCACAATCGAGGGGTCGGGATCTTTATGGATGGACTCAATTTGCATCAGGTGAATATCGCCAATTCACACATTAGCTACAATCGCCTGGGCGGGATTCGCATTGAACGATCAGAAATTCGAAACCTCCAAATCACGGGGAACGATATTGAATACAACAATACCCAGCGTTCCTTCCCGGAACTTTCCAATGAGCCGACTGCGGAAATCTGGATCGATACCACGGCGGAAGGAGCGAGCGTCAATGAGATCACCATCGTCTCGAACACGATTCAGGCGACCTCTTCGAAAGAGGGGCGGAACATCCGCATCATGGAAAAGCGCGACGGCTCGAGAGCACCGGGCCTGATCACGATTACGGGAAACATTATCGGCTCTCAGGAGACCAATGTGCATCTCAGCGGCTGTTACGGAGTCTCGCTGACCGGCAACTCGATCTATTCCTGTTCTCATCGAAACCTCCTGATCGAGGATTCGCGATTGATCACGATCGGCAGCAACAACTTCCGCCGCCACACCGAAGCGGGGGGGACCGGGGTCCGCTTAATCGATAGCCAGGACTGCACGATCTCCGGCTGCAGCTTCCACGACGAAGCCCTGGAGGGTCAGAAAAGTGGAGCGTCACTTTTGGAACTGGAAGACTGTCAACGCATCGCGGTGACCGGTTGTAATTTCAGCGACGGAGTTCCCTACGGAATCGATGCCCTCAACTGCCGTGATGTTCTCGTGACCGGATGCACCATCGCTGACACTCGCAAAACGCCCCGAGCAAAAGCCGCGATCCGATTCACCGGGACAGGAAGCGGAAACCTAATCGCCTCTTGTGCCTTGCATGGAGAAGTCAGCGTTGAATCCTCAGCAGGCCTCTCGCAGGACCAGTAGGGAGGGACCGCTAAGATAGCTTATCAAGCGGGCGCTTCACTTCTTTCGCCGTTGCCAGTCGAACCAAGGCCACCTCGTCCACAATTTTAATTAACACGCTCTCTTCCTTGAAGGTCCGTCCAAACTCTCAGGCCATCATCCAGCGTCGGCAATGGGATTTGAGTTGGGTCGATTCTTAAGGTGAAAAGCTTAGGGCTTTCATCCACCCGAAATAACAACCACCAGATGGCTACGAAACAGATCGTTCAAATCGAAAATTGAGTCAGCTCATTACTGATTAAGTAGAGCTTCCTGAAGCTCTAAGTAATGAGGCCTTTAGCTATTGATCAAGACCACTGTGTTCATTCTTGATCGAATCGAGGCATCGAATACAAGTTGGAATGTTCAAAATTGGAAGCGTCCCCGAGCAACTTAGTTCCTACGCCCTAGCTGCGATTGGAATGAAGGAAGTGCCAGGAGGGCTTCGGTCGTCCACCGGGGGATTGCCGCCTGAGGGTTTGAAGTTTGAGTGGCCTCAGTTTGATGGCCAATCGCTGAGCTTCCTCGCGATCATTTATTTGGATGAGCTGCCGATGCTTCACGATTGGCTTCCGCGAGATGGCGTTTTGCTCTTCTTTTACGATTTTGAAAATGGGCCGACGGGCGATGATCTCGCCGAGTCACCGGGCTGGAAGGTGATCTGGGTGACTGATATTTCCGGGTGCGATGGTGTTGTTTGTGAGAGGCCTGAAAATTTGAAAGATGGCTTTGTTTTTAAAGCGCGACCTCTCAGTTTTGAAGCGGGTGAGACTCTTCCATTTTTGATGGACCATCCCTTGATTCAAGAAGTGGAGAGGCCCGATGAGTTGATCGAGGAATTGGAAGAATTAGAGGCGGAACTCGAAGAGGAGGAGGGAGGTCCTTCGAGCGGGCAGATTGGCGGATATTCCGGAGCTGCCGATGGGGCCTTGTATGCTTTTCGATGCCGCGAGCAGATTATGGGGGAGGACCCGATGCTGGCCTATGATGCGACCTTGGAGGATATCCAAGCAGCTGAGAAGGAGATGTTTTTGCTCTTTGAATTCGAGATGGAGGAAAGGGAAGCCGAGGAGGCTCCGGAGATTTTTGGGACCCGCAACTTCTCGTTTTGGGCCTTCAAGGCAGATGTCCGGAATCAGGATTTTTCCAAAGTGTGGCTTCAGGTGGAGGTGGACTAGGAATCGAATCCGTTACTCCCCCCGGCTTCAACACCCTGATGAAGGCCTTGGGAATGACTTCCTTAAGCTTGGCGGCGATAATGTCCGGCACTATGGGCGCTGCTACTCCTTACTTGTCCTCAAAATGGATTGGGAAGAACATGGAGTTGTGGCCTTACAGGATATCTGAAAATTTCTCTTTCAGGGCCTTCTTGAGAGCTTGGAAAGCGCTGAGCTGTAGAAGCGGGGAGAAGTCTTCGATTTCTTCAGCTGTGATTCGACGAGCTTCAAACTCGGAGAATTTTTTCAGGCGTCTGCCTTTCAGTTCTGAAGCGGTTTTCAGAAGTTCAAAAAGTAGGGATTTTGGGTCTGCGATTGCTTCAAGTTGCCTGGTTTTAGGGAGATTTAGAGAGACCCGACCTTGAGGGTTTCCTGAAGCAATCCGGATTGCGGGTTCACTAATGAGAAGCCAAGCTTCCATCATGCGAACGGTGACAACGGGAACTAAATCAACGATATCCAATTGCGCAGAAACTCTTTGAATCTCTTCAAAGCGCTTTTTGTAAGAAGTCCCATCTGAGTCTCTATGCACTAAAATCAGATCGGGTTCGAAAAGTTGGCAGGCCGTGCGAAGTTTGCCTTTTAGACCGGACTTTGAATCATGGGACCTAAAAGAGGTTTTGATCTCGAGAGGGTTCTTGATTCCTAGCTCTTTGAACAACCACCTGATGGGCCATTCAAGGGCGCTATCGCTGCGGCCCTCGGCAACGATCACGATAGAAAGAGGGTCAGCGCTCATGAGTTTGATTCGAGGCTTAAGACAAGTTGCGCGTCATCGCGATCCACAACTCTTTTTTCTTCAGGCATGCTGGATTGAGGCGGGAGAACCGGGTTGAGGTAATGTTCTACGGCTCCTGCGGTCACTGGGCTCACATGGTCGCTTTGATCTTTACTACGCCAAGTATCGCTAAGAGGTCGGAAGACGACCCTAGAGCCATTGTTATTGTCGGCATCCGGCGCGACGGGCATCGCCAGGAGGAGGCTGTCATCTGGCACGATTCGAACGACGGATGGTGAGTGCGTATTAATGATGACCTGACGAAGCGGATTGTCTTCGTCAGCTGGCTCGTGGGGATCTGTCGCGATGTCTTGGAGCAAGCGAATGATATTGGAAATTCTTTCTGGATGAATTCCGTTCTCAGGTTCCTCGAAGCAGACAACACCTTGGAATTTTGGGTCAGCTTCCAAGACAACAAGTGCCAAAAAGCGAAGCGTCCCGTCTGAGAGTGATCGTGCCGCATGCTCAGTCCCGTCGCGGAGAGTTGCCATCAGAGTGAAGCGCTCCATCTTATCATCTTTCTCGACGCGGATGGCTCTGATGTCGGGGACTAGTTCTCTGACTCGATTGGCGATACTTTGAAGAGTGCGCGCCTGCTCTTCTTTGGTTTTTCCAATCTGCTGCAAACGGTAGATCGTTGCCGGAAGATGAGAGCCACTATGGGAAAGGATGGAGGGGGCATTGAACGAATCGGGCTGGCGAAGGCTGGTGGGCTCCAGTTGTAAGGTCCGCCACGACTCCATTTCACGTCTCGCACAAAGAGCAGTGGGTGCTTCATCGGCATTGGCACGAGAAAGGACCGTTCGAGGGAGAGTCAGGGCACTGATTGGTTGTGGTTTCCCTGTGCTGCCACCATCTTGATGGCGGTTGATGACGATATCTCCATTGCTGTTTGTTTGCGTAGAAATATAAGGGACGGTGCGGCGTCCAAGTTTTAAAACTTCATCACGCCAATCTTTCTTACTATGAGGAAAGCCAATTGCCTTTGGGGCTGTTTTTGCCAAAATGTGCTCAAGATTTTCGAGGGTGACGCTGATTGGTCCTAAATTGTCTCCTGGGTTTTCGTTCCATTGGAGATGGAGCCGGTAACGTAAAAATGTGGTTGTCGCGTTGGCATGCTGGTTGAGATCGTCCTGAGCTGACTTTGGGACAATCATTTCAACTTCGAACTTAATTTCGTTTGAGCGGCCATTGGCATTGCAATGGAAGATGTTACGGATGTCATCCGCTCTGCCGTTGTCGTCTCTCACAAACGCGGCAGCTTCTAGAATCGAGTTGCTGGCAAGGAGAGAGAGTAACTGGATTGCATCAAAGATGTTAGATTTTCCAACTCCATTCACTCCGGCGATACAGGTAAAAGGTCCCATCCTGACATCGACATCAACGAGGTTTTTGAAGCCGGAAACTTTGAGACGAGTGAGCATGGTAGTGTGACTTATCTAGACCCTGGCCCCCTTCTCTGAGGGTGTCGAATCAATCCCCAGATTTCAGGACCTTGATGAAGGCGTCTTGGGGGATGTTGACTTTGCCGAATTGCTTCATCTTGGCTTTGCCCTTTTTCTGCTTCTCAAGGAGCTTGCGCTTTCGGGAGATGTCGCCGCCGTAGCATTTGGCGGTGACGTTTTTGCGCATCGCGGAGATCGTTTCTCTCGCGATGATGTTGCCTCCGATCGCGGCTTGGATGGCGACGACGAACATCTGGGTGGGGATGACTTCCTTGAGCTTGGCGGCGAGGTCGCGGCCGCGCTGGACCGCTTTGTCGCGGTGGACGATGGTGGAGAAGGCTTCGACGGGTTCGGCGGCGATGAGCATGTCCATTTTGACCATGTTGGCGGCGCGGTAGCCGGCGTGCTCGTAGTCCATCGAGCCGTAGCCTTTGGACATGGATTTGAGGCGGTCGTTGAAGTCGACGAGGATGTCGGCGAGGGGAACGGTGGCGGTGAGCATGACGCGAAATTCGTCGATCGTCTCGGTGTTCTCGAGGTCGCCGCGTTTTTCCATGATGAGCTTCATGACGTCTCCGATGTATTCGCCGGGAACCATAATGAAGATGCGGACGATGGGTTCGCGGATCTCTTCGATGATTTGCTGGTCGGGGAGGTAGGAGGGGTTGTCGATGATGAGTTCTTCGCCGTCGGTTTTGGTGATCTCGTAGATGACGGAGGGGTAGGTGGAGATGACGTCCATGTCGAACTCGCGGCGGAGGCGCTCCTGGATGATTTCCATGTGGAGGAGGCCGAGGAAGCCGCAGCGGAAGCCGAAGCCGAGGGCGGTCGAGGATTCGGTCTGGAAGGTGAAGGCGGCGTCGTTGATCTGGAGCTTACCCATCGCGACCTGGAGGGCCTCGTAGTCGGAGGTGTCGATGGGGTAGATGCCCGAGAAGACCATGGGGCGGATTTCTTTGAATCCAGGGAGGGGCTCGGCGCAGGGCTTGTCCTTGTGGGTGATGGTGTCGCCGATTTTGACTTCGGCGGAGGACTTCACGTTGGCGATGATGTAGCCGACGTCTCCGGTGCTGAGGCCTTCGGTTTTTTTCATCTTGGGGGTGAAGATGCCGGTTTCCTTGACCTCGTAGTTCGTGGGGGTGTGGAAGAGTTTGATTTTGTCGCCTTTTTTGACTTGGCCGGAGACGATGCGGACGTAGGAGACGACGCCGCGGAATTGATCGTAGAGGGAATCGAAGACGGAGGCGCGGAGGAGGCCATCGGGGTTTTCAACGGGTGGGGGGACGAGTTCGACGACGGCTTCGAGAATTTCCTGGATGCCGATGCCTTGTTTGGCGGAGGCGGGGATGGCGTGTTCGCCGGGGATCGCGAGGATGTCCTCGAGCTGCTTGCGGCAGCGGGGGATGTCGGCGGCGGGGAGGTCGATCTTGTTGAGAACCGGGACGATGGCGAGGTTCTGCTCCATGGCGAGGTTGACGTTGGCCATGGTCTGGGCTTCGACGCCTTGGGCGGCGTCGATGATGAGAATGGCGCCTTCGCAGGCGGCGAGGGAGCGGGAGACCTCGTAGGAGAAGTCGACGTGTCCGGGGGTGTCGAGGAGGTTGAGCTTGTAGGTTTTGCCGTCCTTGGATTTAAAAGAGAGAGTGACGGGGTGGGATTTGATGGTGATCCCTTTTTCGCGCTCGAGGTCCATGGAGTCGAGGTGCTGGGCCTGGGACTCACGCTGGGTGATGGTCTGGCAGGTCTCCATGAGGCGATCGGACAGGGTCGTTTTGCCATGATCGATGTGGGCGATGATGGAGAAGTTACGGGTGAGTTCGACGGACATGGGGATGGTTATTGGGTTAACAGGTTATTAGGTTAACGAGTCAATGAGCGGGGGTGGGAGGGAAATAAGGGGGAAATGGGGAAAAGGGAAGTGGGAACGAGAGGGCAATGAACAATTGAACGATTGGAGAATGGACGATTGGGTTGGGGTGCTTAGGGTTGAGGGATGAAGGTTTTGTTTTTTTTGATGATTCGAGCAGACAAGGAGGCGGAATTTCGCCATGCGCAGCGGTTAATCAAATTAGCAACGAAGGCGGGGATCGATCAACTTGCTTATGCCTCCCTGAACGGGTCGGTGGAAGGTTTGAAGGATAAAGAGTGATCAGAGTGGGGCTGGGGTGGCATGGAGTATTTGAACTCGTGGCTCTTAATTTTTCGGGGAAATTCGCCCAGAAGATGGGCTCGGGGAGGCCAAGACTCTCCCCTACGTTTCGCCCATCACTTTCAATGATGCAAAGGATTTCACTCCTCGAAATTCCAAACCCTCTTCGGGCCCAGGTCTTCGATGAAACGGGTCGCTCCTTTTTGGATGGCGAGTCGGCGGGATGAGGCATCGAGTTCGGAGACGAGGTCTTTGCAAAGGGTGTCCGAGTGGGTGATGATGAGAACTTGGGAGGATTGCCGGGCGTGGTCGATGAGTTGGACGAGGGCGGGATAGAGCGCTGGGTTGAGACTGTTCTCGGGTTCGTTGAGAACGAGAAGAGAGGGGGGCTTTGGGCTCAGGAGGGCGGCGCAGAGGGCTAGGAATTGGAGGGTTCCATCGGAAAGTTCGCGGCTTTTGACGGAGCGGCTGAGGAAAGGTTGCTTCCAGAGGATTTCGAGGTGCGAGCCTTGGCCGGAGATTTCGAGGAGGTGATCGGGGAAGGCGAGGTCGATGATTTGAGCCAGTTCCTGATCGCGGCCACTTTCCTGAATGGTGCGGAGCGCGGCGGCGAGGTTGTCGCCATTCCCAGAGAGAACGGGGGACCAGGCGCAGGGGGAGGGGTGGCGTAGAGGGGAATCCAGGTCGTGGCGGAAGTCGTCGTAGAAACGCCACGAGAGAATTTGCTCGCGCACGGTGGAAAGGAGGGCGTGGCCCTGGTGGTCGCGGATGAAGGAGACGAGGGATTCGGTATTGGAGATGTCGGGGGCAAAAGAGCTTCGCGAGTAGCGATCTTTCTCGGAGGAGATGGTCTCTTTTTTGACATCGGGGTCGCCTTTGAAAAGAGTGGGATCTTCCGGACCGGAGGGGATGAGGCCGAAGGCGAGTTGCCAGCGAAAATCGACGGCTTTGAGATCGAGGCTGATTTCCTTTCTTTTTGGCCGACCGGAAACTGGTCCGGCCCATAGGCAACTTCCGGTGCCGCCCTCGGAGGCAATTGCCTGGGGGAAGTTCCCTTCGGCGAGGGAGCCGAAAAGACGGAGAGCCTTGTAGAGATTGGATTTACCCACGCCATTTCCTCCCTGAACAACGGTGAGGGGAGCGAGCTTTAAGGAGAAGTCCTCAAGTGAGCGGTAGCCCCGGATGTGGAGGGAGTAAATCACACTATCCCCGTTTCCGCTCGAGGAGGATCATCATCATGTAGGAGAGGACGAGGTTGAGTTCCTGGTGTGCGGTGAGGGATTGGTCGAGTTTTTCGATCTCGAATTTCCCTTCGAAGAAGGCGGCCTTTTTGGTCATGCGCATGGCGATGTCGCTGCCGGTTTTGGTGGCGGCGTAGCGGGGGTGGAAGAGGTAGCCGGTGGCCATACCGATGACGGGGATTCCTCCGAGGAGGCCGTCGAAGAATTTGGAAGCGGGGTTTTCTTCGCGAATGGAATAATCGACGTTGTCGTCGCCGGGGTTGAAGACTTCATAATGGGCGCGCCAGATGCTGCGCCAGCCGCGACGGCCGACGGAACCGAGGTCGGTGCCGGTGGCTCCGGTGAAGTGGTAGCGGGCGGACCAGTCGATGACCTTCTTTGTTTTGATTTCGGCGAGGAGGGTGGCCTTGGTGTTGTCGGTAAAGATTTCGACGTGTTCCTTGAACTTGAAGAGCTTCTGCTTGGTGAAGCAGACGACGCGGCCACGAGCGTCGGTGACGGTGGCTTGGCTTGCGAGGGCGAGGATCTTGAAGGAGAGGCTGAGGGGCCATTGGAGGCCTTGCATCTGTTTCGAGATATCATCGGTCGCGGGGACGGCGGAGGTTTCGGCCATGGCGTAGGGATTGGGATCGGTCATGTAGAAAAAGAGGGTGGAAGTTTAGCCTCGGCGACCGCGGCTGGAGGTGACGCGTTTTTGTTGTTCGGCGTTGAGGCCGCTGTTGGAGAGCCATTGTTTGGCGGCTTCGGGGTCCTTGCGGAAGTAGGCGCGGCCGGTTTCCATAAGGGCGTTGTTGCGGGTTCCTTCGTCGGTGATGGTGTTGGCCCATTCGATGCCGACTTGGGGGTTTTCCCAGGCGACGCGGGTGGCGTAGCCGTAGGCAGCGGAGTCGCGCTCGGGGGACTCGTTCATGGAGCCGAGACGGGTGGCAGCGGCTTCGGGGTTTTCTTGGGCCCATTCGGAGAATGATTCGCGGACGGCGCGGTTTTTGCCCTTGCCCTCGGGGAGGGTGTTGGCCCAGTCGAGAGTGGCGATGGGATCTTCATCGGCGTATTCGCGGGCGACGCGGGAGATGGCGGTGTCTTGCATTTCACCGGGGGGAAGGGTGGAGGCCCAGTTGGCGGCGTCGGCGGGGTCGCCGGAGCGGAGGACCTGGCGGGTCACGAGGTCCATGAGGCGACCGGCTTCCTTATCACCGGCTTCCTTTTGGTCCATGGCGAAGCGGACGGCGAGGTTGGGGTCGGCATCGACAAGGCCGTAGACCGCTCCCCACTTAAGTCCGCCACCATTTTGGGCGTCTTTGTCGAGGCTGTTGAAGTAGGCAAGGGCGTCATCGGGTGATTTGGCGGCCCATCCGGCGAGGGTGGAGGCCATGTCGCGTTCGCGGGTTTCGGCTCCATTGAGGACGGCTTCTTCTCCCGCGATGGCACCCCAGGCGTAGTGGAATTCCCGGAATTCGGAGGAGTCGGTGTCGAGGTGGAGGATTTGCTCACGCATGAGTTTGGCGTTCTCAACAGTGAGGTTTTTGAGGATCTGGGAGAAGATCTCGCGGCGTTCGAGGGGGCCTTTGGCGGACTTTAGATCGAAGCCGAGTTGGCGGACGCCGGCCTCGGAGAGGGCTGCGATAGAGTCATTTTCGACACTGGCGTTGCGGGCGGTTTTTGGGCGGGAGCGGGCATTTTCGGGGGAGTCAGCGGTCCGGTTGCCGGAGGAGCGGGTCGAGAGTCTGGAGGAGGAATTTTGCTCGTTGCTGTTTGCGGTATTGTCTGAAGAGTCAGTGGACGTTGATCCGATCGCAAAGGCGGCGATGGCGACGAATGCCCAGACAAGGTGGACGAGATATGATTTTTTCATGGGAAATGGAGAGAGGTCTGCTTTTAAACGATAAGGTTTGGGCGGTTCTTTCGTGGGATTCCGGTCTGGCTAAGTGCTTAATTTTCAGTGTCTTCTGGCGATTTTTGCTCGAGGAAGGTTTGGGCGTTGATGCGAAGGGGGCCTTGTGGGAGTTCTTCGGTCCATTTTTGGAGCCCCGGGAGGCCTTGGGTTTCAAAAACTTCGGAGGCGACGGTTCGAACGTATTGGGGTGTGTTGGGATGGCTGTCGGAGGCAAGTTGAGTGACGAAGTCGGTTGCGGTCTCGATGTCGTTGTCGGCGAGTCCTTCGATGAGGCGATTGCGGAATTGATCTTGAACGGGGCCGGGCTCGTAGTCGTTGACAAATTCGGCGGCGGCGACGGGGTCGGCGAAAGCCCAGCCGGGGAGGGAATTAGAAATGAAGCCTTGGCGGTGTTTTTCGGCGGTGTTGGGGAGGTTTTTTTCTAGGACGGTGGGATCGCCTGCGGACCAAGCGTAGTCGAAGAGGCGCCATTGTTCACCGTCGGCTTTGTTTTGGGCGAGGGCGGTTCGGATGGGGATGGCGGTGAATTCGTCGAGGGAGGAGAGAAGCTGGTCAAAGGCGAGGCGACGAGCGATGGGATTGGACTCTTTGGTGGCGATCTGGACGAGGGTTTGGATCTGTTCCTTGGAGAGGCTGGGCGTATTTTCGGGAATTTGCGTAGAGGTCCCCGGGGTGGCAGGACTGATGTCGGAAGGGCGGGAATTGGAGGGAGTGGTTGAGGGATTTATGGAAGGAAAGCGGGAGGCCCAGGGATTCGTGAATGGGATGCCGTCGGCGTGGGGGGATTGATCGTTGGGAATCCCTGCTCTGGATTCGTTTCGGACTTGCTGGGTTCGTTTGGAAAGAGAGGGGGAAGAATTTGATTTGGGAGAGCGATTGGATTGGCTCGAAGGGAAAGTTTGGTGGGGAGCTTTTGAAGCTGTCCGGACGTGGGCATTGGTTTCCTTTTGTATCTGTGTTCCCGCTAAGAACAGGGAGATGGTCAGGAGGAGCCAGATGAGATGGGACTTCATATCGTGCGGGTGAGACTCTTAGTCTCTCATGTGTTTGCGGAGAAGGGCCGCGATTTCCGGGCGCTGTTTTTGGATCTCGGCAAGGTTGAGGTTGAGGGCGGCGCTGTCGCTTAGGATTTTGTAGAAATCGGAGAGAGGTTTATTCCATTCTCCGGTGGCGACGTCGAGGGGGGATTCGTGGCGGTGGTTGCGGGCGGTGAGGGCTGCTCCGTTTTTGAGGAGGAGTTTCACGACTTCGGTGCGGCACATGAAGGCGGCGAGATGGAGAGCCGTGTTGCCGTCACGGTTGGCCTTTTTGAGATCGGCTTTCTGTTCAAGAAGGAGTGAGCCGAGTGCCGGTTTGCCGTGGAAGGCGGCGCTGGCCAGGGGAGTCATTCCGTTTTCCTGGTGAAGTCGGTTGATTGGGGCACCGAGTTTGAGGAGCCGTTTCACGCGGGCGGGGCTGCCGCTCTGGATGGCCTTTTCGAGGTCGTTGCGAAGTTGGTCGGGGTCTTGCTGGAGGGATTTGGCAATGTCGCTGGCTTGATCGGCGACGTGGAAGATGAAGTCGTTGCTGAAGAGTCCGTGGGCATTTTGGACCTGCAGGAAATGGAGTCCGTTGGGCGGAAGGGAGTGGAGTTCGATGGCGATGGTCTCTGCTTCACCGGAGGAGATGGTGGCGCGAACGCGGCGTCCGTTGACGACGACGTGGGCATCCTTCGTCACGTGACGGGCGTTGATGGTCATCGATTTTTTTCCGTCGGCGAGGATGGGGAAGTGCTGTCGTCCGCTTTGCACCTGGAGAGGGCTGAGGGTCCAGAGGGCGGGTTGGGGGAAGGTGAATCCGGGGCTCGCTCCATGGCGGGCGGTGAAGGTGCCGAGGAAGGATTTCTCCTTTGCTAATTTTAGGAGTTGGTCACGAGTGAAGCGGCGGCGGGCGCCATCGACTTGGATGTAGTGGTCGTCCTGAAACTGCAGAGTGAGGGAGGCGGGCTCCTTTTGGTCGTGGAAAAGGGCCTCGACCTGGAGAACGATCGCTCCTTCCTGGGCAGAGGATTCAAGGGCGGGGAGGAGGTCGCGGGTGAGGGGTTGGGCGACGGTTTGGTGGTTCAGGGTAAGTTGACGGGCAAAGGAACCGGAGTATCCGGTGCTCCCTTCGAGAACCATTTCCCAGATGGGATCGAAGCGGGGTTTGCTGCGCCAGGAGAGTCGCCAGAGGTCTTTTTCAGGGATGCCTTTTTCGGCAAGACGGCGGTAGAAGTCGAAGTCGATGATGTTGAGGCGGCCCTGTGGGAGAATGAGGAAGCGATCATAAGCCCCGCGCCAGGTGGGGGCGTCCATGCCGCTGCCCGGGGTGTTGGTGCTGACCCAGAAGGGCATGCGGTGGCAGTTGCCGCAAACATTGGGTTGGGGTTTGCCTTCGTGGTTTCCTTTGAGGTGGAAGAGTTCGAAGCCGTCCTCGGCGCGTTCGGAGAGGACGTTGGTGTAGGCGCGTTTTTGAGCGGGTGGGTAGGGGACGCTGAGGAGGAAGCGAGCGAGGTCATCGCGCTCGGAAGTGGAAAGGAGGTCGCTTTTTTCACCAGAGTTGCTCACGAGGGACATGGTGGAAGAAAGGGCACCATCGACGAGGTGGCGGGTCGCGCTTTCGGGTTTCTTGAGATCGGAATTTGGTGGAGTATGGCCGCGGACCTTGGCGCTGTTGTTGCCACCATAGGGGTCGCCGGGGATGCCGTCCCAGTGGAAAGGGGCGGTGTCACGCAGTCCCCGGAGCGGCATCGTGGAGCGGGGCATGATCTGATTGCCGCCACTGACGATGGGCGTTTTTAAGACCCAGAGGAGTTGGTCGGTGTGACCATCAGGGTGGCAACTGGCGCAGGCGAAGGTTGCGGTGGAGGAGGCCCGGGCCGTGTTAAAGGCGATGCGTCCGCGCTTAAAAATGGCGGGAGTGGGATCGTCGAGAGGGATGGTGGATTTAAGGATGGGTTGGGTAGGGTCGGTGAGGTCAACGAGGGAGACGGAGTTGGCGACGGCATTGAGGACCCAGGCTTGGGAAGGGGTGCCGTTGGGATTTGATTTGAGGGCAATGCCGCGGGGGACGGATTCGACTTGAACCTGGCCGAGAACTCGGCCGGTGGAGGTGTCGACGGTGAAGAGCTTGTCGGAGCCGGCGGCGGTGGCAACGAGGGTTTGGTCGTCGCGACTGAGTTCGACGGCGAAGGGGGTGGCAAAGGCGTGCCCGGGCTTGGGATGAACCGGAGGGAGAGGTTCGAGCTCGATGAAGCGCGGTTTTTTAGCAGCGTTTTTTTGGAATTCAACGCGGGTAATTTGGTTCAGGAAGGCGCGGTTTTCGAGTTCGGCGAGGCCGTGTTTTTTAGTGCCGGAGCGGCCATTGGCGTCATTGCGAGCGTCGGTTTGAGCAATAAAAACGGTGCCTTTTGAATCGACGGTGAGGCCGTAGAGAAGGGTGCCGAGGGTATCGACGGTTTCGATGAGACGGTCGCTTTCGGTGTCGAAAACGAAGAGGTCTTTGTCGGGGACGCGGGGATGTTTGACGATGTCGAGAACGTGGCCGAGTGAGAGGACGTTGTTGTGGGCAATGGAGTGTTGGTGGGCATCGAAGGTGACGAGGTCGCCGTCGATTTTGTAGCCACCTGAGAGTTGCGTTTTGTTGTTGGATTCAAAGGGGAGAACGTAGAGTTTACCGTGACGCACGGTGAGCGCGCGCGGGTCTTGGGCGGGAATACTTAGGTGTTTTGTGATGCGGCGGGAGGCGACGTCGATGACGGCAATCTTATTTTCGGAGGAGAGCGCGACGTAGGCTTTTTGATTATTGGCGAAGGCGATGCCGACGGGTTCGTCAAAGCGCGTGGCACGTTTTTCGAGGTCAAGGTCCTGCACGGTTGCGATGATGTGGAGGTGGGTGGGACTGGTGGGATCGGTATCGATCACGCTGACGGAGTCGGAAATGTGATTGCTGACCCAGGCTTCGAGGCCATCGGGTCGGATCGCGATACTCACCGGATCAAGGCCAACGGGGATACGCTTTAAAAAGCGCCCGGTTGTGGTGTCGATGACATCGACGGTGTCAGCAGGGGTGTTGACGACAAAGAGGTGGTCCCGGTGGAGGGTGATGGGGCGGAAGTGGGGGCTCAGAAATGAGGGGTTGCCGATTTGGGCGGGAGGCTTTGATTGGGAGCTGTTGGCTGATGGGCGGGATGGTTTTTCCAGACCAGGCAGGAGCCAGATACCAAGCAAGGAGAGGGCGAAGAGGAGCGAGCCGAGGAGAAGACGTTTCATGTGAGAATGCCGTTACTTTCCGCCGGTGATTTTTTGGACAGATTCTTCAGGGAGGTTCGCGGTGGCGAGCCATTCCTGGGCAGCTTCGCGGTCCTTGCGGTAGAAGATCCGGCCGGTGTCGACGAGAGCGCTGCCCCGGGCCTCGGGGTCGGAAATGCTGGTGGCCCACTCGACGCCGATGGCGGGGTCATCGTGGACGACGCGGGTGGCGTAGCCATAAGTGGCAGCATCGCGATCGGCGGCGGGGACCGAGGCGATGGCGGCGGCGGCTTCTTCAGGGCTGCGCCCGGCCCAGTGGTGGAAGGAGGTGCCGATGGCGTGGTTTTTGCCCTCGCCCTCGGGAAGGTCGACGGCCCACTCGACGGTGCTGGCAGGATCTTCTTTGGCATATTCTCCGGCGAGGCGCTCAAAGGCTTGGTTTTGAAGGGTTCCTTCTGGGATGTTGGCGGCCCAGTCGGTGGCTTCTTCCCGATCACCGGAGCGAAGGATAGCGGAGGCGGCGATGTGAATCATCTTGGGGGCTTCTTTGTCTCCGTTTTGAAAGCGTTCGAGGGCGAACGCGGCGGCCAGTTGGGGGTCGACATCGGCGAGGCCGAAGGCGGCCCCCCATTTTAGATGAGTTCCGCTGCTTTGCTCTTCCGGTGAGAGTTGGTTGAAGTAGGCGAGAGCGGAGGTGGGATCACTGGCGGCCCAGCCAGCGAGGGAGGCGGCCATGTCGCGTTTTGGGGTATCCTTTCCGTGCGTGATGGCTTCCTGGCCGGCGATGGCACCCCAGGCATAGTGAAATTCACGAAATTCGGCGGAGTCCTGTGGGAGATGTGCGATTTGCTCGCGCATGAGGCGGGCGTTTTCGGGGGTGAGGTTCTTGAGCATTTCCGAGAAGGCGAGGCGGCGCTCGATGGGTCCTTTTGCCATGCGGAATACTTCGCCAAGTTCTGTGATGTCAGCGTCGGTGAATGAGGTTGAAGGTGACTGGGATGAGGATCTGAGGGAGGACGATTTGGTGCCGGTCGGTCCTCCTTGTTCCGGAGATCCATCCGTGGAGAATTGCCGGGTCGAAAGCTGGGAAGGAGATGGCGGTGAGCTTGAGTTGGTTCCGTCGTCGTCCGCTTGGGTAACCCGGGAACCGATGATGAAGGCTGTCATAGCGACGAGGGCCCAGATGAGGTGAAAGAAGAGATTTTTTTTCATAGGAGACTGTTTGAGTTATTCGTTGGATTGCAGGGTGTTGTCACGGGCCCATTGTTGAGCGTTTTCCGGATCGCGACTTGTCCAGGTTGCAAAGGTGTGTTGGGTGATTTCGTGACGTAAGACGGGTGCGGAGATTTTTTGAGCCCATGCGATTGCGGTGGGGGGATCAAACTCGACGGCTGCGATGGCGAGGCCGGCGATGGCTTGATCTTTACCGGGGCCGTTGGGTTGGTTTTGAATCCAGTCAGAGGCTGCTTTTGGTTGCTGGGTGGTCCAATTCCAAAGAGTCTTCGCGAGAGCGGAATCTCGTTGGGGTGACCTGGGTTTTGCGGCGAGCCAGTTGGTCGCCCCGGCGGGGTCGCGTCGTGACCATTGCGAGGCGATGAGTTCTAGGTGGGCGGTGCCGCTTTGCTGGTCGAGGAATCGCGCGGCGTTGGCGGGTTCTCTTTCAGCCCAGGATTTGAGAGCAATGGCGGTGGGGTTGTCTCTTTCTTCGGGGTTGAGTTGGGTGGTCCAAGCAAGGGCTTCTTCAGGTGCGTGCCGGGCCCAGGAGCCGGCGATTTCACCGAGGACGTGGTCGCGGGCATCGCCGGGTTCAAGGGTGAGGGCGAGGCTGGCGGCCTTTTGAGGGTTGGTGGCGGCGATGGTGCCCAGAACACCTGAGTAGGCCCCTGCTTTCTGCTGGTCGGCGAGGGTCTGGGCCCATTCAAGAGCGGCTTCAGAGTCCCGGCGGGACCATTCCTTGGTGATGGTGCCGGCCAGAATATGACCGATCACGGGGTAGAAGGCTTGTGCGTTGGAGGGAGAGGTGAGCCAGTCGGCGGCCCGTTGTGGATCGAGCGAGGCGAGAGCGGCGAGGATGCTGAGGGAGCGGCCACGTTCGAGGGAGAAGTTGGCATTATCGAGGGAGGCAAAAGCGGCTTCGGGATCTGCTTTGGCCCAGCGGGTGAGGAGAAGGTGGGTGAGCATTTTGGACTCGGTGTCCCATTCGGGGGTCTTTTGGCGGAGGAGATCGAGAGCTTCCGGAATGCGATGGACCGGGAGGTGAATGGAGTAACGCTGAATCAGGTGGATCCGCTCGGCGGGATCCGGGTTGGCAAAGATGGCGAGAAGGTCCGCTTCGTCACCTGTGGCGGACCGGGTGGAAGATTTACGGGATTTACGAGAGGAAGGTGGTGCCGCCGTCGGTGGGTGGGATGATGAATTGTGGTCCGATTTGAGCCGATTGATTTTGATCTGCTGGGTGGTGACCGTGGCGATTCCAATAGCGAGGGCGCTGAAGGTGAGGAGATGGACTTTTAAAAAAGTGGAGATTCCCGATGCGGCGGGAAGGACGGGTAAGGAGGTCGCAATAGAGGCGGCGAGGGAGGCGGGCGCGGGGCTGACTGCGCTTGATGGGAGGACGGTGGCGAGAAGGACCGAAGTGGTCGTGATGCCCCGGTTGGAAAGAATGGTGCGGAGTTTCTCGAGGGCGCGGTTGGTGCGCATGCGCGCAGCGTCTTCTTTAATCCCAAGTTCCCGGGCGATCTGGGGGTGGGTTTTGTTGTCGTAGAAACGAAGAAGGACGAGGGACCGGTCGTTCTCTGGGAGCTCGTTGATGGCACCATCGATTTCGGGTGCAAGTTGGGGCCATGGGTCGGGGGTGTTTTTCATGGTATTGAGGGATGCTGCGGTTTGTTCCCGTTGTTGGTGTCGGACCTCGGAGCGGACGTGATCCACGGAGGCGCTGTGTGTTTCGCGGTGGAACCAGGCCGTGAGGGGGAGGGTCGCAGGAATGTTTGAGGCCTTTTTGAGGAGCCGCAGGAAGACGGTCTGGGAGATATCGCGTGCTGCTTCGTCATTCGCGGTAATGCGCCGGGCGACTGAGAGGACGAGGGGGAGGTACCGGTCGATGAGCGTGGCGAGGGCGCCACCCGAGGGGTGGCGCTGGTGCTGCTTCAGAAGTTGGTGGTCGCTGGATGACACGATGAGCGGTGCTGGGTTTGTTGAGAGATCGATATCGCGTGTGAAAACCGAACAAGTTTTTTGAGAAAAAAATGGTGTTCGCTTTTTTCGAGTTGGGTCGATCAGGATGAAAAAGGAACATGGAAAAGGAAAGATATCATTTTTTAGACGGTCTGCGGGGTGCGGCGATGCTTTTGGGCTTGGTGCTGCACGGGGTGTTGTCGTTTGCGGGGATTCCGATTTGGCCGGCGGAGGATGTCAGGTCGGCGCCGGAGGTGATCTATCCGGTGATTGACTGGATTCATGGATTCCGGATGCCGTTGTTCTTTTTGGTGAGTGGATTTTTCACGGCGCTGATGTGGAAGAAGCGGGGGATGGGAGGCTTGGTGAAACAGAGGGTGTTGCGGATTGGGGTCCCTTTGTTCGCAGGTGTGGTGCTTGTCTTTCCGGCGATGATCGCGCTGGGAATCTGGGGAGGGCAGGTGAAGGCCGAGCGAGGCGAAGTGGTTCGGGTTGGAGGGAGTGACTTGTTTGAGATGGTGATCAAGGGGGATGTCGAGAAGGTCCGTTTTTTGTTAGAGAAGGGTGGAGATGCCAACGAGAAGGATCAGAATGGCACTCCGTTGCTTCATGTGGCCTCGATTGCTGACAATGCGGAGATGGTTGCAGGCTTGTTGGAGGAGGGGGCCGAGCTTGAAGGGCGGGGCGCGGGTGGGGGAACGGCTCTGACGACAGCTTGTTTTTTCGGACGAGAGGAGGCCGCGCTGGTTTTGCTGAAAGCAGGGGCGGAGGTCTCGGCAGAGGATTGGCGGGGGACCTCGGTGATGGAGGCCACCACTACCGATTTTGAGATCGTGAAGGCGATCGGAGGAGCGTTCCAAATTGCGGTGGAGGAGTCGCATCGGGAAGCGCGCGAGAGATTGGTGGTCGCGCTGGCTGAGAGAGGTGCGGACTCAAGGGAAGGGAGTGGGTTGGGTTGGTATCGCAAGGGAATGGACTTTCCGGTGTTTCACCATCTTTGGTTTCTTTACGATTTGTTATGGTTGCTGGTGATCTTTGTCCCGGTCGCCGCGGTCTTTGGCCGATTAGGGTGGAGGTTGCCTGATTTCCTGATTGCAGTGCCGGGGTGCTTGCTTTGGTTGGTGCCTCTGACGTGGTGGATGCAGACACTCATGCCGGGGCAATTTGGGCCGGGGATATCGATCGGGATTTTTCCATGGCCTCAGAAGCTGGGGTATTATGCGGTTTTCTTTTTCTTCGGGGCGCTCAGTTTTGGGCGGGGATTTTGGGAGAAGAAAGTGGGTCGGATTTGGTGGGGATGGCTCCTGGTCTCGGTGCCTCTTTTTTGGTGGGGGAGAGATTTGATCAAGGAGGATGTAGTCTGGGGATCGTTGTTAGCGAGTGGCTTTGCGTGGGTCACAATCGTGGGGATGATGGGGGTATTCCGGAGGTTTTTGAATGAGGGGAGGCCGGTAGTAAGGTATTTCTCGGACTCATCCTATTGGCTCTATGTGGCGCACCTCCCCTTGATGATTGCAGTGCAAATTTTGATCAGCGGGTGGGAGGCTCCGTTACTTTTGAAACTTGTGATTGTGATCACAAGTGTGACCGCGATCTTGTTGGTGATTTACGAGTTTGCGATCCGTTACACTTGGGTGGGAGCGGTGATGAACGGGAGGAAGGTGCGGGTGTCGCCGCCTCCGCTTCCTCGGGAAAATGAGTCGGATTGAAATATTTCCACGCCGAGGAGCGTCTTGAAAAGATGAGGATCTCTACTTTTTTGTTAGGCGGATTGTTGGTGAGCCCAGTTTCTGGGGCGCTTGGGTTTAATGATACCGTGGGGAAGCATCTGGATGTGGTCTCGGATGGCAAGGTGGTGGTGCGCTATATGTATGCGCACGACACTACGACGCCTGAGAAGCATCATGAGACTTACAAGCCTTACCTGCATGTCTTCGATGCCGAGGGTAAGAAGCCGATTACTAAGGGAGCGGGCGGGCAATTTACCCACCATCGCGGGATCTTCATTGGCTGGAATAAGGTTGAGGTGGGCGGGAAGCGCTACGATCGTTGGCACATGAAGGGGGGAGATATTGTGCACCAGAAGTTTGCCAAGAAGGAGGTGAAGGATGGCGCAGCGGTTTTCACTTCAGTGACGCATTGGATGGACGGGGCCGAGAAGCCTTTCTTGGAAGAAGAGCGGACTTTTACGGTGACCGAGGGGAAGTTTGGCGGGCGCGTTATGATTGATTTTCACATCAAGTTGACGCCGGTGGCTGGGGATGTCTTTTTGAAGGGCGATCCGGAGCATGCCGGAGTGCAGTATCGTCCGGCAAATGAAGTCGATAAGAAGAAGACGAAGTATGTTTTCCCGAATGGCGTGACCAAGGTGAAAGGGGTCAAGGATCTTCCCTGGGCGGCTGAGAATTATACTTTGGCTGGTAAAGAGTATGGGGTGGTTCATTTGAATGCGGCGACGAATCCAAAAGGGACGGTGCATTCAGCCTATCGGGACTATGGGAGATTTGGGACGTTTTTTGAGAAGGAGATTAAGAAGGGGGAGTCACTGGAGTTGGACTATGGGTTCTTGATTTTGGAGGGGGATTTGCCTTCGGTGGAGAAGATCGATGGGGTTTGGAAAAGCTGGGGGAAGTTGGGGAAGTAAGTTGCCGCTCAGGGTTTCGGTGAGGGGGAGTCAGCGGTACATCCTGCCGACACTGATGCGAACCGGCAAGTCACGAGGTCTGAGATCCAAGCTTATTGGAACAGTGGCTTTGGGGCGATGTCACGCGAGGACAAGCGCGCTGAAGGTAACTGGCAGCAGGGTGAGTTTCTCTGGAGAGCGGGCGAAATTTACGAGAGCAAGCCATCTTTACCTGCGACTTTTTTATCTCTTCCAACAGCGGCGGGGAATCGGGTGACCATATCAAATCAATGACTTTGGTGGCGCGCTTTAGCATCTTCGACGGGGATGGGGAGGGATTTAAGATAAGGCGAGGAGGTCTGCGAGTTGTTGGTCGGAGAGGAGGCCCCACGAAGGAGGGCATGGAGGGTTTGAACCCTTCGGTGATGATGGTGGCGGGGTCGAGGATCGATTGGCGGAGGAATTTTTGATTGGTTCGGGTGGCGATTCTTTGACAAGTGTGCCAGGATGGCGGCATGAGCGATAAAAATGATCAACAAATTACCCTCAAAGCAGGAACCCATTGGATGTGCACGTGTGTGAAGTCCGCGAGTTATCCTCTTTGCGATGGTTCACACAAGGGATCGGGAAAGGGGCCGGAGAAGTTGACTTTAGAGAAGCCAACGACGATTCCGGTGAAGCGGCCACCTGCTGATGCGTGATTGAAGGGAGGGGCGAAAGGAGGTAAGATGACGGTATAAGCACTGGTGAAATGAAATACCCCGATCCAATTTCGGTGGAGGAGTATTTGGAGGGTGAGAAGATTTCAGAAATTCGGCATGAGTTTGTCGGAGGGCAGGTCCACGCCATGGCGGGGGGCGAGTAAGAATCATGAGAGAGTGAGTGGCGGCTTGTTTGCCAATATTTTTGGTCACCTTCGCGGTGGGCCTGGTGAGGTTTACAAATCGGACATGAAGGTCTTAGTAAGGGTTCTCCGCAACGAGGCTTTTTACTATCCAGACATTGTGGTGGGATGTGATCCGGATGACAATGACACCCATTTCCTGAATCATCCGAAGTTGATTGTTGAGGTGCTTTCGGAGGATGAGAAGCGGGACCGGGTCGAGAATTTTTTGATTTATCAGGCGATTGAGTCACTGGAAGAATATGTCATCGCGAGTCAGAATCCGAAGCGGCCGGAGATCTCGGTTTTTCGAAAGGCCGAGGGGTGGACGCCGGGGTATGTGCATCATGAGGGGGCGTATACGCTGGCCTCGATTGATGATACGGGGCGGGTCGAGGATTTGTATTTGTAGGAAGATTGAGTCTGGAATCAGGGAGTCTCTTTTGCCTATATTGGTGGCATGAGAAACAAACTGATCTGCCTGTTCGTGATTGCGACAGGATTACTGGAGGCTCACAATAATTCATTTTTGCCCGGGGATGCTTTTTTTTCGACTTCGCTGACAGGAGAGGGATTGGAGAAGTTCCGGGAAGGCAAAGCTGATTCTTTGAGGTTGGATTATCAGCGACTGGACAATCACTTCATGGCATGCGGGAATCTAGGATACTATCATTTGAAGGTCACTGGAATCAGCGAATCGTTCCGAAGAAATATCGGTCATGCTTATGAACGCGTGAGAGGAGATGATGCCCCTCTTTTTGTAAAGACCGAGCGGGAGAACAAGGAGGAATTGGTCGAATGGAATCCTGTTGTGGTCTTGGTGTATAACGAAGGGAAAGTGGTTTTTCCTATTGGAGCCAAGTTCAATGAGAATTGGCAGGAAGAAGGTTTAGGGCAGTATGGCGGGTTCTTGGATGATGCCAAATCAGTTGTGTGGGATTGGAGGAGGGGAAAGGATGTTCCCCCACTTGCTTTGAAAAAGGAACTCGGACCCAAAGAGCATCTAAAGCTGGGAGGTGAAGTTCACAGGCTGATGGATGAGGTGGTTTCTCTGGATGCGAAAGAGGCTGAGTTGGTCTTTGTTGGGATTCTCAAGAAAAATACCTGGGTTCACAATGAGTGTCCAAACCTGAAGCGATTGGCAAAATATACCAACATGGTTGAAGAGCCCAGCGAGTCGGTGTCATACATTCGAGTAACGGCAAAAGGCGCAACGATGGTAGAGATGAGCGGAGAAGGATTCGTGCGATCGGAATTGAATGACGAAGGCGAGTGGGAAGTGGAAAAGAAACCTGCTGATACGGAGTAATCGATGAGACTGAGGGTGGGGGTTTTCCAAGGGGCTTGAGTGACGGGATGAGGTTGGCCTTCAGCCAAAGGGCACTGCGTTAAGCGCATTTTCGGGGGCTTTCGATCCTGACGGGATGCTGGGACATAGCCACGAATGGAACCTGCGGAACGCGGGGTTTGAGGCGGTTTCGAGAGTGGCTATGTCCCAGTATGGCGGCTCACCGAGCCGCATGTCCGAAGGCCGCCGACTCAGCATCGACACTGAAGAAGCGGGCTGCGGGCAACTGATTTACGATTCGAGATCAAAGGCTTGCTCCTGCTTCGCTCTGCGATTTTCCACGGGTTCCGTAAACTCCACCTGTTGCTATGTCCCTGCGCGCCTGTCGGAGCTGTAGACCTGATAATCGGAAACGGGGTTGCGGTTGCACATGACTGAGATGGGTGAGCGAAAGGTGGCAGGAAGCCATCTTGGTGATTTTGAATCACGGAGTTCCCGGGCTGGGGAGTTGGAAAATTTCGGTTGAAATTTGGAGCGCTTAGGATGTTGTCCGTTCGGGCGCGTCGGTAAAGGTAATTTCAGTGATGTTGGCTCCGGCGAGGGCGTTAAGGACGTCAATGACTCGCTGTTGGACAGTGTCTCCATTCACTTGGAGTTGAACAAGAGTCTGCTGACCGGAAACTTCTGAAATGCTTTTGTGCAGTTTGAGCCGTTCGGAAAGGTAGGGTAATTTTCGAGTGTTCGGGCTGGTTTCGACTAGTTCAACGAGGCCGGTTTCGTTCTTGATGGAAACGCTACCATTGGCTTCGAGCAGAATGTGAAGGGCTCCGATTTCTGGCGGATCGCCATCAAGTTTTAAAGCCGGAATGGTTGAGCTCAATTCCTGTTCTTTTTTGACGATTTGGGTCGTCACGAGAAAGTAGATAAGGAGGAGAAAGCAGACATCAATGAGGGAAGAGATGTCTAATCCGGGTTCATCCTTTTCGGGGGCGTGAATTCTTTTACGTCGGGCCATGGTGATTTTTGGTTTTGATTTTTGGGAGAAGGCGAAAGGGGTTCGACCGTTCTTGAGAGAGCAACGGAAACCGTGGGTGGAATCTTAGGGGAAGGTGAAGCGGTTGATTTTGTCGAGCGTGTAGGGATAAATCAGGGGTGGTTTGAGAATTAGAACTGAGGTATTGAGGTGCGGTGAAATTTTTCTTTTTAGCGATCTTGTTCAGCTGCGGAGGGCAACTGTGTGCTGAGCATCAGAACAATTGGTTTTTGCCGGGCGATGCTTTTTTCTCAACGAGTCTCACGGTGAAAGAGATGTCGGAAATGGAGACGGATACTTCTGATTCGATCACACTTGAATACGAACGACTCGATAATCGTGGGATTCCCGGGGGTCACTTGGGATATTCAACTTTAAAACTGAGCGGGGTGGATGCGAGCTTGAGGGCGAACTTTTTCGCTGCCTATGAAGAGATGAGAGATTGGGAGGAGACGACTTTTATCAAGCGTGGTTCGGGCGAGGAAGAGGAATTAGTGGAGTGGAATCCGGTGGTGGCTCTCGTCTACAATAAGGGGAAAGTGGTATTTCCTTTGGGGCTGAAATTTAATGAGGATTGGATGACGCAGGGAGAAGGTGAGTATTGTGGTTTCGTTGATGATGGGTGGTCTATTCTTCAGGATTGGAAGCGTGGGAAAGAGGTTCCTCCGTTGAAGCTGAGTAAGGATTTAGATCCCAAGGAGCATCATTATTTGAATCGGGGAGTGGTGCCGAGGGTCGTGGGTGAGCCACTTCTGATAGAGGCAACGGATGTGGAGATCGTTTTTGTGGGTCTTCTTAAGCAGATGAAATTGGGAATTCAGGGTGAGTGTCCAAATCTGAAGATCTTAGCCCAGTTCGTGAATTGGAGGAATATGAGAGCGACGCCGACTTACGCATTTTACCTTCGGGTGACTGCGGATGGGGTGTCGAAGGTTGAGCTGGGAGTTGAGGGAGATGGGAGGTTTATTCTCAATGAGGAAGGAGAGTGGGAGAAGGAGAAGAAGGCTACTCATACGGAGTAGTCGGTGAGATGGGGTATGGATATTTCGCGATACAAGGGGGAGGGTTGGGGGATGAGGTTGGCCTTCAGCCAACTGGAGCTCCGATGCGGGGACCGAGGGCGTTGCCCCCGGCTGCTATGAGGGAGGCCTTTGGCCAAGTGGGAGTTTTGGGGAAGTTGAGGTGGGGCGCGGGGATGAGTTCGTTAAAAGGTGGGTGATTGTTGTTTGGTTAGTGCGCAAGCCGGGCAAGCCTTCTCTCTGTGGGGTGGGTGTGAAAGGTGAAAGCGGGGGCAAGCCGCCCGCAGTCCAAAGGAGGTTGCGGCGGGCTAGTTGTGCGGGTGTTCCTTGAGGAGGTCGGCGGGGGCGTAGAAGGTGGTTTGGGATTTGGTGGCTTCGCGGACGGCTTTGACTTTGGCGGGGGTGATGATGGAGGCTTTGTTGCCGAAGGTGTTTCGGACGTAGGTGAGGACGGCGGCGAGTTCATCGTCGGGGAGTTGAGCGAAGGCGGTCATGGGGACTTGGCCGGGGTATTTTTTGCCTTTGATTTCGATGGGGCCGAGGAGGCCGTGGAGGGTGAGTTTGATGAGGCGGTCTTCGCTGCCCTGGACCCACTGGGTGCCCGCGAGCGAGGGGAACATCGCGGCGGGGAGGCCGCCGCCATCGGCTTGGTGGCAGGTGATGCAGTGGCCTTCGCGGGAGTAGACTTCGGCTCCTTTTTTGAAGGTGATGAGGTCTGCTGCGTTGAGGGGGCTGGTGGGCTTGCCGTGTTTTTCGGCGGTTACGGTTTTGACTTCTTGGCCTTTGAGGTGGGCTTGGGCGGTGGTGAGGACGGGTTTGAGCCATTTGTCGACAGGTTGTTTTGAGAGGGAGGCGAGGATGGGGAGGCCTTTTGCGGGAGTGAGCCAGGAGGCGGCGACGGCGGTGTGGAGGCGGACGGTGGCTGATTTGTCGGTGGCGGTTTGCTCGAGGAGGTTTGCTTGGCTCTCGATC
Source organism: Akkermansiaceae bacterium (assembly GCA_047629805.1). GTDB lineage: Bacteria > Verrucomicrobiota > Verrucomicrobiia > Verrucomicrobiales > Akkermansiaceae > SW10. Next base: position 12,816 of record JBLHUR010000031.1, on the reverse strand, counting down.
TGATGTCCGCTGTAGCGGAGGACATCGATAGCGGCGGCGCGGACCCGGGGGTCATTTGCTTTGAGGAGGTTTTTTAGGAGGGGTTCGCTGACTTGGTCTAGGCCCCAAGTGACCCAGAGGGCTTCGAGGAGATGGTGTTCGTAGCGGGGGGCTTTTTGATCGAGGGCGATGGCCCAGGCTGCGAGGGCGGGGATGACCTCGGCATTGGGGCGGGCGCGGAGTTCGCGGCGGGTGCGGTAGCGGGTTCGGGATTCGGGGAGGGTGAGGTTTTTGAAGAGGGTGGCGAGCGGTGCGTTGTGGATTTTAGCGGGTTTGACGAGGGGGCGGTCGGGGTAGGTGATGCGGTAGATGCGGCCGTGGAGGTGGTCGCGGAGGGGATCGCGCGCGCTGTGTTGCATGTGGCCGACGAGGACGTTGTGCCAATCGACGAGGTAGAGCGAGCCATCGGGTGCGAATTCGAGATCGACGGGACGGTAGTTGCCATCGCTGGATTTGACGAGGTCTTGGCGGTGTTTGGCTTTGTAGCCGGATTCGGAGTCGAGCATCTGGTGTTGTTTGGTGCCGAGGAAGCCGATGGTGTTGTTGAGGAGGACGTCGCCTTGGACCTCATCGGGGAAGTGGCGGCTGGAGACGAATTCGAGTCCGGAGGTGGGGCGGACGCGTTGGCTTTTTTCGAGGATGCTCGGAGGTTTGGGGGTGAATTGGCCGTAGTCGAGATTGACGGAGCCGGGAGTCATCCAGTGGAGGTCGGGGTCGGAGGTTTCGAGGAAAAAGGGTTGGCCGTAGCGATCGAAGGCGGTGCCCCAGGGGTTGGGGATGGAGAGGCGGGCGGTGCGTTCGAGGTGGTTGCGCTGGGGAGAGTAGCGGAAGAAGCCGCCATTGGAACTGCGGACGGGGCCGTAGGCGGTTTCGACGTTGCTGTGGAGGAAGGTGCCTTCGCCCATGTAGATGGCGCCGGAGGGATCGGCGCAGAAGGCGCTGATGACGTGGTGGGTGTCGTGATCATCGAATCCGCTGAGGACGATTTCGCGGACGTCGGCTTTGTCGTCGCCGTCGGTGTCTTTGAGGAGGATGAGGTGGTTTCCTTGAGCGACGTAAACGCCGTCGTGGGAGATCTCAAATCCGGTGGGGAGGTGGAGGCCGTCGGCGAAGATCGTTTCCTTGTCGGCTTTGCCGTCGTGGTCGGTGTCCTCGTAGATGAGGAGCATGTCGTTTGGTTTGGGGTCGCCGGGTTTCCAATGAGGGTAGCTGGGCATGGTGGCGATCCAGAGGCGGCCTTGGTTGTCGAAGGCGAGTTGGACGGGGTTGGCGAGGTGGGGGAATTCTTTTTCGGAGGCGAAGAGGTCGATTTTGTAGCCGGGGGCGGTGGTGAAGGAAGCGAGGGCTTTGTCGCCGTAGAGATATTCGGTGCTGCCGTTTTTCTTGCTCGGGCGGTAGTTGGTTTTAACTTCGGGGAGGGGGATGGTTTTGGCATCGGCGGCGGCGAGGTCGAAGGGTTTGCCTTGGGCGGCGGCCCAGATCGCTTGGTCGCGAACGGCGCACATTTGCACGAGCTTTTTGAGCTCGGGCGGATAGTTGACGGGGCCGAAGGGGCGGTGGCGACGACCGTAGACGTGGACCCCGTTGGGGATCTTGTAGTATTTTTCCCAGAGCCAGTTTTTTTCGCGGACGGCGTTTCCAGAAAAGATGTGGATGGCGCTTCGGCGGCGAACGTTATCGACGAAGATGTCGGTGTAGAGTTTCTCCGCGATAGACTGATATGGGCTAATGGGGAAGGGCGCTTCCTCATGCGGTCGGAGACGATAGGGCGGGAATTTGGTGGTGTCCGTGTTGTTGGATAGGTCAGAAAAAATGATGTTTTCGGATTTGGAAATTTCAATCATTGCTTGGGTGTAAAGAGCGAGATTGGTTGTTACCTTTTCCTTATGATCGGCATCAGGGTGGTCGAAAGCAGTGGGGCCGACGAGGGCGAGTTTGGGAGCATTCTTACCGTTGTATTTTTGGGCCTTGGTGTGCTGCACGAAGGCACGAAGCTCTCCTTTGAAGTTTTCGAGTCCGGCGGGTCCATTAAAGGATTCATTGTAGCCGAAGAAGGCGATGATGATGTCGGGCTTGAGTTGGGTGAGCCATTGATCGGGGGAGGGCATGGAGCCGGAGCCGGTGTGGCCGGAGCCCCAGCGGTCTTTGGCTTTTGAGAGGGGTGGGTGGAACTTTTCAGCACCGGGGAAGGCCCAGGGTTTTGAGCGAGCGGAATGGGGGCGGAAGCCGGGGGTGTTGCCCTCGTCGCACATATTGCGGATGAAGAGGTTTTTGTATGCATGCTGCCTGTGAAGCTTGGTCTCGAAGTCGCCGTATTGCATCATGCGGGAGCCGAGGCCGTTACCGAGGAGGACGATGCGGGAGTCTTTTTCGAGGGTGAGGGGGGCCGCGCGAGAGCTGTGGATTCCGAGAAGGCAGAGGATGAGGATCGTGCGGAGGCGCGTCATTCTTTCCATACGTGAAGGGGTGAGGTGGTCTCGCGTATTGATTGGGATTTTTTTGAGAGGTGTTCGAAGCTGTTGCTACGTTGTGGGGAATGGAAATTGGGAGACGAGGCTAAGAGCCGAAAGGCACGGCATTAAGGCAGCTGTCCAAGGGGTTTAAGTCCCGAAGGGATGAAGGCGGGGATTAGCCCCAGGTTCCGCGAGCTCCACTCAGGGATTGCTTGCGCTCTCGGAGCGGTCGAGCCGATCTTGGAGGGGGAGCGTCTACATTTTTAACCGGAGTGATCCTAAGAACCTTCGATGGAGAGGGATTTATGAGGGAGCGAGAAGAATGATTTTGGAGAGGATGGGCTGGTCCATTTTGAAGGTGGGGAGTTTGTTGAAGTCGGGGAAGGAGAGGGTGTGTGTTTTGGTCTTCTTGTCGTAGTTGATGTGGGGATGGCTGGCGTTGATTTGGAAGAAGTCGGCGATCGCTTTTTCCGGGGCTGTTGTAGTTGACGTTATAGGTAAAGATAACCTCGAATTTGAGGTCTTGATGGAGAGTGTGAAGGCCATTGAAGCCATCCTTGAGACCCGTTCTCTAGGGTGGATTGGATCTCCGGTGTCAAATGACCAGTAAGGATAGGGCGAGTAGCCTTCTAGCACTGCGTCGTCGATTAGATACCTCGACAAACTGTCTGAACCTACCATTTTCACGTCATGAACTGGCAAGAAGATGGAGACACCTTTCTCCCAAGCCCCGGAGATCTGTGTTGAGATTCTTTCCCCGTCCAACTCTTCTGCCGAGTTTGTTTTTTTATGGGGTCCAAAACCCGGCGATATGCCAGCCGTCATTTTTGTGGAGTAGGCGAATCCCGTTGAATGGAGGAGAGTTTTGGGCTGTGGAAACGAGGGTGTGGAAATCGCTGGAGTTGTCGCCATGTGGTGCTGGGGCGTCTCCCTCGCGAACATCTTAGACGAGTCCTTGATCTTGTTTGCCCTGCTTCTCGCGTAAAATTTTGACAGCGTCACCGATGCGTCCTGTGAATGAAGCGGGGGTTTTCCCCTCGCTGATCGACTGCAACATCGGGATGACTTGACCTTTGCGATCAGGTTTGTTTTGGCACGATGAGACTATGAGAACGAAAAAAAGAAGTGTAATGACTTTGGTCATTTGGTGGAAATTACGAGGGGTTTCTTACTTTCCAAAGAAGCCTCGGATTTTGGAGAGGAAGCTGCCTTGTTTTTCGCGGGGGAGGGGTGGGGGTGTGGAGGCGGACTTTTTGGGGTGGCGGATCTCTTGTTTGAAGCCGTGGCGTTTTAGGAGGGTCTCGGCTTTTTGGCAGAGGGCGGTGTGGCGCTCTTTGTCGACCATGATGAGGTAGGAGCGGTAGCCGTCGACTTTGGCGAGGATGCGGTCGGAGGTGCCTCGCCAGGTGCAGCCGTCGGGGCCTTTGGTTTCTAAGCGGTGGAGGAGGCTGCGGTAGGCGCGGATGTCTTCGCGGGCGATGGCTGGCTTTTGGTTGACGGTGAGGCCGGTGACTTCTTGGCGGCGGCCTCGGCCCATCGTGCGGACCTTGCCGGGGTGGACGATGAAGCCTTCTTCTTCGATGACTTTGCGGACGTGCCAGAGGATTTTGCGGGAGGCTTCGCGGTCGGCGCCGGAGAAGGTGAGGTCGTCGGCGTAGCGGGTGTAGGTGTAGCCGTGTTTTTTGGCGATGCCGGTGAGGCGGAAGTCGAGGCGGCGGCAGAGGAGATTGGTGATGGTGGGGCTGGTGGGCGCGCCTTGCGGGAGGTGTCGGACCGAGGTGGCGACGTGCCAGGTTTCGCCATCGAGTTTTGCGTCTTGGACGGGTGGCTCGGTGGAGATGAGGGCGAAGATGGTGGCGATGGAGGGGGAGTAGCCGAGGGATTTGTAGAGTCCGATGACGCGGGGGAGGGTGACGTTGGGGAAGAAGTCCTTGAGGTCGAGATTGATGACGATATTGGACTGCTGGTGCGGAGCAGAGTTGGTAAGGATGCTGTGATCGGGGCGGAAGCCGTGGGCGTTTTCGTGGAGCGGGACTTTGGAGATGATGTTTTCTAAGAGCCAATGCTGGGCGGATTTGAGCCGCGGCATGGGGGCTGAGATGAGGCGGGTGCCACCGGCTTTTTTGGGGATGAGGAAGCGGCGGTAGTGGGAGACTTTGCTGACGTCGCGGTCGTACGAGAGAAAGCGTAGTTCGCCGATCGTGGTGGCCATCGCTTCGGCGAGGGCGAGGTGGGTTTTGAAATCGGGGAGGGCGTGTTTGGCGAGGCGGGCGAGGTCTGAGGTGAGCTTGTTGAGTTGGTTCGAGACCTTGGGGCCGAGGTAGAGAATTTCTTCGGCTTTGCGTTTTTCCCAGGCGGCGGCGCGGGCTTGGCGTTCGGCTTCGCGGCGTTCTTTGGTGGCTTTTTGGCGCTCGCGGGACTCGGCCATCTTTTCCTTACGGATTTCGATGAGGGCGGCTTCGCGGTTTTGGTAGCGGCGGTCTTGGGCGTTGAGTTGATTGAGTTCCTTACGGAGTTTGTTGACCTTTTGGATGAGTTCGTCCGGCATTGTGTGCTCGCCGGATTCGGGCTTCCAGAAACCGAGGCGGGTCATTTCCTCCAGCTCAACTTGCTGGCGGGAGGATTGACGGATTCGGTCGTAGAGTTCCTGTCGTTTGTTGGTCATTGCGGAGAAAAAGTGCAGGGAACGGCGAAGAGGCGAAGAGCCTCTTCTCCCTTTGGGAGGGGGGTGACAGGAGCGGGAGGGCCTTCGTGCAGCTCATAAGACTGGGCTGCTCAACTCAAGCGAAACACCCTAGGGGTCGCTATGTCGCTTCAGGGAAGCCGACTCGGACATAGCGACCCCTAGGGTGTTTCGCACAGTCACGAGTAGACCAGTGAAGCGTGGCGAGGCTATAAGCATGGACGGCGATACGCCGTCCGGGTTGCAAGTGCAGCCTCCCGCTACTGTCGGAGATTATCTTAGGGAAGTGGTGGTGGTTTGGAAATACTGGAGTTGTAATTTTGCCCACGACGTGAGTGGGCGAGGCGGAGAGCGAGGATGTGCTCGCAGGGGCCAAGACGGAGTTTGTTTTGGCGGAAGAAGTTGCAGGTGCAGGTGGCAGCGGTGAGGCGGTTGTCGGGGTCGAGGAGGGCTTCGACTTGGTAGCTTTTCTTGCGATGGCTGCGCTTGGTCCGGTTACTGATTTTTCCGGAGAGGCGGATGCCCTCGATGCGGGGTTCGGCTTTGGCGCTGATGGCGGAGTCTTGGAAGATTTGCCAGGCTTCGGCTTCGCGCTCGTTGGAGAAGCGGAGGGAGTCGAGTGGGAGGGGATCGCGGCTGAGTTCGCGGGCGCGCCAGACTTGGTTGGGGAGGTCGAAGATGGCGCGGCCGGCTTGGGTTAAGGTGGAGAGGGCGGCTAGGATGTCCTCGTGTGGGAGGCTGAGGTTTTGGGCGAGAGCTTGCGAGGTGGCGCGCCAGTCTTTGCGGAGTTCTTGCAAGACGATGGTGGCGATCTCGGGGTTGATGTTTCCGCGTGGGGCGAGGAGGTCGAAGTTGCCTGAATCGGACCAATTGTTGGCGGTCCAGCCGGAGAGGCCAAGGGTGTAGGTCATGAGGCCGAGGTCGATCATCCAGAAGGAAGGCATGCCGTAACCGAGGAGGCGGACTTTAACTGAGCGGGCGTGGGGGATGAGGCGTTCGAGAGTGAGGAGTCGGCGGCGGCCCCAGATGCGGACTTCTTGCTCGTTGGTGCCGAGATAGATGCTGCGGGGACAGTTGATTTCGAGGTTCCAAGGATCGACGATGATTTTGACGGGTTGTCCGGGCTTGAGGATGAAGCGGAGGGAACGGGGGCCCTTTTTCTCCTTCTTCCGTTTCAGGATGAAGCAGATGTTGTGGAGGTCCATGGGGTGGAGTTCCATCTCGTCGGCGTCGAGGGTGGCGGCGGAACTGACTTGGAGGAAGCCGCGGACCCAGGTGTCGGGGAGGTCGATTTTGACTTCGCGGTGGGACTCGTCTTCAGCGGTTTGGACGGAGAATCCGTCGGGGTCGATGGTAAGGGAGGTGTCCTTGTAGTCGCGGATTTTTTGAAACTCATCGTAGAGTCCGGCGGAGTAGTCGATGTTGGTGGTTCCGCAGGCGAATTCGCCAACGGATTGGAAGGCTTCGTGATTACAGGAGAGGCAGGCGTAGGTCGATTCGTCTTCGCTGAAGCACTCGAAGAAGATTTGGTCGGGGTGGATGGAGATGACGGGGTCGAGGACGAGCCACCAGTCGCGGTTGGTTTTGTAAAGGTGTTGCCAGTATTTGCTGCGGGCTTTGTAGAAGGGGCCCATCGCGCCTTGTTGGGCGGCGAAGGCTGTTTTGAGTTCTTGGCTGAGGCTGGCGATTTTTTCTGTGCGCTCGGATTGGCCGGTGGCTGCTTCGGTGAGCCAGAGGTCTTCTTGTTCGGCGAGCCAGCGTTGGTATTCTTCTCGGTCTTTTGGGCGGAAGCGGAGGTCGGAGACGACGACGTCGTGGAGGGCGGAGATCGCTTCGCGGAAGATGAGTTTTTCGCGGATTTTTCCGTGGAACCAGGTGGGGTCGCGGCGGGCATCGGGGACAAAGGAGAGGGCCGTCTGCGAGGCATCGGAGCGGACGGTGGAGGAGCCTTTGTATTTGAAATTAAACAGCATGGGGCTGGCGGAGTTCGGGTGCGACGGGCTGGAGTGGCGAGGTGAGGGAGGGCCACTTTGCGGCGACCTGTAGGAGGATGTTGATGCAGGTCGCCTTGTCCTCGATTGCGATGGTGGCCGAGATGCGGTCGAGGAGGGTGGTGACGAGTTGTCCGGTGTTTTGGTCCTTGAGGGCTTCCTGTTCGAGGAGGGCGAAGATGCGTTGCTTGGCGGTGCGGCCTGCGCCGATTTTGCTGAGGACGGTGCGGAAGTATGGCTCGAGGAGGGTGATGCGTTCGGGGTGGTCGGAGGCGAAGCGCATGAGGTAGTTGCTCGCGAAAATTTGGAGGTCGGTGCCGGGGTGTTGGCTGAGTTGGGCGAGGTAGAGGGGGCCGTCTTTGTCTTGGAAACGGAGGGTGATCATTTCGCGGCCAAAGGACTGGGCTTCGAGTTTGTTGGAGTCGCAGATGGCGACGAGGCTTTCGGGGGACCAGTCGGATTCGCGAACGCTGCGGAAGAAGGTGAAGGCGCGTTCGCGGGTCTCGGTCCAGTCGGTTTCGAGAAGTGGGAGGGCGTCGCCGAGGTGTTCGGTTAAGATGAGGGGGCGGCTTTCAAAGTGATCCCAGATGTAGGAGCGAAGTTCGGCGTGGGGATGGGTGGCCCATTGGATGAGGGTGGGGAGTTCGACGCGGTGGAGTTCGTCTTCGTTTTTGAGGATGGCGAAGCCGAGGGCTTGGGCGTGTGCGTATTTTGAGTCGAGCATGCGCGGGTATGTCCCGCGTGGGATGACGTCGAGTGATTTTGAAAGCGGGCCGGTGAGGAGTTGGTAGAGGTCGGGGTGGATGCCTTCGATTGATTCGGCGCGGAGGAGGAGGGGATACCATTGCTCGACGAGGTCGCGGCAGAAGGCGGAATTTGTGGGGGCGATTTTTTCGATGAGCGGGCGGACGTGTTGGCGGAGATCGGGGTGTTTTGAAATGGCGCAGGCGGCGAGGGTTTCGGCGCGTTGGGCGAGTTCGGAGGAGGAGAGGGTGCCGAGGAGTTCGAGGCCGAGTTGGCGGACGCTGGGGAAGTCGGACGAGAGTGGAGCGAGGAGGAGGGGCTCGGGGAGAGAGGAGGCGCGGTTTTGTTTTAAGAGGATGGAGGCTGAGAGAAGTTGGGCGCGTTCGAGGGGGTGGGCGGCGAGTTCGGCGAGGTGTTGGTGGGGTAGGTTTGGGAGTTCGTCGGGGGAGATTTGGAGGAGGGTCTCGATGGCGAAGTCGGCGCGGTCGGTGTCGTCTTCAGAGAGGGTGAGGATGGCGGCGATGATGCGCGGGGTGACTTCTCTTTGGAGTGAACCTGGCAGGGCGTGGCCGGTGAAGAAGGCGCGGATGGCATCACGACTGAGGGCCGGGGAGACGAAGGCTAGGCGAGCGATGAGATTGGGTTGGGCGCAGACGTGGGTGGCGACTGAGGTGAGCCATTGGCCGCCGAGAGATTGGGCGGCTGCGGAGCTGGATCCGAGCATCCCGAGGAGGAGTTCGTTGTCGGGATTTGCGGGATTCCAGCGGTCGCGGGCGAGGTTGAAACCAAGTTCGGCTGTGCGTCCATACCAGGAGGAGAGGATCTCGATGATGGCGGGGATTTCGATGGTTTTTGACCAGTCGGGGTTGTCGTTCCAGACACGGAGGGCGAAGTCCTGGACGTCGGCCGCGCGGGCGTGGGCAAGGAGGTGGGTGAGGGCGTTGGGCGCGGCGTTCCAGAGGTGGGGGAAGACTTCCTCGCGGGTGGTGGCGGGAGTGGCTTCGGCGTTGAAGGACCAGCGCAGGGCGCGGGTGAATTTTAAGTCGGGTGAATTGCCGCGGAGGAGGAAGTGGAAGGAATGAGAAGTATGCCGTGCGGGGTGGGATATTTCGGTGTAGGGGGCTTGCCCGGTTTGCGGGTCCCGTCGATAGCCCCAAGTGGAGGAGGGTTGGGGATTGTCCAATTCGTCGTCGTAGGCGAGGAGGATTCCGGTGGCGAGGGGGATGAAGGTGGCGGCGTCGTGATCGTCGCCGGCGTTGGTGAGGGTGCGGATGATGCGGCGTTGCAGGTATTTTTTGGTTTGGGTGGAAAAGGTGCGTTTGTAGGGTTTCTTTTGGTAGTAATTGTAGCCCGATGAGCCGTTGCCGGAGGTGGTGTCGAAGCGTCGGGCGAGGCAGCCGTATATTTCAGCGTCGAGGCGGAATTCGGCGGCTTTAAAAAGCTGGCGGAGTAGGAGCATCCCGGGGCCAGCGGGGGAGATGGTTTTGGCGACGGAGTAGAGGGCTTCGCGGAGTTCGGGGCGGGTGAGAGCGAGGAGGTAGAGGTCGGCGGCGAGGTTTGGGATTTCGAGGTTGTCCTCGATGAGGGGGATGAGTTCTTCGACTTTGTTTGTTTCGGAGAAGGGGGCGGGGAGCTTGGCGGAGAGGGATTCGAAGAATTTCGATTTTTGATCGTCGGGGAGGAGGGCGACTTTGGCTTCTTGAGCGATGCGGACGAAGCTTTGGTGGTCGGCGTTGTTTTGGATGAGGGCATCGAGGGGTGGTAAAGCGGATTCGTCACCGCAGCGACCGAGGGCGAAGGCGAGGCACCAGGCGTCCATGCCGGCGGCTTCCTTTGCGAGTGGGATAAGGTGGGGGAGGGCTGCGGTGAGGCGCCATTGTCCGGCGCGGAAGAGGGCGCGGGAGATTTTCCAGCCTGTTTCGCAGGGGCCTTTTTGAATACGGGCGATGGTGGCGGCGATGCGCGGGTCGTCTTTTTCGGGTGTCGTTCCGGCATGAGAGATAGCGGAAGGAGTGCCGATTTCACCATCGATGAGATAGCCTTTGGTGGTTTTTTCGGCGGTGAGTTTGGAAAAAATGTCTTCGGCTTTTGAGCGGATTTCGGGGAAGGGGGTCTTTGTGCCCTCGCGCAGAGTGGTGCCGCGTCGGCCGTAGCGGAAGTTGACGATGAACTCACCCTCGCCCGCTTCGCAGAGGTCAATTTCGTAGACCTTATCGGACGCTCCTTTTTGATAGGAAAGTTTGGTCTGACGGATGAGCTTCACTAGCAGAAGGAGTGATCAAATTTGAGGGGAGAGGGCAATGATTTGTTGGGGGTTTTTTTGTTGAAATGATTGCCTGATTGATGGGGGTATTCTTCGATTTGATGATTCCTGCAAGTTTCGGAGGCTTTTTTTTGGTTCAGTTCCCGGAGGATGGTCTCGAAGGGTTGGGGGGCTTCGAGGTCGCTTTGGGGCTCTATATCAGGTAGGTGTTTGGGTGAATGAGTGAGGAAGTGAGAATTGACTACGAGGTGACGCTGGACGAGCGGGTTGAGGCTGAGCTGCGGCTTTTGGAGAGAGCTTCTTTGGAAAAGGAGCCTGTTTGGATGTCGGGGCTTGTGGGTTTGGCGGCGGCTGGTGGGACGGCTCTCTGGTTATCCTTGCGGGATGGTCAGAGGGGGATTTTTATTGGGTGTTTGGCGGCGACAGGCGTGGGGTTTTTGGTGATGTTTTTTCAGCGGAAGCAGTCGCGGCGGAAGCAACTGGAGGCCGTCATTCCTATGTTGGGCTATGGAACTGCGGCCTATCCGAGTTCTGTCTGGATTCGGGAGGGGAGACTTCACTCGTCGGGTAATCATACGGAGGTTATTTTTGAGCTGAGTGATCTCCGTGAGGTGAAGGTTGATCGAAGCTATGTGCAGCTTGATTTTCTTTCGGGTGGTTTGTTCGTTGTTCCCGAGAGTGCCTTTGAGAATGCGTCTGAGAGAGATCGTTTTGTTGTGGCAGTGAGGGAGGGGTAATTTTTGAGAGAGATTCATATTCGCTTTATCAGGACTTCATCGATGGAAGTCGCGGAGGAGGAGATTTTGGTGAGGGATGCGCGGACGGTGAAGGTTTGGCGGGATGGGATTGAGTGGTTTGCGGGGCCGGAGTATCGGTGGTCCTTTGCAGGGCTTGATGGATTTCAGATCTCGGCTGATCTGGAGAACTGGGTTGCCGCGATGGGGGTGACTCGGCAAGTCTCCCAAGGGGGAATGACTGATCGGATTAAGCTCACGGTTCCTTCGGCTGAGGAGAAGCTCTGCGCGCGTATCTTCCTGGACATGCCCTGGTCCCCTGGCTTACCATAAAACTCGGCGGGCAATCCAAACCGGTCCACGTGACTTTGGTCTCGCGGGTCAGTTTTTTCATTTAGAAGCATCCAAATACCTACTTCTGGAAGAACGCCGGGAAGTATCACGAAAATCTAGGTTCACCCCTTGGCTGGCTCATGACGGTCTCGCGAAGAAGGTGAGGCGGGTTAAGGAGAAGGTGTTCGGGTAGGATCGCAGGGCGGAACTGATGGCCCCCGCCCTCCGCGAAAAAGGTCCTTAGCTCTTGTGTCACTTTTCAGTGGCTCGCCTACACGATCTCTTCGTGTAATATCTTAATGAATTCCTGCGCCATTCCCTACGATTGGGAAAAGTGCCCCCTTTGGCGATCACGGCGACCTCCGCTTCGGTCAGTCTTATTAAAATTCACTGAAGTTGCGTTCTGGATAAAGGACTGAAATAAGGCGATCATTACCCGAATAACGAGAGGAGCGACTCGAAATGTGGAGACTCGTCGGCGACCCAGCCACACCGCTGTTCCCGCAGAATTTTCACCCGCCAGAGTGTGATCCGGGAAGGGTTGGCTGAGTTTCAATTCTCAGTGGGCGAGATGCGGATGCCTTCAAAACCTGACCTGAATACGAAACGCTAACACTTGCGCTGTCTTATGGGGCAGGCAGAAATTCGACATCCATGAATCCTCCCGTCGCGTTCGCGGTGGTGACGAACTGTGGAATCCCATTGATCACATCAATCGATTGCCGATGAATATGCCCAGCGAAGACCCCCAACAAATTCGGCGCGGCGAACACTTCACGATGAAAGTCCATGGTCACTGCGGTATGACCGGACACGGGCCATTTTGGACGCCGTTCCAATTCATAGTTGCGATCGGTCTTGGCGCTCCAGGCTGGATGCCCACAGCCGTAGCCGGTAGGGCGCCCTGGAGCGAAAAGCGGAATATGAACCATCAGCACGATGGGCTTACCGAGGCTCACATGTTTGCGGAAGAAATCGAGTTGCTCTGGCAGGATTTGATAGTGCGAGTTGTCGATGGTGAGAAAAGTGATGCCCTTGACTTCATACGCCGCCATGAGCGGATGATTGCCTTGGTAGAGCGATTTAAGCCGTTTTTCAATCCATGTCTCCCGGAGTGTTTCGAGCGATCCTTTCATCCCCTCATAGTGCCAGTCGTGGTTTCCGGCGGTGTAGAGGTAAGGCAGCCCAGCCTGCTTGAGCTGTCCGTTCACCCAATCGATCGCGGCCTCAGATGGGAAGCTGAAGATGTCTCCGACGAGCGCCAACAAATCCACTTCAGACTGCTTACCATGCTTCAGCGCCTCCGCAAAACTCTCTTCCGGATTCGTCGGTTCACCTGATTGGAAATGGACCGTTCGATTGTAGGCCTTCGCCATCCGACCGCTGAACTGCTGAAACGGTTCACCGCGACCATCATCCTTGAAAAGGTGAGTGTCGGCGACAACCAATACTTTAATGGATTCCTTCACCGCAGGGGAGTAAAACCTCACGCGGTTCGCATCCACCGCGAAAGAGCGGCGGTTCGATCGGTTTTCAGAGGGGGTGTCTGCAGCCTCAGCCCCCGTGATCGCGCAGC
>JBLHUR010000030.1:0-43042 GCA_047629805.1 Akkermansiaceae bacterium | reverse complement strand
GTTTCCGGTTGTCTAGTTCCGACCAGATTTGGGGAGCTTTGTTCAAAGAACAACGGAAATTTTCAAGGAATGGATGCCGGGGACGGGTTCAGCCTAGACATTTGCGCTTTTAAAGCTTGATTGAAAAGGTATGTCAGATGTTTACGAAACCAACCGATATGTTGGGGAATACCTCCTTTTTCATTACGCAAAAGCTAACGAAATACTGCCTTGGCAAGCTGGGCCGGTTGAGGCTCTTGATTTTCCCGTCAGGACGGTGGCTCATTTTTCGGAAGGCAGGGTGGAACGGTCTCTGGATGTAGGCTGCGCGGTGGGTCGATCAACTTTGGAAATGAGCCGGACGAGTGAGGAGGTCGTCGGGATCGATTTTTCTAATGCTTTTATTGAAGCGGCCGAGAAGATGCGTCTTGGAAACGGGATGATTTGTGAGCGCCTGGAGGAGGCTGAGTCAGTGACGGCGGTGGAGGTTTCGCGGCCCGAAGGGGTGGAGGTAGCGGGGGTTTCCTATGAAGTGGGCGATGCCATGAATCTTCGGGAAGATCTGGGTTCATTTGATCGGGTTCATGCGGCGAACTTGGTTTGCCGACTGCCGGAGCCGCGCAAGTTTCTGGCGCGCCTGGCTGATCTGGTGAAGTCAGGTGGAGAACTCGTTCTGGCGACACCTTGCACTTGGCTGGAGGAATTTACCCAAAAGGAGAATTGGCCGGAGGGAGGCACGCTCGATTGGCTGAAAAAAGAACTCGCCGGAAACTTCGAATTAATCGAAGTCGCCGACGAGCCGTTTTTGATTCGCGAGACCGCCCGTAAATTCCAGTGGACGGTGTCGATGGTGACGAAGTGGCAGCGGGCCTAGTTGGCCTCTTCTGCGATTTCGAGAATGCGGAAGAAGTGGGATGGGCCTCCGTCCGGGATCCCTGCTCCAGCTACTTGTCCATTTCCGGTGAAGGTGCCGCTGAGATCACTGAAGTTTTGGAGGTCTTCTGATTGCTGGGCTTTGTAAGTGACGCCGGTCTTCACGAGCTGGGTGATGCCGATTCCAAGCTCGGTCGTCGTCGCCAGAACGGTGGGGGCGGTCGCACCGCCGATGGCGAGGCGGATGTCGTCGATGAGGACTTCTCCCTTGGCGTCTACTCCTGCGACGGCTCCGGTGGCTCCAAAGATCTGAATGAAGACCCCGGTTGCTTGTGCGGGGGCGACGAGGTTCGGGGCAGAGACTTCCTGCCAAGAACCGTTTCCGCCGGTGAAGCTATTGAAGCCGACATCGGCACCATTGATGGGTGCACCGCCGCCATCAATCCATTGCAAACGATAGTTCTGGACGTAGCTAACTCCAAAGCTGATCTGCTTTGCCCAGAAGGAAAAGGTATAGGTTTCTCCTCCAGTGACAAAGCCGCCGGCGTTGCCGAGGTTTTGTTGCATTTCAGCTTGGTTTGGTGATCCGCTGTCGTCATTTTGTAAGGCAAGGCGAACGGAGGCGGAGCCTGAGTATGAATCAGTCTCAATGCGGGTTGGCAATTGTCCCGAGGTGGAGAGGCAGGCCCAGTTTTCGGGGCAATCAGGATTTCCGGCGTCTGCGACTTCGAAGTCACCATTGATGAGAGCTTGTTCACCGGCAGGGTCCCTTTCTTGAACCCGGTAAAAAGGGGCTGAGTCTGGGTCGAGGATGGTGGTGGTGTCGGTGCCGAGGAAAGCGGGTCCGAGGTCGGACCATGTCGTGCCATCTTGTGATGACTGAGGCTGGTGAATTTTCTCCGCATTGCTGGGGATCCAGGTGACGAGAGTGCCTTTGGTAAACTGAGGTTCGCTAGTCAGTTCGACGACGGGAGGTTCGACAGGAGGCTCGACGGGGGTGGGGTCGAAGCCAAGGTTGTCGAAGCCGACCGAGGAATCGATCCCCCAAAGTGGGACTACTTTGAAACCATCAACTCCGGCTGGAATGTCGATTTCAAAAGTGTAGGTTTCCCAGGTGCTGCCATCACCGATGAGGGCTTTGCGCAAATCTCCGGTGGTCCCGGCAGGATCGCCACCGTTGGTGAAGTCCAGTTTGAAGCCGCCGACATTACTACCGGCAAGGATCTTCATGTCCTGAGTGAAATTGTAGGTAGTCTCGGCGGTGAGACCGAGTTCGGCGAGGGAGATGGGATCTCCATCATAGCCAACCCAGATTCCGAAGCCTTCACTGCCAACGGTATGGTTGATGACTCCAAAGCCATCGTCATTGCCACCGGTCGTGGGGTAGTCAAAAGTGAAGGTTCCGCCACCAAATGCTTCAAACCAAGTGGTTCCGGCATCTTCAAAGTCGCCATTGGTGAAGAGATCTGCTTGGCACGCTGGCGACAACATGAGGGTGATCAAGGGGATGGAGAGAGATTTGTATGGGGCTGTCATGGTTATTTTTCTATGGGGACTCCCTTTCATTTAAATTATGAATGTGATTACGCAAGAGGAAAGTGCATAAAATTGCATTTTCAAGGAGTGGGGGTTTTAGAGCTTGTTCCGGCGACTGAGGTTCACTATGTTGCATTAAGTTACATTCTCCCCGCCGTCGATTACGCTAGGATTGGTAGAGGAGGAAATTGACCCAATTTTTTGAAATGACTCCTGTAATGCAAACGCTTGATGCCCCGCTTTCAGTTCCGGAAGCCGAGTTCGCCCCGGTCAATGATTGGGTGAAAGACTCCGGTCGCGACTTCGTTGTGATTAATGACCTGGAATCGCTTGATCCCTTCTTCCTGAGTGTGGTCAGTGCGAGTGAGCAGTGGTTTTTTTGCAGCAGCAATGGGACGCTCAGCGCGGGCCGGAGATCTCCGGATACCGCACTCTTTCCTTACCTTACGGTTGATAAAATTCTTGAGAACTGGAACTGCACCGGGCCGCTCACTGCGATTCAGTGTGAGGGAAAGCTCTGGCATCCCTTTTGGCCGACGACTGCGCATGCCGAGCCGGTGAAGCGACGCCTTTTAAAAAGCATGTTGGGGGAGGAGTTGGTCTTTGATGAATTTCATCAAGCCCTGGGTCTGCGCTTTACGTATCGCTGGCAGCTTTCCGATGAATTTGGCTTCGTTCGTAAAGTAAAGCTGGTCAATGAGAGTGACGAGGTTCGATCGCTGCGCCTGATCGATGGCTTGCAAGACTTGCAGCCTTCGGGGGTCGATAGCAGTCTTCACCTTCAGCTGAGCTGTCTCGCCGATGCCTACAAGATGAGCGAGCTGGACTGCGGCGGGGCGCTCATGATTCATCGTCTTGCCTCGGGAATTGTCGATGCCCCGATTGCGCTGGAGTGCCTAAAAGCAACGACGGTGTGGACGGCGGGTTTTAAAGATGGACACACTTTCTTGTCGCGCGGTGAGGCTGAGAAATATCTCGGAGACGGGAGGGTGAATTCAGCTGATCGGAGCCGGGGAGAGCGCGGAGCTTTTCTTCTGGGGGGAGAGATGAGGTTGGCTCCAGGTGAGTCGCGCGAGTGGCTCATGGTAGCGGAGATTGAGCAAACTCATCGGCAAGTTGCTGAGCTGATTTCTGAACTTGGCAGCCCTGATAAACTCATCGCGAAGGTGGAGAATGACCTTGGAAGAGGACGCGAGAGACTGCGGGAGCTAGCGGCCTCAGTGGATGGTTTTCAAGTGACTGCCGATCTGGATGTAGCCCATTATCACTATCACAATACTCTGTGTAACTACCTGCGGGGAGGCTTGCCTGAGAATGCCTCGACACTAGGTCGCGAACCCTTTCGATATTTTCTGGAGCAGAATAATCGAGCACTTTTGGGAAGTTGTCGCGAATGGCTTCAAGCTCTTCCGGAGACCTTCACAAGGAGTCGCCTTTTGGCCTGGGTGCGGGAGTTGGGGAATTCCGAGATGCTTCGATTGGCGGAGGAATATCTCCCGCTCATTTTGGCGCGTCGACATGGCGATCCGAGCCGTCCGTGGAATAAATTTAACATTCGCCTGAAGGATGATGACGGCGATCCAGTGCATCATTTCGAAGGAAACTGGCGGGACATTTTTCAAAACTGGGAGGCCCTCGCATGGAGCTATCCCGACTTCCTTGATGCCTTTATTCACCGCTTTCTGAATGCCTCTACGATTACTGGCTTTAATCCCTACCGCGTCACTTCTGCGGGCGTGGATTGGGAAGCGCCGGATGAGCATGATCCCTGGGTTTCGATCGGTTACTGGGGTGATCACCAGATCGTTTATTTGCTCAAGTTTCTGGAGCTGAAGGAAAAGATCGCACCTGAATACTTTGAAGGAGAGCTGGGGAGGCAGCGCTATGTTTTTGCGGATGTTCCTTATCGTTTCCGGAGTTGGCAGGATATTCTCGATGACCCGCGAAATACCATCGAGTTTGACTCGGAGTGGCATGAGGTCCTGATGGCGAGAAAGGAAAAGGTGGGGGGCGATGGACTGCTTCTGCGGGACGACTCTGATGAGTTGGTGCAGGTGAGCTTACTTGAAAAACTTCTCATTCCGGCGGTCATGAAATTGGGGCAGCTCGTGCCTGGTGGCGGAATCTGGATGAATACCCAGAAGCCTGAGTGGAATGATGCCAATAATGCCCTTGCAGGTTGTGGCATGTCGGTGGTGACGACCGCTTATCTTCTTCGGTATGTGCAATTGGTGGGGCGACTTTTGACAAAGTCAGCAGGGGAGGAATTCGTCATTTCGGCGGAGCTTTCGGAGCTGGTGAGTGAATTGGCAAAATCCTTCTCATGCGCTCCTTGGCAGGATCAGGAAGGGCTTTCCGCTGAAGTCCGATTTGAAGTGGTGAGTGCCTCGGGGATGGCTTTGGAAAGTTACCGGAACGCGGCCGGGAAAGTCCCGGCTCAGGGATCGGGGATGATTTCTCGTGAAGAACTTTTGGAGTTCCTCGGACGTGCCACGGTGGCGCTGGAAGGAGTTTTGGAGAGCAACCGCCGTTCGGATGGGCTTTGGCATTCCTACAACGTGCTCGATATCAGCAAGGAGGAGAAGACCATGGGGCTTCGTCGTTTGCCGGTGATGTTGGAAGGGCAGGTCGCGATTTTGAGTTCGGGCTTACTCAATCCTGTGGACGCGTTGACGGTTTTGGAAACCCTTCCGACGAGCGATCTCCGCTCGGATCGTCATCCGACTTATCTTTTATATCCTGACCGTGAGCTGGCCCGCTTTTCCGAGATGAACCGGGTCAAGGAGGTCTCGGTGATGAACATTCCCGTTTTGGAAAAGATGGCTTCATGCGGTGATGGCAGTTTGATTTTTAATGATGAGGCCGGTGACTGGCGCTTTCGTGAAACTCTTGTCAATGGCTACGCCTTGGCGGAGGCTCTCGACACGATTGAGAATCTTCCAAAAGAAGAGAGACGGCAAATTGAAGATCTTTATGAAGAGGTTTTTTGTCATCAATCTTTCACGGGCCGGAGCGGCTCGATGTTTGGTTACGAGGGTCTTGGCTGTGTCTATTGGCACATGGTTTCCAAGTTGATGGTGGCCTCGCAGGAGGTCGCACAGCAGGCTTTTGATTCCGGGCTGGGAGTGGAATTGAAACAACGTGCGGTGGCCGCTTACTACTCGGTTCAGCGTGGTCTTGGTTTCCGTCAGACTCCGAAGCAATACGGAGCCTTCCCGGCAGAACCCTACTCTCACAGTCAGGGTAAAAGAGGAGCGCAGCAGCCTGGTTTGACCGGGCAGGTAAAAGAAGGAATCCTTTGTCGCCTCGGAGAACTGGGGATTGATTTCAGAGAGGGACGTCTCAGTTTTCGACCGCGTCTCCTACGCGCGGCGGAGTTTACGAATGGCGAGATCTCTTTTACCTACGCCCGGACTCCGGTCATCTACCAAGTTCGTGAAGATCTTCAGGAGACGATTGCTTCCGTTCATCCGCTCAATGGAGTAGAACAGAAATTCGCGGGAGCATCTCTCGATCTCGACACGAGCGCGCGCGTAGTTTTCGAAGAAGGGACGATTGAAAAGATCGTCGTGCAAATCCCATCTCTCTGGCTCATTTCTTAACTCTCAAACAATATGTCTGCTCCATCTACTTCAAAGCTCTCGGTTCGGGAAAAAGTGGGCTACGGCCTTGGCGATACCGCGTCGAACTTTGTGTTCCACATTGTGAACGCATTTCTTATCACCTACTATACCGATGTGATGGGGTTAAATCCTCTCGCGGTGGGAACCTTGTATGCCGTTGCTCGCATTTGGGATGCCATTTCTGATCCACTCATGGGAGGGCTTGCGGATCGCACGCAAACTCGTTTTGGAAAGTATCGGCCCTATCTTTTGTGGATTGCGGTGCCGTATGGCCTCATTGGATTTCTGGCCTTTTTGGGGCCGGATTTCGATGCCACGGGAAAGCTCATCTATGCCTACGTGACCTACATCGCGTTGATGACCGTCTATACCGCAATTAATGTTCCTTACTCAGCGATGATGGGAACGATCACCTCCGATCCTTCTGAGCGCGCTTCGCTTTCAAATTACCGTTTTGCAGGCGCGTTCTCTGCGCAAGTGATTATCGGTTTAGCGCTTTTCCCGATGCTGAAGGAATTTGGCGGAAGGGACAATCCAGACGCTTGGAGGAATGCCATGGTGGTGTTCTCAATTTTGGCGACGCTTTTGTTTCTCTATACCTTCGCGACAACTCGGGAGCGAATCGCGCCACCAAAGGAACAGAAGCAAGGTTTAGCTAAGGACCTTCGCTTTCTGGGGAAGAATCGACCCTTGGTCGTGATGTTGGTAGTTGCTTTTATTACGCTGACCTTTTCAGGACTGAGATGGGGCATCACTTATCCTTACCTGAAGTATGTTGCGAACTTTAGTGGGGAAACTTACTTTTGGTATTTGGATCGAGTTTCGATCTTCTATGCGACAGCGCCCATTGCTCTCGTGGTTGGTTTGCTAATGACGAAACCTCTCACACGTCGCTTTGGAAAGAGGAACGCCTTAATTGGTCTGACCATGGTTAATGCTCTCACTGTGATGGCTTTCTACTTCGTTCCGGCGAGCAACTTTGAGCAGATCTTTTGGCTCAATATCTTCAGCGCCTTCGCTGCTGGTCCCATGCCTGCATTGGTTTGGGCGATTTACACCGATGTCGTGGATTACGGTGAATGGAAGTTTGGACGACGGAGCACGGCTTTAACATTTGCTGCAGCGATGTTTGTGCAAAAGGCAGGTTTGGCCCTTGGTGGATGGTCGGTGGGGATCTTGCTCGCCTACTTTGGATATGTCGCAAACGTCGATCAGTCAGAAAGGTCTGCGCATGGAATTCTGCTGATGTTCTCCATCATTCCCGGGATCTTGACGATCCTCTCAGGAATCGCTTTGTTCTGGTATAATCTTAAAGACGATGAGGTTGAAAAGATTGCCGATGAACTTCGCGAGCGCCGAGGCGATGCCTAGGAGGCTGGCTGACTGACCGTCTTGCCTTCTCGGAGTTCTCCGGAGATGTAGACGTGCTGTTTTCCGCCGAAGCGTTTGTGGACGCGGGAGGCCAAGCGTTCGGCGCCGGTCATGCCGATGGCGCGGAAGGGGATTTGGATGGTCGAAAGAGTTGGATCTGATCCACTGCGGCGGATGCCATCGAATCCGGTGACCGAGACGTCCTGGGGAACTTTAATTCCCAACTTTTTGAAGCCTTGGATCATATCGTAAGCTTGGTGGTCCGCCGCGCAGATCCAAGCCGTGACGCCATCGCGGGTTCTCTGGGCGGTGGCTTCAATGATCTCATCGGGGCTGCCGAAGTTTCGGGGATAAATGCCGACAATGTCTTTCGGCTCCACTGGGAGCTGCAAGCGGGCCATCTTTTCGATGAAGGCGCTGTAGCGGCGGAAGGACCAACTTGCGCCGATGGCATAGTCACGCGTGCAGAAGCCGATTCGGGTATGTCCTTTTTCAACGAGGTGGTTGATAATGGCGGAGATCCCTGAGTAGTGATCAACATCCACGCAGTCGATGGAATGGTGTTGTTGTTGATCCACAAGCGAGACAAGGGGGAAGCGGAGGGCCAGTCGATGGATGACGGCATTTGGAAAGGGGTAAATGAGGAGCACTCCGCGGTTCTTACGCTCCTTGAGTCCAGGGGCACTCTGAAAGGCGGGATGATCCAAATCGGTGACATTTGGTGGGATGAAACTCACATCGACTCGCGTGTCGTGCAGCTGTCCGTATTCTGATACGCCTGCGAGAATTTGTTCTCCAGGGCTTTGGTAACCTCCTTTGAAATACTCCTCGGTATCGCTACAAATGAGGACGCTGAAGTTGGTCTTTCGTTTGTTTTTTCGGACAGTGGGGCTACGACTTTCCAAGTGAACGTAGCCGATTTCGGCGGCCAGTTGGAAGACCTTGGCCCGGGTGGTGGCGCTAATGCCAGCATGGTTGGTGAAGCATCGCGACACGGTGGCTCGCGATAATTTCAATCGGTCGGCAATCGCCTGTTGGTTCACTTCGGACATCCTTGATTTTTTCTAACACTGATTTTGCCTTGTCGAGGTTTTTATAGCAAGGTCATTCCCGTGAGGTTAAATCTTAAGAATCTGACGGTCAGATAATTAAGTAAAGGGGCAGAGGGGGTTTAAGTTGACAGAGCGAGCGCTCCGGCAATTTTGCTATATCGGGAAAGTACCCAACTAATCGCGCTGGGGCCATCCTGGCTAGGAATGACCTCAGCGCAAGTAAACCAAGCTGGCCCGTCGTATTCCACCCCCAAAAAGAAGTTTTTTTACCGGGATTATTGATAGAAACTCTTCTCAATTGTCTGGCGACTGGGTCTGCTTGTTTCAATTAAATCTTATCCGATCTTAAAATGAGAGTAGATGTATTTACGTTCTCTAAATATAGGCATGCATACTTTAGTCACGTCTCGTTTTTGATTGACCCGATCCCAGGCTCAATCCGAACGTTTTCCGTAGATTGACCCGGTGCGACCTGCTTGAACCTATTCCGTGACGGTCGAGCTGCTTGAAGGAGATACCCGTGAATTGCACCGCGAAATCAAAAAAGTAATAAGGCACATCTGGGATCAGTTTCGCAAGATATTGGACTATCGAAGTGAATAAAAAACGCTGTAACCTTAACAGTTACAGCGTTTTTTTGGGAAATCAGAATGGTGCTCGACGCTGGATTTGAACCAGCGACCCCTACAATGTCAATGTAGTGCTCTACCCCTGAGCTAGCCGAGCGGCGGGCGCAAACTAGGTGGAGGGGCGGGGTCTGGCAACTAGAAATTGCATCTTTTGAGTGGAATTTCGATTACTGAGGTCGGGATCGTCCCGCTTCGACCAAGGTGGCAAGCTCTGCCTGGAGTTTTGCGGCGACCTTCGGGTGGTCTTTGATGACGTTATTTTTTTCGGCCGGATCTTTGGAAAGATCGTAGAGTTGGAACTGGGGAACCTTTTTATTTGCGAGGGTTTTTTCAACCTCGGTGTTTCGAGCGCGCCCTTTGGGGTGCTTGGTGAGTTTCCAGTTTCCTTTGCGGAAGCCAAATTTTCCACGTCCGCCGTTGTCTTGCTGGATGAGGTGCTGGCGTCCTTTGGCGTCAGCTTTACCGAGCATGGATGCGGAGACGTCGAAGCTGTCATTGAAGGCGTCCTTGGGGACATCGGTGCCGGTGAGGGAGGCGAGGCTGTTTGCGATGTCGATGGTGCAGACCATCTTTTCGGATTTACCAGCGGGGATTTTTCCTTTCCAAGAGGTGATGAAGGGGGTGCGGGTGCCTCCTTCGTAGACTGAGTATTTTCCGCCTTTGTAGGGGCCGGCCGCTTTGTGGGAGCCGAGCTTTTCGAGAGCACCGTCTTTGTAGCCATCATCCATGACGGGGCCGTTGTCGGAGCAGAAGATGACGAGGGTGTTTTCGGTAAGTTTGAGGCGGTCGAGGGTCTTTATGATTTCACCGACGGTCCAGTCGAGTTGGACAATGGAATCAGCACGGAAGCCGTGGGGCGTGACGCCTTGGAAGCGCTCGTGCGGGATGCGGGGGACGTGGAGATCGTGCGAGGCGTAGAAGAGGAAGAAGGGTTTGTCTTTGTTGTCCTCGATGAAGGCCTTTGATTTTTCGACCCACTTATCGGCGAGGTCTTCGTCGCGGAAGCGGGCTTTTTCTCCGCCGGTGTAGAAGCCGATGCGGGAGATGCCATTATGGATGGTGGAGTTGTGGCCGTGGGACCAATCTTGTTTGAGAGTGTCGCGATGAGTGAGGCCGGTTGGGTGGTCGGAGGAGGGCTTTTTCATGCCGACCCAGAGTGGGTCTGCGGGGTCGAGGTTGAGGACGTGGCTCTCGGTGACGTAGACTTGGGGGACACGGTCGTTGGTGGTGGGGAGAAGGAAGTGGTGGTCGAATCCGATTTCGCGAGGTCCGGGGTTAAGTTCTCCGTTCCAATCAGGGCCTTTTCCTTTTTCGCCGAGGCCGAGGTGCCATTTGCCGACGACGCCGGTTTGGTAGCCGGCTTTTTTCATAAGGTCTGGAAGAGTGAAGGTGTCCTTGTCGATGATGAGGTGTCCGTTTGGAGGGGCGATACCGGTGCCTTTGGTGCGGAAGGCGTAGGAGCCGGTAAGAAAGGAGTAGCGGGTCGGGGTGCAGGTGGAGGCGGAACAGTATCCGCTGGTGAAGAGTTGGCCGCCCGAGGCGAGCTTGTCTATGTTGGGAGTCTTAAAAGTGGTGGCTCCGTAGCAGGAGAGGTCTCCGTAGCCGAGGTCATCTGCCATGATGACGATGACGTTTGGCTTGGCTGCGCCAAGAAGCTCCAAACTCGAAATGAGAAATCCTAAGAGGAGGGGGAGAGTGAGGTCGTTTTGACGTTTCATGTGAGAGCTGTGTTTAAAGGAATAGCTATCGCAAGCAAAGCAAAAGGGACACCCCGTGAAGAGGTGGCCCTTGGAAATGTTTCGGTAGAGGACAGGTCCCTTACTTGCGCTTTTTAGCCGCTTTCTTAGCAACCTTTTTCTTGGCGGCTTTTTTGGCGGGTTTCTTTTTGGCGGCCTTCTTTGCTACTTTTTTCTTGGCAGCTTTTTTGGCAACCTTCTTTTTAGCCGCTTTCTTAGCGACCTTTTTCTTGGCGGCTTTTTTGGCGACTTTCTTTTTAGCAGCTTTTTTGGCGACCTTTTTCTTGGCGGCTTTTTTTACTACTTTTCTCTGAGCCGCTTTTTTGGCGACTTTCTTCTGAGCCGCTTTTTTAGCGGGCTTGCGTGCAGCTTTTTTCGCGGCCTTTTTGGCAGCGGGCTTCACGATTTTTTTGGCGACCTTCTTGGCGGCCTTCTTTTTTGTGGTCTTCTTTTTTGCAGCCATGGCTTTGTGCTGTTTTATTTCGCGGGCTACCGCGGTTTTTTCTTCGGGTGTTAAAACACCGGCGGAAAGAATGGAGAGGATGGCCTGTCCCAGGCTACCTCCGAAAGTATTTTGGACGAGGTCCTTTAGCCGTGGCTTCAGGACGGTATCGCGTGTGACCTTCGCTTCGTAAACGTGAGCGCGGCCCTTGGTGTTACGCGTGACGAGATTCTTTTTCTTGAGGTTCCGCATGACGGCGAGAGTGGTGGTGTAGGTTCTCTCATCGGCGCTCCCGTTCATGATCTCATGTACGGCTCCTACCGTACTTGGGCCTTCATTCCAGAGAATGGCGAGGGCGTGGAGTTCTTGCGGGGATGGTTCTACGTGGCGTGACACTGGTGTTTGAGGATTTGGTTAAAAGAAGAAAGCCGAAGACCCAACAAGAGTTCAAGGTTAAACTTGCTAAGTTACATTTCTTATTGATTGGTGTCTTGAGTGGCTGGAGAAGCTTCCGTGTCCTCTTCGGGCCCTCCCGCAGAAAGTACGGGGTTTATCGTAGGAGGCTTGATGGCAGAGTTTATCGAGGCAAGCTTTTGCCAGAGGGCGAGGTCGGCGGGGTCTCCATTGAAGAGGATGGTGCCGTCGTTCTTAACAAGGACGACGGTGGGGAAGGTGGCGACGCGGAGGGTCGAGGCGAGGGAGGATTTTACTGTATCTATCAGCCAGTGACCGGGAGTCTGGTCTCGATCGGCGGTGAGGAAGTCAGTGGCATCCTTTCGTGACTCGGCGGTGCCGGCGAGGAGGAAGGAGGTGACGGGGATTTTATTTTCGGTGAGAGTTTTGGCGACTTCGGCGAACTCGGGCATGGCTTGGATGGAGGGTTGCACCCATGGGCTCCAGAAGTGGATGAGGAAGGCGGGTGAGTCAGCGGCGATTTCTTTGAGAGATGTTTTAACGTTTCCTTTTTTTTGGTTCTCGTAGCTGCGATCGAGATCAAGGGTCACTTTTGCCATGGCTTCTTTTAAGCGGACCTCGTTAATGTGGGGTGCAAACTGGGCGCCGTGAGAGGGGCTGAGCCAGTATGCTTCGGTGATGTGTTTTTTGAAGAGGGCGGTGTCGTTCTTTTGGAGAGCTGCGAGTGCCTTGGTGTAGTGGATGATGCTTTCGAAGTCTTCTTTGACTCCGAAGATCATAGTGTCGTCCGGGGAGTATTTGGGAAGTTGCGCTGCGAGTTTGGGAGCGAGGGCGGCGAGGGCCGCGGTGTCGTTCTGGTTAATGAGGTAGATGAAGCGTGCTTCGAGAATCATTTGCTCGGGGAGGCCGGCTTTGCGCCCGTTTTTGATGGCGGTGTTGAGGGTCGATTCATCGGGTGCCTGCATGAGGGATTCGATGAGTTGGTCCCGTTTGTTTTCCTCTTGGGCGGAAAGAGGGAGGACGAGAGAGATGAGGAGGGGGAGAAGTCGTTTCATGAGTACAAGAAGGTGGGCTGGTTTTGCGACCAGCCCACGTTTAAAGGTTTGAGAGTTTGTTGGGAAGAATTAGCGGCCTGGAATGATGAGAGAGCGGCCTTCGATGATGGTGTCACTGGTCATGCCATTGGCTGTCTTGAGTGCCTCGACGGTCGTGCTGTATTTGCGGGAGATGCCCCAGAGGGAATCGCCTTTTTGAATGGTGTGGACGTTCCCGTTGAGAGTGGGGGAAGGAGGAGTGACCGGGGCGATATCATTGGGAACGCTTGGAACGGGAACGGGTGGGTAGTTTGGGACGGCAGGGGGATTGATGGGGCCAATCTCTTGATATTGAGGGGCGGTTGGGATGTTGGCTCCGGGAGCGGTTGGGACGCCGTATGGGTTCCCAATAGTTGCGGCGGGTGCGACAGGGATGTCGACTTGTCCCTGGTTTGGGGCGCAGGAGATGAGAAGGACGGCGGGGGCGAGTGAGACGAGCGAAAGAAGTGTTGCTTTCATAGCATTAGAATACCTGAGAACTTTGGAAACGCGAAATAATTCTTTGAGGGAAGTAAGGAGGGGCTTGTTTGTGAAGAAGGGGAGGGGTAGTTTCGACGTTAGTTATGGAGCTTTGGAAGGCAATTATTGTAGGAATCGTGCAGGGTTTGGCGGAATTTTTACCGGTTTCTTCGTCGGGACATATTGTCCTGACGCAGTATCTCCTGGGGATACGTGAGGTGGGTGCCGGTCATCAAAAAGATCTTTCGTTTGAGATCGTTTTGCATTTGGGGACGCTGGTGAGTGTCCTTATTTTCTTCCGCAAGAGTTTGTGGGCTCTGACGGAGTCGCTCTTTAAGAAGGAGATGGTGGAGGATCGCATGAAGATTCTGTGGCTTGGTCTGGCAACGGTGCCGGCCGTGATTGCGACGCTTTTGTTTAAGAGATACTTTGAAGCGGCTCCTAATTATCCGGTTTTGGTTTCGGCTCTGCTGATTGTGACAGGGCTTATTTTGTTTGTGCCCCGTTTTATGAAGGGGAAGGTGAATGAGATTGGCGCGAAGAGTTCGCTCGTGATGGGAGTGGCGCAGGCTTTTGCGATCCTTCCGGGGATTTCACGGTCGGGTTCGACGATTGCCGCTGGTCTGGTGAGTGGGGTGAAGGCGGAGAAGGCGGCGGAGTTTTCCTTTTTAATGTCGATTCCGGCGATTGCGGGGGGATTTGTGCTGACGATGAAGGATCAGATGGAGGAAAGGGGGTCGTTTGGGGATGCGCTGAAGGCGTGCTTTAACACCCCTTATGTCGTGGGCGCGGTGGCGGCGGGGATCGTAGGGTTTTTAGCAATTTACCTTGTGATGGGTGCGGTGAAGCGGGGGAAGTTGGAGTATTTTTCTTACTACTGTTTCGCGGCGGGGATCGCGGGGATTATTTATTTTAGCCAGAGTTGATTATCTGAAGTAAGCGCGCTGTTTTTTGGAGACTGGGAGGCCGAGTTTTTCCATGGCAGCGAGCATGTCTTCCCAGACTTTGCGTTTTTCGCCGAGGCCGTCTTCCTGCCTAAGAAGGTAGGAAGGGTGGAAAGTGACGCGGAGAGGGATGCCTTGGAATTGGTGCCAGGATTCGCGAAGTTGGCTGAGGGGTTTTTCGCTGCCGAGGAGGCCTTGGGCGGCGCTGGCCCCAAGGGCGATGATGGCGCGTGGTTTGACGACATCGATTTCGGCTTTGAGGAAGGGAATGGAGGTGGCCATTTCCTCGGGGGAAGGTTTCCGGTTGTTGATGGTCTGATTTTTGGTGGCGGGACGAAATTTGCAGACGTTGGAAATGTAGACCTCGTTACGGGAGAGGCCCATGGCGGAAAGGATTTGGTCAAGTTTGACGCCGGAGGGGCCGACGAAGGGTTCGCGTTTTTGTTCGTCGTGGTAGCCGGGGGCTTCGCCCACGAGCATGAGGTCTGCTTCGGGATTTCCGACGGAGAAGACCATGGTGTCGCGGAGGCTGCCGAGGGCTTTGGCTGGGGGCCAGGTGTTGGCGATGGCGGCGAGGGAGGCGATTTTTTCGGCAGGGTTGTGGCCGGTGGCGCGGATTTGGGTGGCTGCGGTTGTGGCTGAAAGGGGGGTTGGGGTTGCCGTTGCAGGTTTTTTCTGAGGGGCGGGACGGCGGGCGCTGCCGCGGGTGTAGAGTTCGCGGAGAACGGAGCGGGCGGGGTCGTCGATCTCGATGTGACTGACGCCTTGCTTGCGAAGCTGGTGAAGGTAGTCGAGAAGAGTTGGAGTGGCCACGGGTGGAGGAGACCACAGGGTGGGAGGGATTTCCAGTCCATCCGGCGGAAAAGTGAGCGGGGAAGAAGATGGTTAAATTCTCGGAAACGACTTGACCAGCCGTGAAAACTCCCTATCTCCACGGCTCACAAGTTTTTAGATTTATGTCAAGAGTATGCAGCATCCGCGGTTCCAAAGTTCGTGTTGGACGTAAAATCCACCGTTCCGGTTTGGCGAAGAAAAAAGGCGGCATTGGTCGTCACGTAACGAAGACGGTGAAGCGTAAAGTTTCACCTAACCTCCACACCAAGCGCGTTTGGGTTCCCGAACTCAGCAAGTATGTCCGCATTAAGGCGAGTGCGAAGGGCTTGAAGACCATTAACAAGAATGGTGCTTATGTGACTTTGAAGAAGGCGGGCCTGATTTAAGGTTTCCTTTTCAGTTCAACTTTTAAGGAGAGCGGGGCAATTTGGTTCGCTCTTCTTTTGTGTCTGGATGTTCCGTGATGGTTGAGGGATTTTCAGGCTCAGGCTCAGGCTCTTAGGGGGAATTTCCAGAAATACCTGCGATATCAGGCGGAAGTCTTTGCGGAAAGAACGTATGATACGAAGGGGGATCTGACGCAGGCTTTTGCGGCGCGGTTGGAGAAGACGCAGGGGCTTGGTTAGGGTGGGCGGAGTTGCAGGCCCGTGATCAGGTTGCGGCTGATCCGGTGGGGAAGCAGGAGGCTTTGCTATGGATTACGAAGGCCTGGCTTTATGAGCAGAAGTCCCGCGAGTTTGGGCGTGAGGTGGGCGGTCCGGAGAATGTGACACAGCCGGTCATCGATGATACGCGAGTCAATATTGGGGCAATCGCGAGGGGATTTGATCCGTATGTCGGTGGGATCGGGGGCGGGAAGGGAACTTTTTCGCTTCAGTGGATGGATAAGAAGAGCGTGCGAGGAGCCTTTGTGAGTGAAAGTGGAACGAGGACCTTCCGGGTTTTTGGAGAGAGCACCGGGGAGGGGGTGATTGAGTTCCTCTTTGTGGTGGCCGGCGAGGATGAGGGAATCGAGGTGGTGATGAAAAGGAAGAGATCGGGGACGAGGATCTATGGGGAGGGGCGTGCGGAAATCCTAGGGAATTTGTGGATGGAGAAAGGAGTGATGCCGGAGGTGAAGGGGGAGTCTGTTCCCTCGTCTTACGCAGGACGCAGCGGGCGGTCGCGACTGTCGATCCGTCTGGGGTGGAAGCCCTCGGGGCATGTTGAGGGGTTTCTTTACTTGGACCGTTGGCAGGGCGGTGGTCCCGGGGTGAAAGGGGCGAAGGTCCCGGCGATGTGGTTTTTGAAAAAGGCGGGGGCGAATCCGGTAAGTTGGACGGGGACGGCGATTTATCTCAATGGGTATGAGGAACGGTTGAGCATTACAAAGTAACTTTACGAAGGAGGGAGGGGGCCTGCGGACGGGATTTTAGAAAGCCAGTCGAGGCAGGCGGGGTGGTCGTTGAGGTTGTATTGCCAAGATTGGAAGCCGAAGCGTTTTCCGGTGGCGATGTTGGCGGGGAGGTCGTCGAGGTAGAAGGTCTCGGCTGGGACGAGGTGGTATTGATCGAGGGCTTTTTGGTAGAAGGCGTCGTGGGGTTTGTTAGCTCCGACATCTTGCGAGAAGTGGTGATGATCGAAGAGGGAAAATTCCGAGTGTTGAGCGAGGAAAGCGCGGGCGTGGAGGGTGTTGGTGTTAGAGAAGAGGATGAGGCGGTGGCCATTTTCCTTAAGGTGGCGGACGACCTCCCACATCGGGGCGTTCAGGCTGAAGATGTCGTTCCAGGCAGCGATAAATTCAGGGGAGGTGAGTTTTTGAGGGATGGCGGCGAGGGAGCGGGTGACGAAGTCATCGCAGCTTATTTCCCCAGTTTCGTAAGGGGCGTTGATGTTGTCGAGAATCTCTGGGATGTGTGGTTCAGGAGGAAGGGGGGTGGGTAACCCAAAGACGACTTGGTGGAAGCGTTCGAAGTGGAGTTTGAGGAGGACGTTACCGATGTCGAAGAGGAAGGTCATGAGGTGGCGATGAGTGAGAGGATGAAGTCGGCAGAGTGGCGCGCGGCGGCGGGTTTGGCGTGGGTCGCGAGGCGTGATTTTTGGTCACGCCAGAGTTGGGCGTCGTTGGCGAGGAGCGACTGGAGGGAATCGTCGATGAGGGTTGCGGAGGTGGCGAGGGAGCCGGTCTGGAAGCGTTCGAGGAGTTCGATATTTCCTTCTTCCTGCCCGGGGACGATGTGGTGGACGAGCATGGGGCATTGTGCGGCGATGGCCTCGTGGACGGTGGCTCCGCCGGCTTTGCCAATGACGAGGTGGTGAGAGGAGAGGAGTTCGGGGACTTTGCGAGTCCAGCCTTTGATGCGGATCCGGCCTGGGAATTCTTTTTTTAGGGCGTGGGTCTTTTTGTAGAGTCGGCGTATATTGCGGCCGAGGACCACGGTGATTTCGGTGTCGTGTGCGAGGACGGCCCGGATGATATCGCGGAGGTGGGGTGAGCGTGCGGTGGGGAAGAAGAGGACGCGGAAGGGGGAGGTTTTCTGGGTGGCGGTGATCTTAGGGAGTTGCTCGAAGCGGGGACTTACGGGGAAGCCCATGATGTGGATTTTTTCTGCGGGAATTTTTTGAGTAAGGAGCCCTTCGCGGGTGTGGTGATCGGTGATGATGAAATGATCACTCGGCGAACGGGACCATGCGGCATTGATCTCGATGGAGTCGGTGACGACGGTGATGACGGGGACGCGTCGTCGGGTGGAGAAGAGCCGGTCTACCAGGTAGGGGTAGAGCGGGTAGGTATTAATGATGATGTCGGGTTGAAATTCGTCGAGGAGGTCGGCAACGGCGTCTTCGGTTTTGGCAATGAAGGGGAGGGGCTTCGAGAAGTCTTGTTGGTCGGTGGAGCGGTAAATCCAAGCCCAGATGAGCGGGGTGTAGGTGGTGATTTCGCGATAAACCCGGCAGATGACGCGGTTGATGCGAGGGTTTCCAAGGGCGCAGGGGTCGGCCATGAGGACTTCGGCCCGTCCATCGAGGGCACCGACGAGGTTTCGGGCGGCGCTATTGTGGCCGTCGCCGAAGCTGGCAGAGAGGATCAAAATTTTAGGCTTCACGCGGTCTTTGTGTGGAAGAGATCTAATAGGGATCTGGAGTTGCGTCGACTCCCATTTACGGCCAGCTTTCTCCAAGACAAGGTATGGCAGATCAGGAGAAAAAAAAAGGGGTTGATGAGATCCGAGTGTTGGAAGACATTCCCGATGAGGTGGTCCGGCTGGATGCTCCTAAAGTCGCTCCTCGTGAAAAGATGGGGAAGATGGCCACCAGGGATGTGGCGGTGAACTACAAGGATGAGCGGGACGAGGAGAAGGAGGTTCGTCCGTTTGATCCGGAGGGGGAGTGGTTGGACGAGCTTGCAGAGCAGGAGTCGAAGACGGTGCCGATGGGTTGGTTTGTGTTACTCGGGGTGGGGCTTTTAGGACTGGTAGGATGGGCGGGTTTTCAGAACTTTTTCAGCTCAAGCGACGAGAAGGATGAGGTTCAGAAAATGAGTCAGGAGTGGGTTGAAGGGGATGAACCGCTCGGAAAAATTGCCGAGATTGAGGCCCAGCAGGCAGCGGAAAAGCACTTCAATGAGACGGAGAAGGTGATTCGGAGTTTTCTGGAGGCCAAGACGGTCGCGGAAAGATTAAAATATGTGAGGCATGCAGAGCGGGTGAAGCCGTTGATGGTTGATTTCTATTCCCGAAATGCGCTGGTGCCGATTCTCTATAAGCAGATTAAGGAGTATCGAATATTTCCATTGGGGAATCTGCCTTTTTTGGCACTCAAGGTGGAAGATCAGAATAAGAAAGATCATGCGATCTTGCTTGAGGATGGATTAGAAGGCCTCTTGGTGGACTGGGAGTCGTTTGTCTGTTTTCAGCCGGTTTCGCTCGAAGACTATGCCCGTGATCGCCCGACCGATTCGTTTAGCCTGAGGGCTTATGTTTCGCGCGATTATTTTCACTCCTACGAATTTGCGAACAAGGAGGAGTTTTCGAGTTACAGGATGAGATTTCGAAACTCTGAAGTGGCGCTGAATGGATACGTCAAACGGGGATCTGAGCTTGATCAGAAGTTCCGCAAGCTCTTTCCAAATGAGGCGGCGCACGTTCAGAAGCCTCTGATTCTAAAGGTGCGGTTTTTGAAAGAGGGCAAGGCCCTCCGCTCGGTTTTGATTGAGGATCTGGAGTCTACGGTGTGGGCGTTTCCTCGTAATCCCGCGGATGTGGCGTCCGGAGACTAATAACGATAAGCTACCGACATGACACGAGGAGGATCAGAAGGAGGGGAACGGGCATTCGTGACTGGCGCGGGGTTTGTCCTGTTTGCTTTGGGGCTGTATCTGTTCTTGGATTCGATCCAGGTGATGTCGACTCCCTTTGGCATGATTTCGGGGCGGGGTGGCGGCGGGATATTGGAGACAACTTCGATGGAAATTATCTTCGTCCCGTTTTTGGCGGGCGAGATGGTGTTTTTTTATAACTCTGAGAAGAAATGGGCTTGGTGGCTTGCGGGTCTAGGCTTGGCGATTATTTGTGTGGAGATTTTGAGCCGTGTTCGTTTCATTTTAAGGATAAAAACGACCTCATTGCTCTTGGTTTTGGGGATGGTGGCCGCAGGTGCGGGTTTACTTGCTCGCAGTTATGTGGTTGGGTCTCACCCTAGCCGAAAAATCGGCTGATCAAAAAGACTCATGAGTGTTCCAAGGAAAATTTCTCTGATTGCCCCGGTGATCGTATTACTACTCGCTTTCTTCTCCTCTGCGGGAGCTGAAGCACAGGTGAAGGCGCCTAAACCGTTTTCATCTTACCTCACGGCCAACAAGAATTACAAAGGTGAGATTGTGGTGGTCCTGCCACCGAAGGAAATCCAAGTCTATATTGACAAGGTCAAGGAGGGGGCGAAGAAGGATCCTAAGTGGTTCAAGGAATATTCTGCGAATGCGAAGCCTGGTGTTCCACTTCCCTTTGATGAGAAGCTGGGACTTACGGAGAAGGAGTATGATAAGTATCGTGAACTCTGGGATAAACGTGAGTTTAAGGCTCTCCAAAAAGTGGGTCTGCGCCTCGAACCGGTTGGTGAGCAATGGCGGGTGCTTGTGACAGGTGAGGGCGCTCGTATTTCCCTCCTGCGCTTTAATGTGAAGAAGGACATTTTTGTTTCTCCGAATGGGGAATTGAAGCGTATCGAGGACATAGACGCGGCGGCCGAGACCATTCTTGGTGCCTGGAAAGGCGCGGAGTGGAAGTTCATGGAAGAGACCGGTCTTGGAATCACGAAGGAGAATCTTGCGGTTGGAGGAACGGCGGACGGAAAATATGGTTTTCTGGTCTATCGACTCCAGGACATTACAACGACAAACCGGGTGATGCATGACCGGAGCATGGTCATTCGGTTTGAACTTAAGTAGGTGCGGTGGAAACAATTCGGGACCGTTTCCTACTCAAGAAGATCTTGGGAGTTCGCTTGCGGAATTGCTTGCTTGTTTTCCTGGCAGTTCCTCTTGTTCTATGGGGACTTCTAAATTTGGTTTTCTCAACGGCTTGGGGCACGGGTTTTTTGGAGCGAAGAATTGAGGGCCGGTTGGGCTTTTCCTGTGAGATCGAGAGTGTGAGGTGGTCGCCTTGGGCGGGAGTCAGGGTTCTTGACTTGCGAATTTTGGCCTCTGGGGATTCCCCAGAAGGAAGAGATATTTTGGAGGTAGGGGAGATCGTGGTCGATCTTTCGTGGTGGTCTCTGATAAACGGAAAGAAGAGGTTGGAGCGGCTTGAGGTGAATGACCTTAGCGGGGCGATTTCTCTGGAGCAGCTGGGGCAAATTTTTTCTCGCTATCAAAAAAGTCGTGCGGCAATTGCGGCCACGCAAGATGGCGGAGGTTCGGCTCTCTCAAAAAATGAGACGAAAGCACCTGGTCCGAGCGATTCAAATGAGAATCCAGAGCGACTAGAGAAAGCGAAAGGGACGCCTGAGGGATCGCCGGAAGAGGACGGGGATCGAGTTATCGAGACGGAAAGTGAGCCAGTCGATGATTTCGAGGGCGTGGTGGTTATGAAGAACGCTCGATTTAGGATCTACTCTGAGCGCTTACCGTCGCTTACCGTCCAGTTATCTGATGTGAATTGTGAAGTCCCGGTGTGGGGCAAAGAAAGGTCGGGAGAACTCAGTGTCGGTATGATTGAGTTGGGGGGGGGATATCGGGAGGGTTCCCTTACCCTCCCATTGCGTTGGAGCGATAGCTACCTCCGACTGGATGATTTTAAGAAGAAGCTCTTTGGCTTGGATGTCGAAATCACGGCAGCCTTTCGTTTGGTGGAGGGCCTTCCGGTGGGGCTTCAAGTTAATTTTCCTGATCAAGAAATTGATCTTACTCCAATCTACGTGGAGAAAGTCTCACCGATTGAGATTGGGCATATTCGCTCGATCAATGCCCTTCAGGGGTATCTGCTGAATCCCGGAAGTTTTCGTGGAACGAGTTTCACCTCGTTTAGCGATCTCGTTTTTTATGACCCTCGGGATGGAGGGGATACCCGGTTTGATCGTGGTTCGGCCTCCTTCAAAGTCACTTCAGCTGGGTTGGTGGCGGATGATGTCCGGGCGATCGGAGAAGATGATGCAATCTTGTTGAATGGTTTCGCGACGGCTGGGGGAGAGGCGGCGGCAACGGTGAGAATTGTCTCCAGCCCTGAGCGAGCGGAATCACACGAGATGCGGATTAGAAAGGTGTCAGCAGCTCTCACTTTCAATTTTGAACCGTTAATCACCCCGGACCGGAGGTTTCGTGACCTCCGGATCGAAGCCCGTTCGGGGACTTTGGCGATAGATCTGGGGATGGATGAACAATGGGTTCCTTTTTTTCCGGTGGTGCGGTCAGTGCTCGGAAAATCCACTCCTCAGACTCCACTCTTACCATGAGAATTATTGCCGGGTTAGCCAAAGGACATTCCCTAAAAGTTCCTCGTGAAGTTGCGCGTCCGACGACGGATCGGGTGCGTGAGTCGGTCTTTGGAATTCTGTTTGCGGTGTTGGAAGATGCTCGGGTGCTTGATCTCTTTGCGGGCTCGGGAGCGCTGGGAATCGAGGCTCTGAGTCGAGGCGCTGCGAGTTGCACCTTCGTGGAGCAAAATCGTGGAGCGGTGAAGGTGATTGAAGAGAATCTTAAGAAGACGGGGCTCCGAAATGGGAAGGTCGTTTGTCGGGAGGTGGGTTCTTTTTTGAAGACGGAGAAGAGGGAGTATGACCTTATTTTTGCAGACCCTCCTTATGCCGATGGTCTGACTGATGCGGCGCGTGATTTGGCGGCTCTTGAGGGGTGGGCTCAATGGTTGAGCGAAGACGGGTATCTCGTTCTTGAGAAGGAGGCGATGGGGGATCTTCCCGAACCCGGGGGGCTTAAGTTGCTGCAACAGCGGGATTACGGGCGCAGTCGTCTTGTGATTTATCAACGAGCTTCTTAGGTTATGATGCGCTGCTTTCTTCTTCTGATGTGGAATGTGATCTACCCTATCGTGGTGATTTTGGCGGCACCGTTTTGGATGCTGAAGATGTTTCGGAGGGACGGTTGGGGGAGTGGGTTGCTGGAGCGGGTCGGCATTTATGATCGTGATGCGGAGTTTGAAAAATTCGGAGCCGTCTATCTTCATGCGGTCAGCGTGGGGGAAGTTTTGTTGGCTTTGAAGCTGATTGCGAAGTGGAAGATGGAAACGGAGGATCATTTTATTCTGGTTCCGACGACCGCAACGGGGATGGCGGTCGCACGAGATCGGGCGCCGGAAGGGGTGCGGATTATTTATGCGCCGTTGGACTTTGGCTTTTTTATACGCCGGTCGATACGGCGTTTTTCACCGCGTCTGGTTGTGATGGTAGAGTCTGAGCTTTGGCCGAATCTGATTACTCAAACTCACGGACTAGGAATTCCGATGGGGCTGATGAATGCGCGTCTTTCGCCCCGTTCGGGGCGTCGGTTGAGCAAGTTTAAGCGTTTCGTAAAACCTTTTTTAGAACTGCTTGATCATGTCGGGGTTCCTGAAGAGGAGGATTTGGAGCGTTGGCGGGATCTTGGTGTGAGAGGGGTCGCGACAGTGCGCACCGGTAATGTGAAATTTGACCCTGATGGAGCGGCCCTGCCTCGTCGGCGCTCGGAGTTTACTTCGATGTTAGAGGAGTTTCCAAAGCTCCCGGTGGCGATGGCTGTTTCGACTTTTGCAGGGGAGGAAGAATATTTGGCGTCGGCTTTTCGAGAGGCTGGTTACCTGCCCGTGATCGTGCCACGTCATGCTGAGCGGAGGGCCGAGGTTTCGAAAGCTCTCGATGGGAAGGTTGTTTTACGTAGTCGATTCCGAGCTCCTTTGGTGGAAGATACTTTTGTGATCGATAGTACGGGAGAGCTCCGGGATTGGACGGCTCACGCCGATGTCGTGGTGATCGGAAAGAGTTTTTTTGAGAAGGGAGGGCAAAATCCTTCCGAGGCTATTCTTGCTGGAGTGCCGGTGATTTGCGGTCCGCATATGGCGAATTTTGAGCCTCTCGTGAGTGAGTTGAAAGCGGCGGGCGGCATTCAAATGGTGACGACTCGTGATGAGCTTTTGAGCGCTTTAAAGAATCCTTTACCGGATCAATCAAAAAAGGCTCGCATGGTGCTAGAGAAGCACCAGGGGGCCATGAGTCGGACGATTGGCTTGTTCAGCAGCTGACTACTTGTTTGCAAGTTGGCGATAGATTTCTTCGTAGTCCTTGACGACTCGTTTGTCAGAGAAGTTTTCTTTTGACTGTTCCATGACTCGAGCGATCTGAGGGTTCTTGTGATCGGGGGCGAGTTGGTAGAAGTCGAGGGCTTGATCGATGGCCCAGCGGAAGCCCTCGGCAGTGAAGTGCTCGAAGAGGAAGCCGTTGCCGGAGTTTTCGTGAACACTGAGGTGTTGCACGGTGTCCTTGATTCCGCCGGTTGCGTGCGCGATAGGAAGAGATCCATAGCGTGCTCCAATCATTTGCGGGAGTCCACAAGGCTCGAAGGATGATGGCATGAGGACGAAGTCGGATCCGCCATAGCCCAGATGGGAAAGGGATTCGGAGAAGGGGTGAACTGCGACACGGTCGGAGAGTCCATGGAAAGCCACCATTCCGCGGAAGTGCTGCTGATAGGGGCCATCGGCGATCATGACGATCTGCAAGCCGATGTCGGCGTAGTCTTCGAGCAGTTGGGTCATGACGTCAGCGAGGAGTGAGCAGCCTTTTTGAATGGGGTCGAGTCGCGATGGCCAGAAGAGGATGGGAGCAGAGGGATCTTCTTTGAGAAGAAGTCGGCGTTGAAGGTCAGTTTTCAGCTGAGGTTTGACGGTGTGATGACGGCGGGGGCCGTAGTCGAGGCCCTTGGGGAGATACTTGTCGACCTGAGGGTTGAAAGAGCGGTCGGGGGCGTTGATAATGCCGGATGCGGTACCGGCTTCGCGCTTGTGGTAGAGGAGGTAGCTGAGGTGGGAAGGGATGGTTTCGTGATGACCCATGGCGACTTCGTCAAGGAAGGTCGGGCTAACAACATTCACGTGAGTCGCAGCGCTGATTCCACTAGCCAAGAGGTCGATAGGGTTGGTCCAATAGGATTCGTCGTAACTCCCGGGGTAGTTTCCGAAGTAAAGTTCATCCCAAAAATCTCCACCGGGGATCCCGGTGTTTTCAAGTTGAGCCAAGGTGGCTTCTTGAGTGTGAATGTTGTGAATGGTGAAAAGGGTGGGGATACCGAGTTTCTTAGCTTCGGCGGGGATGAGGCCGGTCATCCAGTCGTTACAGTGGATGATGTCAGGCTTAACCCGCGGGATGATGTGGTTAATGAGATCTCGTTGAAAGGCGAGGGCCGACATGAGAAGATCCTCCTTGCA
The DNA here is from genome assembly GCA_047629805.1 of Akkermansiaceae bacterium. GTDB lineage: Bacteria > Verrucomicrobiota > Verrucomicrobiia > Verrucomicrobiales > Akkermansiaceae > SW10. The sequence continues at coordinate 18,169 of JBLHUR010000030.1, read as the reverse complement.
AGCCTGGTAGACGCCACCGCGGCGATAAAATTTGCAGTCTTCGGCGAGGTGGATGCGATTGCCCACCGAGATGCGGCTACGTATTCCGGGGTGTGTCGGTTCTTCGCCATGCTGGAAGAGATTGCGGTAGTGAGGGATGGCGAGGTGAATGTCTTTGTTGGCTGTGCTGAGTCCGTGGACGAGCAGTGCGGAGACATCGGCAAGTCCTCCCGCTTTTGCCCGGAGGCGTTCCGCATCTTTGGAGAGCTTTTTGGAGACGTAGGAGATTTCAGGAGTGATGAAAAGAATGCGAGGTCCGCTATCTTTTTTCTTGGAGCGGGAGGCTGGGGCTGTGGACATGATATGGTTGGAGAGGCGTGGTTGACCTATGGGACGTTGACCGATGGGGTGAACCGGGTGTTGAAATTCAGTGAACTGTTAGGTTTTGGGAATCGGGCGGTTTCTTCATGGAGAACCTTGTTTTTGCAACTGTTTTCTAATGACTTGGGCGGTTTTTTTATTTCGGAGCGGTAAGCTTCTTGGCTTTTGAAACTCTCTCCAGGAATTTTAACAGCAGGGGATGTGCCGGGTTGGGGATCTGATGGCCATAGCCATCGAGTTCGAAGAGCGTAATATCCTTGTGCCCCACGACTTTCATCATGCGATAGAAGTAGGCATTTTCCTCATAACGACCGAGCATTTCTAGTTCCCGGTCGCCGGTGATTAGCAGGATGGGTGGGGCATCCGACCTGATGTGAAAAAGGGGAGCCATGTCATCGATCACGGGGCGCTTGGCATCGATTCCGCGCTCTTTACGCACGGTGAAGTGGGTGATAGTGTGGCCGCTATAAGGTATAAGCCCGGCGAGTTGGTTCGCTTCGACTCCATGTTTTTTTAGGAGGCTTTGATCCAAACCAAGCATGCTGGTGAGGTAGCCGCCTGCCGAGTGTCCGCTTAAAAAGATCTGAGTGGGATCGCCACCATGGTTTTGGATGTTTTTAAAAACCCAAGCGACCGCGGCGGCGGCATCGTCGAGGCAATCGGTCACTTTGACTTTGGGGCTGAGTCGATAGTTGACCGCGACGATGGCATGGCCTTTTTTCATGAGGGCCTTTGGGATCTCTTTATTTCCGCCCGTTAATCCTCCTCCATGGAACCAGACAATGATGGCGTATTTTTTCTTCGCAGTGGGACGATAGAGATCGAGGTGACAGCGTTCCTTTTGATAGGCGGTTAATGTACTGTCATTTTTGCGATACGGGATATCAGGGATTGTCTGATATTCGTCAGCGAAAGAAGGAGAGGAGATTCCGAGAAGGATGGAAAGGATGAGAAATAGCACGTTCACAAAGTTGATTAAACGTATTCAGAACTACGAGGGCAAGTTTCCGGTGCCGACTTTTGGAGTGAGGTTTTCCTCTCTCATGAAACGAGGTGGATTTGAAGGCAAGACGGCTGATGAGAAGTTGGGCGTTCCGTCGATTATTTGATGCTACTGCGAGGTTATTCGGATTCGGTAGAATTTAAGATCGACACTTGTGGCATCGACTGCCGCGCTCGTCAGGCCGGTCGCGGTGACAGAGGCATGGAGGTTCCAAGTTCCCTCGAGAGTGCGGCTCGATTCCACGATGTAAGTCCGCCCTGGAACTGAGGTCCAGATGATTTCGATTTGATCGGGAACCGCGGTGGGGCCGACGCGCAGGATGCGGAAGAGGGAGGCGGGATCGAGGGGATCGGTCCCGGCGGCGACTTCGTCGAAGTCGGAGGCTCCGTCGCTATCGGTATCGGCGAGTGCGTCATTGGTGCCCAAGGCACTTTCCTGGATGTTGCTGAGGCCATCGCCATCTTGGTCGGTGGCGAAAGGGAGGCCGGGGCTGCCATCGGTGAAGGCGGAGGCCCGCCAGTTGAGTGGGTCGTTGTAGTCTCCCTCTGTATTGATGATTTCGAGCGATGGTCCATCGCCATCGGCGGCGAGAGGCCAGGGGGCGATGTCGTCATAGCTGAAGTCGTGGATGAGGTTGTTGAATGGATCGAGTAGCTCGACGTTTTCGCCACTGTTTGAGAGGGCTCCGTTTGACCACTGACCGATGATGACGGGAGTGTCACCATATCGGTTGCGGAAGGCGATTTCGTCGGCAACGAGAACGGCATACTGGCCTGGAGCGAGGGTGACGCTGGTGAAGGAAAAAGCACCGAAGGGCTTGGTGTCATTGAAGGAAGCTCCAGCGAGCATGAGGGGTGAAAAGCTGGTGTTGAGGACTTCGATGAACTCGGTTGAGCCTCCGCCGAGAGGGTTATACATGAGCTCGGTGATACGGAGCGAGTCGAGCGTGGGGCTGCTCACGTTGGGATCGACCAGGAGGGCGTCGTCAAATTCCACTCTAAGGGCTTGTGGAATATCGGTGGCGGCAAAGAGGCCGGCTTGAGAGGTTGTGGTAGAACCGGTAGCGTAGTTTTGGAGATGAAGATCGACCCAAAGTCCGGGTTCCTCGCGATACTGGAAAGTGAGGCGGGTGTTGCTTTTGCGAACTCGAATGACGGCGTCTTTTTCGGACCAATTTAGGGTGGCCAAGGTTGTCACTGAGCCCGAGGTGATTCGTTTGACGCGGAGAAAGTCACCGTCTTCCATGCCGAGGGTGAATCGAACGGGAGATCCGCTTTGGACGGTGTCCACAATGATTCCGGTGTAAAAGTTACCTTGTTGAACCGAGGTCAGGGTGAGATCGGTGGCGAAGGACCAATCATCAGATGGCGTATTCCGCCAAAGCATGGGATGAGTTGGTGAGGAAAGAACCAGGGGCTTGGCAAAGTCTTCCTCAACTTTGAGGGCGAGTTTGTTGGGAGTGTCATCCAGACTATAGGAAGAGGGCGGAGCGGCACCGTCTCGGACTGCGAGGTTTTCAGGCGTCCAGACTGAACCTAAAACGGCTTGATTGAAGGGATCCCAGCCGGAGTTTGCATAGGCGACAATCTGGCGAGTGATGATGGTTTGCTGGCTGTTGGAATCCGTAACCGTGAGGGTGAGGTCGTAGTGACCGGGAGTGGTGAAGGTCATCTCGGCGGAGTCCGGAGTGGGATTGGAGATTCCTCCAAAGCCCGCGATTTGCCAGGTATAGGTCAGCGTGGTTCCTTCCGGATCGAAGCTTGTGCTGGCATCGATTTGAAAGGGATTGCCAACCGGAATATTGAAGGTTTTTGGATCGGCATCGAGTACGACAACGGGGAGTGCGTTGCCTGTCTTGGTGACCGTGAATGTTTCGCTTCCCACGACGAGTCCGGCTTGATCGACGGCTTCGACGACGATGGAATTCGCGCCTTGCTGGAGTTGGATTCCCGTCAGCGTCCATCCGGTGGTGCTGGAGAACCGGTAGGTTGCCTGCGGTTGGCCGACGGCGCGGATTTCAAAGGTATCAGCTCCGCTTGCTCCTTGGAGTGAGATGACATCGGAAGAGGTGCTGAGGGAACTTCCATTGCCAGAGGTCACGTTAAAGTTCGTGTTAAGGGCACTTCCCATGGTGGAGTTGGCCGTTGAAATTCGTGCGTTGTTCCAGTTGGTGTAAGTGGATTGGTTGGAGGGGTAGGAGTTAGAGGCGTCTTCCTCGCACTGGAACCAGGCATCGAGCCGCGCGGAGTTTGCGGTGTATTTATTGACCATCTCACTGAGGTAGTGGTTTACCCTTTGTTTGACGTAGGGCTTCCCGAAAAAGTTTTGAACCCCGGTGAGATTACCGATGAAGGCGGCATTGGAGTTGCCGAATGTCAGGTCGGAATCCCATTGGATGAGCATCCATTTTCCGTCGGTGGCGCGACGAAGGAAATACCCGTTTTTTCCGCGGTTTCGCGTAAGGGTATCCCAATCATCGCACCATCCGCGGACCACGGCATTTGCGGCCATGAGGTCGATGTCAGCGGTGCGTTCCATTTCCTCGCGAGTGAAGGAATTGGTGTCCACCATCTTAGTCCAAGCGATGAAAGAGGAGTAATCGTGTTCGGCTTCGCGAGAACGTTTGATCCACTCGGAAGAATAACGTTCGGGTTCGGTGGTGTTCTTGTAATCCCAGGTGGCGTTTTGTTGTGAACGTCCCCAACCATCGTCGAACCACCATTGGTCATCGATACGATAGAGTTCACCTTTTTGGCCGTCTTTCCAGTTACGTTTGAGGAAGTCAGTTGAATTGGGTTCGACATCTTCACGAATGGAGGCGCTGCCGCCATTGATGATGACGCGGACGAACTCGTTTTCGTTGGCGGCATGTCCGAAGAGGTAGAGCCAGTAGCGGATGATGCGGTTGTGGTAGGCTTTTGAGCCCCCGGCGTCATTATCGACGGCGCGTTTGGCGTAGCCGCGGAACTTTCGGTCGCTGGGCGGCTTCCACTTCATGCGGGAGAAATCTGTTCCGGAACTGCGGGTCCACGGGCTGCCACTTTTTCGCATCTCGCAGTTGTAGATGATGTCCTTATCATCGCTGATGAAAGTGGCGTTGAAGTAGTTGTTGGAGAGCCGAGGGAAACTGTAGTTGAAGGTGGCGCTATCGCCGGTGCCGCCTGAGGCACTTTGATCGCGGGCCGAGATGATGAAACGTTGACGGCGGAGGTCGGTGGCGTGAGCGGTATTGTCGACGACCCACATCGCGGGGCGTTCGGGGGCGAGGCGGGGCTGTTGGGAAAGGCCTCCCGCTGAGCTCGCTTCGACGTAGAACTGGACGATGGCGTTGTCGCTCTGGTAGTTGGTGAGGGTGGCGGAAAAAATACCATCGTTAGCCACTTCGTCGCCTCCGCTAGTCCCATCGTCGAACATGGGGGCGCTGTTCCAAGATCCGTTTCCGCCGGAGGTATCGAGTCGATGTTTTAAAGTCACGGAGGTTGCGTCCGTGACTTTGGCGGTGATGCGGACGGGGTCGCTTGTCCTTGGAACAGGGGGACTGTGGATGAGTCCGGACACGGTCGGAATAGGAGAGGCGAGAGAGGCGGAGTTTGACGCTCCGGGAGTGCCGAGGTTCTTTGGGACGGGGAGGTGGAAGACTCCTCCGAAAGAACGATCCCAGGTTTCGACGATGAAGGTGGGCTTGCCGGAGACCCAACGAGCTTCGAAGGAGAAGGTGAGGGTGTCGTTGTCCCGGATTTGGGTGACGTCGATCTCGCAGCGGTTCGCTTTGACATCGCCGTGGCCGTTTGAAATGAGGTGGAATTCGCCGTTAACGATTGCGCTGGTGTAGTGGGTGCCTTGGCAAAGCCAACCGGAGGCTCCGTTGCCATTGGTGACGACGGAATTGCCTCCTCCGGGGAGGATATTGGAGCCGCCATTACGTGTGAGGGAGATGTTTTTAAAGGCAAGGTGGGTGTCTCCGACTGCTTGGAGATGGAGTTCCTCATAGTCGCTGGCACTGCCGCGGGTGGTGATGTTTTCGAACTGCTCGGTGAGGGTGTAGCTTGCGAAGGATGATTTTTGTGACTCGTCGGAGTCTGCCCAGGCCGAGGGTTGGGAGTTGTCCATGTTGGGGTGCTGGAGTTCCAGGCTGCTTCCCTGACCACCGGCGAGGCTGGGCCAATGTCCGCCGGTGTGGTAGTGGACTTCATCGGCGAGGTTTCCCCACGAATCGACGAGCTGGAGAAGCTCGCCTCCATTGGCGAGGACGCCCTCGTATTGACCAATGAGGCTCGGATAGTTGGTGAAGTTTTCATTGGCCGCGATGACGAGATATTGGCCGGAGCCAAGAGTGGTTCCATCTGGGAAATCAAAGTTCACGCCATCGGCAAAGCTCCAACCTGAGAGGTCGATAGAAGAGGCTGACTTGTTAAAAAGTTCGATGAACTCGCCGTCTCGATGTTCGGTGGGCGGATCGACCATCAGTTCACTGATGACGATGCCAGTTTCGCGATCCGGGGAGTTGCTGCTTCCTTGGCTGCTGGAACCGCTCGCGTAGAAAATGCCGGAACCGTCTGGGAAGGCTGCCGAGAAATTGCGAGGGGAGGCGTGATTGATGGCGACGGCCTCGATGACGGTGTTTGAGCCGTTGACGAGGAAGAGAGTGAGTTCGCCTCCATTGGTGGAAAATGACTCGGTGATGGACAAATGTCCGAGTCCGGAAACCGAGCCGCTGAGGGCAACCTTGTCTGAAAAGTTGGGAAGGCTGGCGAGGAAGAGGCCGGTGGTGTCGAGCGCCACGGATGAAGGATTGAAGAGTTCGATCCAAAGGGTGTTTCCGTTTTGATCGAAGGCCGTCTCGTTGATTTTTAAGCTTAAGTTACCTGAACTGCTGGCATTGGGGGCATTTTCGCTGGGTTCGGAAAAGAGGAACCATGACGAGGATCCGTCGCCTTTCCGGCCAAGCGAGCGCCCGTCGAGAGGCATGGTGGTATCGATGGCGTTGGCGATGGTGCTGCCGTCGGTTTCGGTGAGGTAGAGGACGGTGTCGCCGGTTGTGCCGAGGCCGGCATCGCCATAGCTGATGGATGCCAGGCCGGATGCCGGAACGATCACTCCGGCTGGGATGGGGTATTTGGTGAGGTTTCCGGGATCGTCCGTGAGGAACCAGCCAGCGAGATCGATGCTACTCCCGCCGGGGTTGTAGAATTCTACAAAGCCCTCGGTTGCGGGTAGGACTTCGTTGATGAGAATGCTGGGACTACTTGGCGCAGAGATGCTGAGACGACTACCAAAGACGCTGTCGGAGCTGCCATCGTTCACTTGGTGAACCTCTGCGCAAATCACGTTGGTTCCGGCGACGAGGGCTGAGCCATTGTTGGTGGCGACTGCCAGTTCTTCGGTGGCGTTGGTGACGGTGCGGGTGGCTCGGGTTTTCCATCCGGCATTGGCGGTGGTACCCAGCCCGCCGATGGGAGTTCCGTTGAGGTAGAAGTAGGCCGAGTCGTCGTTGATCATATCGATCGTGACATTGGCACCGGTGGTGGGGCCGTTGTAGGTGAATTCCCTTCGGAAGTAATAGGTGATATGATTGGCCTCATTCGAGCTATTGAGCAGGGGAGTCTGCATTCCGGGAGCGGGGACGGAGGATGATTCAAATCCGTAAAGTCCCCCGTTGTTTCCAGCATCGTTTTCGAGAGTCCAACCGGCGTGGGTGAAGGCGTAGACAGTCTCTTTCCAAGTTGCTCCGAGGTCGAGATTTTGGTCATTGAAGGCCCAAGTGTCGGAGTAATTCACGAAGGGGATTCCGACGGAGAGATTAACTTCGGGATTTGGAAAAGGCTCTTCCGCGACGAGGGTGGGGGAGAATCCGGGAGTGGGTGGAGCGGAAGTCCAAACGCGGTAATCATCGATGGCGTAGCTGGTGTCGGCGAGGACGAGGCTGTGGCCCGCGCCGTCGGCCGCGACTGGCCAAGGGTGTCGGTCATCGTAGGACATCGAGCACATTGCGACGCCGTTTTTGTCACTCAGAGTGATTCGTTCGCCGCCATTTGCAAGCTGTCCGGTCCAGGGGCCGAAGACACGAATTGTGGTGGGGACATTATAGGTCGCGCGGAAAGTGGCAGGGTCGGTGTCGCAGAGGATGATGCGTTCGAAGGCCTTTAAAAAAGTATCGAGTGGTGCGCCGGCTCCGAAATCGGGGAAGGTGAAGTCGGCGCCATTACTGAGTTCCCAGAGGGCGATGTCGAAGGGGGTGGCGGTGAGGTTTTGGACTTCGACAAACTCATGCCCACTTACCGGGGGGTGATACATGACCTCGCTGAAGACGACCTGTTCGGCATGGGCGAGGGGGGTGAGGGTGCCCAAAAGGACACCGAAGAGGTTGAGAAACTTCATAAGGATTGTGTGTGTTTTGTTCCCTTTCGTCGAAGCGGCTAGGAATCGCCTATTGTTCACATCCAGCGGAGAACTCAAGGGAGAAGGGCTCAATCACGCAGGGAAACTTTACCTCTTGGGACTGAAGCAAATTAGAGATCACTGAAAAAATCAGGTTGCAAATGGGAATGAGTCTCAATAGCGATAAGGGATCAAATCAATCTTGATTCATCGGCAGTCTGGGAGCTTGGACTTTGAACTCTGGCATCTGACCGGCCCTCCCGGGAGGGCTGGGAGCTGGGAAGCTGTCGTGAAGAGGTCCTCTTTTCATGTGGTTTTGAATCAAACCGGGGAGGGACTCGTAATTGATTCCGGGACCCGTTTGACTTTGCTGCCCCGGATGACGGCTTTGTTTTCAACGACTAATGAAGAGGGCTTGAGATCGGCCACTCGGTTTGCTTCTGAAGATGGGCATGACTTCTTGGTTCTCGTAATTCCGACTGTTTCGGTTGAAAGGATTTTTGGGCCGGTGGGACCGTTGATTAAGCGAAGCTTGGGAATCATGCGACGTTGGACCGAGCGGGAGGGGGGATTTTCAAACGATCTCGTTAAACCTCCAGTTCGCAAGGAAGCGATGAAAGCGTGGTATCTGGCCAAGACTCTCGAGATCCTTTCTCTTCATCTTTTTCGGCAACCTGAGGAGGAACCCCGCTTTTTTTGTTCCATGGTGAAGTCGAGTGCGCATCGTTACGTTCGGCAAGCGCTGACTTTGTTGGAAGGTCGGCTTAATCAGCCTCTCGATCTCAAGCAGCTCGCTCGCGATGTCGGGTGCGCGGCGCACTACCTGAGCCGACTGGTGAAGCAAGAGACAGGGAAGACTCTTTCTCTGCATCTCCGGGCCCTTCGGATCGAGAAGGCTGCCGAGCTTCTCTCTGGGAATCAGATGAATGTCACCGAGGTTTCTTTCGAAGTGGGTTATCAATCGCTGTCACATTTTTCGAAGGCCTTTGCCGAAGAAAAAGGGATGACGCCTTCGCTGTTTCTCAAGCGAACTTCGTAAATCGAGGGAAAACAAAAGACCGCTCATCTGAGGCAACTGAACGCGAGTCGGCTGGGCAGATCGGGAGTAGGATCAAGATCTCCCATGAAGATACTCATTACTTCCTTATTTGTGGCAACGGCTACCTTGCAGAGCTACGCAGACTCCATTTCATTTTCCTGTGATCGCGCTGCCATCCTCGCGATGGTCGGGAAATTCGAGGTGGAGTTCAACTTCACTGAGACCGTGGCTTTGGCCAAGGACTACGAACTCAAAAAACCATACACCGCGAAAGCTCATGAACTGGTCAAGGTCGCTGAGGATAAAGGCCGCAGTATTACTCTGCAGCATCTTCTGGTTTTTGAAGATGAAACGGGTCCTTCCGTGATCAAGCACTGGGCGCAGATCTGGAAGTATGAAGACGCTCATACTCTCACGTATGAAGGAAAGAAGACCTGGCTTCCGGTCACTCATTCCGCCGAAGAGACGAAAGGGACTTGGACGCAATTCGTGACTCAAACTGACGACAGTCCTCGCTATAAAGCGCAGGGGAAGTGGTCCCACATGGGGAACTCCTCCGCTTGGACCTCAAGTCGTTCCACCCGTCCACTGCCTCGACGCGATTACTCGAAGCGCGATGACTACGATCTCCTCATGGTGGTCAATCAGCACATCATCACGCCCGAGGGATGGGTGCATCATCAGGATAATCGCAAGCTTGTTTCGCGCGAGGGTCGGAGCGAGTTCCTCTGCGTCGAGGCTGGTCTGAATCACTACAAACGCATCACAGATGACACGGGCAAAGAAGGCTTTGCGATTGCTGAAAAGCAGTGGGAAAAGAGCCATGAATTCTGGAAAGAGGTCCGCTCCACTTGGAAGAAGCACATTGCTGAGAGCTCTGAGCCAATTCGCTATGCCTCTCGCATTGGCGCGAACACGCTGATGTCAGAGCTTAACTCCCTCGCTCGCAAAATCCGCGATGGTGAGACGGTTGAGAGCAAGCAAGTCAAGCAAGCTATCACGAAATACTTTCGTTAAATCAATCTGAAACCTTCGTCCGTATGTCACTTCCCCGCTGCGCACTCTTTGCAAGTTTACTTGTTCTCCCCAACGCGCACGGGGAGGTGCAGATCCTTGATGAAACGCTGGTGACGGCCGAGGCCATCGAAGAGGAGGTGGTTAAAGGGAGCCAAACCAAGTTGAAAGCAGCTGACCTTTTAAAGCGGGGCTCGGTCACCTTGCCCGATGCTCTGCAACGGGAACCTGGGGTCTCGGTTCCCCTGGATGTCGCCGGGGTCGATACCCTTGTGCCTTACCTCGAAGGCGGGAGTAAGGGCATCAATGTCCGTGGACTTGAAGGCAACCGCGTGCAGGTTTTGGTCGATGGTATTCCGCAGCCTGATGATTTCATCTCCCGCTCGTTTTTAGGATCGGGTGGACCGGGGCGGATCTACTTTGATCCCGGGGTTTTCTCGACCATTGATCTCTACAAATCGGCATCGCCCGGAAGTGGGGCGCTTGCCGGAACGATCGCCGGACAGACTGAAAGCCCTTGGACCTTGTTGGGCGAAGAGTTGATGGGGACCGCTTTCAATACCAGCACAAGTTACGCTTCGAGTAATCGTAGCTGGAATCAGCGCCTCGCGACCGCGTGGGGAAATGGCGACCTCGCGAGCAGTCTTGTTTACAGTTATCGCAATGGGCATGAACTTGAGACCAACGGTTCATTGGAGACGAATCCCAGTGAGGCGGAAAGCCACGCCGTCGTTTGGAAAACGGTCATGCAAAAAGGGGCGTGGACTTGGGAACCAACGGTGGATTACTTCCGCTCGACCTCCTTTACGGACCTCGACAGTATCGAGATTGATTCCCTTATTGGGCGGACTTTCGACGCCACCAATGACTCGGACCGCGAGCGTCTTCGCCTGAGTCTCGACTTCAGTTTCGAGCCGGAAGTCGCCTCTTGGTTTGCCGATCGCTATACCGGCAAGTTTTACTACCAAAGCTCCTCTTCGGAAAATTTGAACCGCCAAGGTCTTATTACTCCGGCTGGCGATACGAGGAGTCGGATCAATCAACTAAGCTACCATACCGATCGCGCGGGGATTCACTTTTCGGCTTTCAAAGAGTTCGGTGGGCACTCCCTGAGCTACCAGTATCAAGGATCGCGGAGTGATATTTCAGGGTCTTTGAATCGACAGGATGGCAGTATGGATGCGGTGGATCTTCCCAATCTCGCTCCTTCGATTGTGTGGGATCATTCCTTGTCCATTGCCGATGAAATGAGCTTTAGCGATCGTTGGACCGTCACGCCATCACTGCGTCTGCAGCAGTATCAGGTCAATCCCACGAATACCGCCGGATTTTTGGCTCAGTCATCTCTTCCGGTTTTCGATGAATTTGGCCGTTTGGTGGGGCGGCGCACGATCGAGGCGGTGGACTACCAAAACACCTTTCTTTCGCCCGGTCTCCACCTGGAGTATGAGGCGAGTAAGACTTTGTCTCTCTTCGGGAGTTACACCCTGGGCTATCGCAATCCAACGGCAGAGGAGTTGGCGGGGGTCTTTGTCCATCCTAATAATACCTCCATCTCTCTGCCTAATCCCGAACTCGAGGCCGAGGACTCTCATTCCTTTGAGTTGGGTTTACGTCATGAGGATGGGCCATGGTCCACCATCGTGAGTGCCTACTCTAATCGCTACGGAAATTTTCTCGAAAGTAATGTCTTCACTGGAGAGCTTCTCGACGGACTCGATGTTCTCCGTACCCAAAACACCCGTAACGCGGAAGTTTATGGCGTCGAAGTGAAGACCGAGTGGGCTTCAGATCTTGTGCGCATTGGAGGGTCCTTCGCTTGGTCGCAGGGGAGGAGTGATGATGGCCCGCTGAACACGGTGGAACCATGGAAAGCAGTGGTCTACCTTGGCTACGACTACTCTGATGAGAAGTGGGGTTTTGAACTCGCAGGCACCTATGTTAGCGCGAAAAGTTCTTCGGATATTAGCGGAGACCTCACTCCGACGGATGATTATTTCCTCCTCGATCTGACCGGCTACTATCAGCTTTCTGACAATCTCACTTTCCGGGGAGGCGTGAAAAATATTCTCGATCAGGAATACCTTCTTTGGTCCCGCTCAAATCGTGGGGCGGGGCATGCCGGCGGAGCCAGTAGTAGCCGTGACACCCAGCCGGGGATCAATGGTTTTCTCTCTTTGGAGTTGAGCTTCTAAAGCTGGCAATTCGTCATCAGGGAAGCGCAACTCGGCGTCAGACGTAGTTCGTGAAAAAGAGGAAACTACGTTCCGATGAAACTCCTGATCCTTCTCCTCCCGGTCATTCTTCCGGCTTCCGCCCAGCTTCTTGTTCCCGATTGGCGGGGAGACAATGAAGCTGCTCATGCCGAATGGGATGTCTTTACGAAAGCAAAATTCGAGCCCAACTCTGCCGATGTGGCAAGCGATGACGCGACCATCACCTGTACCACTTCGAGTGCCTTTCTGACGAGTAGTGGCAATATCTATAGCTTCCAGGCTCCCACCTTTTTCCAACTCGACGATACCACGGACTTTCCAATCCAGAATGTCTTCCTGCAAATCTCCGCGCTTGGTTCCGGGGTGGATGTGGCCGGGGCGAGATTGCTGGCGACCGATCAAGAGGGTGAAACGGTCGCCATTTTTCCGACCTTCACTTTTATCTCAAGTGAGGAAGAATTAACCGGAGAGAATGGTGGGATCGGGACGACTTACGGAATTCAGTGGGATCTGCAGTCCACCCCGGTGAGCGGGGCCTATACCATCCTTTTTAATGCCACGGAATCTTCCCTGAGTTTGGGCGCGGTTTCGCTCGATACCTCTGCTTCGTTTCAAAAAGTCAGCAAGCCTCAAGCTCTGTCGGTGAAGCCCGTAGGCGATACGGTCGTGGTCACTTGGTTTGGCGGTCGCGTATTGCAATCCAGTCAATCGCTGGTCTCGGGTTGGTCCGATGTTCCCGGTGCCGAGGGCGTGAATACAATCACTCTGCCTCGCGAAAATCAGGGCGCTTTTTTCCGTTTGATGCAAGCGATCGCTACGGAATGACAAGGTCCCGTTAGTGAAAAATTCTCTTCTTACTTAAGCTCCGAATCTCTTATGAAAACATCAATCAAAATTCTCGCCCTCACTTTCATGCCAGCCTGTGGAGCGACCGTTTGGCAAGCTGCCGACAATGGCCTCGCTTCCGCTTCTTGGGACTCATTCACCTTTTCCAGTGGCACAGCCGGGGACAGCGGATCCCAGGGGACGGCGCAAGCGACGACCGGATCGCTCATTACTTCGAGCGGTCTCACGACCGAGATCCTGCAGGGTTACAATTCGCCTCCGGGTGGTTTTAATGGAAATCCTGACACCTATTATTTCCATAATGGGGCCGCGCAATGGACTGGCAATGTCGTCCTGACTTCGGGCGCGACTCATGTGCGCGTGAGTTATGCGCTCTTGGGTTTTGGCGGGGGAGCGCCGGAGGCATACGGGCAGGCTCCCGAAATCACGGGTGCGACTGTCATCAATAGCGGTGCTTATAACACAGCCAGCAGCACGGTTTTCTTCACGGACCTCGAATTAGCGGCTAGTTCAACAACGGTAGAGGTCACCTTTGGCGATGCCCTTTTTCCCATGTTTCCGGGAAGCTTTCGTTCGCTTGATGCTGCGCAAATCGAGGTCTTCGGTGCGGCTCCTGTGCCCGAGCCTTCCTCCGCTCTTTTGGGAGGACTAGCGGCCTTGATCTGCCTTCGCCGGAAGCGTTCGTAGTTTTTAAAGGATTGATTAAGCGTCAAAATGCCCTAATTTAGACAATCCACCGTCAAAGAATCTCAATTAGCCCTCAGAAGTTCTTGATTTCGTTCGTTAGAGTCTTCGCATGAGCCTTCCCAAACCAACTTTGGACATGACGTTTCCCGCTCGTCGGGAACTTCTTTTTTCGACGCTTGGATCGGTGGTGGTGACGGGAATGATTGGCGGGATCCTTGCTTTGATGACGCTGCAAATCTCTCACAATCTGATCGCGGAAGACGCGGCTCAGCCTTTGGTGATGAATACGGTGAGTGAAGATCTACCTGTCGTAGAGTCGGAGGAGACTCCTGGTTTTCAGGCCTCTCCCGCCGTGCCCGCGGCTCCCTCCTTGGGGGAGCCTGTGGTTCAAATCCCCACCTCCCAGACCTCGGCCATTCCGGTTCCCTTGGAGGTTGAGGTTCCGGTGATGGATGATTTGGGATGGTCTGAGGAACCCTTTGAACCTTGGGAAGAGGAAAAGAAGCCTGAGGCGAAGAAGACACCCGTTCCTCAGAGAATCGCAAAAAAGAGGACGCCCGCTCCTCGCAAGACGACGATTGTCACACGTCCTCCTGCGCGGCCCTCAACGGTGAAGCCTGTTTCGGCCCGCGTTGTTTCCCGTGCCTCTCCTACCTATCCTAGTAAAGCGCGCCGGAGTGGCGTGGAAGGCAGCGTTGTCGTTACGGTGACCATCGGAACCACGGGGCATGTTTCGAGTGCGAGGGTCACGAGTAGTAGCCGACATTCGTCTCTTGATGCCGCAGCTCTGAGAGCGGCGAAGAAGTATCGGTTTACCCCCGCCAAGAATAGCAGAGGCCAAGTGGTTTCTACGCAGGTCTCGTTGCCGTTCCGTTTTAAGCTGACTTAGGTGTTCCTTGCAGAGGTCTGGTAATCTGGTAGGTTTTAGCCATGACACTGGAGGAAACTGATTTGATTTCTGAGAAAGACTACCTTGCAGGGGAGTTGGTCTCTGATCTTAAACATGAGTATCTCGGCGGAATAGTGCATGCGATGGCTGGCGGGAAAATCCGGCATAACCGAGCCGTGGGTAATGTGTTTGGGTCCCTGTTTGGACAGCTGCGAGGAAAAGGCTGCGAACCATTTAACAGCGATACGAAAGTGCGGATCGTGCTACCGGCGCAAGCTCGTTTTTATTACCCGGATATGCAGGTGGTGTGCGAGAGCACGGGAGATGACGAGAGCTTTCAAGACAAGCCGGTGGTGGTGGTTGAGGTCTTGAGTCGCTCCACTCGGCGGGTCGATTTGGGAGAGAAGCGGGATGCTTATTTGGCGGTTCCTTCGCTCAGGGTTTTGGTCATTGTGGATCCAACGCGTCTTTGGGTGCAGGTGGATCGGAGGGGGGAGACTGGAGGTTTTACGCAGAAGACTTATCGAGAGTTGGCGGACGTGATTTCGCTGCCGGAGGTTGAGGGGGAGTTGAAGGTGGGAGAGATTTACGAGGGGATTGGTTTAGATTGACCACAGAGTGTGTGGAGGAAGCGGAACTTTTGCTTCGGGAAGGCTTACCGACTGGGTTGGGTTCTCCCTATCGATTTGTTCTCGTTCAGTTCTTGGTAGAATAGAAAACGGTAGATGTGCTGGGATTCGATGCCTGAGGCGGTGAAGTTGACGGTTGATCTGCCTCGGTCGAAGCCAGATTCTACAAATTCCTGGACGAACTTGTCTTTTTCTTTAATGCCGCAAATACCTATTTTGTCGATATATGAAGATGGCAGTGTGACCCATCCGTCTTGATCAATCTTGAAAGTTTCCCAATCTGAGTTCTCGGAGGGTCCAATGACATCGAGTGAAAGGCCTGACAACGGGACTCCGTCTTTCATGAAGCGCATTTCAATGAGCCTGGTTGAAGTGACCCAGCCGTAGGTTAAGAGGGCTGCGATTCCCACCACGGTGATCAGCGTGACCTTTCGCATCTTATTCATTGGGTGGGAGGATGTCGGAATTTGGGAGCGGGTTCGAGGAGGGATTTGGGCTGAGAGGGAGTTTTTGGTCCTCGCGGTTGGAGACTCTGGAGAGTCTCCCTCCTTAGAATCTGGCGGGGTTGAGTTGGGTTAGATTGATGGTGGGTTTTTTGTTGGCGACTAGGTCGGCGACTAATTTTCCGGTGATGGGGGCTAGAGAGAGTCCCATCATGGAGTGGCCGGTGGCGATGATGAGGTTTGGGGTTTTTGGGGCGCGGCCGAGGTAGGGGAGGCCGTCGGGGGAGCAGGGGCGGAGGCCGACCCAAGGGTCTAGGTCTTTGAAGTCGGAGGTCTGGTATTGGGGATAAAATTTGCAGAAGGCTTCGATGACTCCTTGGAGTCGGGGCTTACTGATGGAGGTGTTGGTGCCGCAGATTTCCATGGTGCCGGCGACGCGGAGAGTATCGCCCATGGGAGTGACCGCGACGCGGCCTTCTTTTAAAAGAGAGCAGAGTTGGGGGTTGGCGACGGGTTTTGGGAGGGTGAGGGAGTAGCCTTTGCCGCCTTGCATGGGGAGGCTGAGGCCGATTTGGTTTGCGAGAGTGGTGGTGTCGATCCCTCCGGCGAGGACGATGGCTTCGGCTTTGTAGGTTTCTCCGGATTTGGTTGTGACGCTTTGGACTTTTCCGTTTTCGGCGGTGAGTTTTGTGACTTCACCGGTGATGAATTGGCCTCCGTTTTTTGAGATGGAGGCGCGGAGGGCGCTGATGAATTGATGGGGGGAGAGGTGGCAGTCTTGGGGCCACCAGATGGCGCCTTTGGCGTTGATCTCGGTGTTGGGTTCGAGTTCTTTGAGGCGGGTTTGGTCGCAGACTTCGGCTTGGAGGCCGAGGGTGTGGGCGTGGTTGGCGACTTGGGCTTCTTCTTCAAGTCCGGCTTCGGATTGGCAGAGCGTGAGGAGGCCTTTTTGGACGAGGGGGAAGTTCTCTTGTTCGGAGAGTTGGAGGTGGAGGCGTCGACTTTCGAGCGAGAGGTCGCGGAGGAGTTCCTGGGTGTTGGAGACGTGTTTTTTGGTGGAGTGTTTCGCGAAGAGGTAGATCCAGCGGGCGAGAGATGGGGAGAGGCGGGGGCGGAGGAAGAAGGGACTCTTGGGATTGAACATCCACTTGAGGCCCTGGGTGATGACGCCGGGGGCGGCGAGGGGGATGAAGTGGGAGGGCACGATCATGCCGGCGTTTCCGGTGGAGCAGCTTTGCGAGAGGGAGGGGTCGCGTTCGATGAGGCGGACTGAGTGGCCGGCTTGGGTTAGGTAGTGAGCGGTGGCGAGACCGACGACTCCGCCGCCGACTATGAGGATTTCTTTTGGCATTTTTAGGAGGAGGTCGTAGAGAGGAGAGTCTTAAAAATCAGTGGGAATCTGTGTCTAGTTCTCTTAAATCTGTGGTCAATATTCCCTGCTGCCGATGATTCGAAACATGAAAGTTGCGAAATCAACGGAAGGGTTGAGGTGCTTGGTTGATAAGTGACCGGGACGGTCACGCCACGTGTTGGTTGGGGGCGGGGGAGCGGACAGGAATGTCCACGCTCCATATTTTTGGGCCGCGTTATTTGCCGTTGACGAGGCGGGTGATGCCTTGAGGGTTGGATTCTTGGAGTTCGGCGGGGAGGGCGGAGTCGGGGAAGCCTTGGAAGCTGACGGGGCGGGTGTAGCGGAGGATGGCACCGGTGCCGACTGAGGTGCTGGCTCCGTCTGAGGTGGCGGGGTAGGGGCCGCCGTGGACCATGGATGAGTTGACTTCGACTCCGGTGGGGAAGCTGTTGATGACGAGGCGTCCGGCTTTCTGTTCGAGGATTTGGATGAGTCCGGCGGCTCTTTGGAGATCTTGCTCGGTGCCGTGGATGGTGGCGGTGAGTTGGCCTTCAAGGCTGGCGGCGGCGGCGAGCATGTCGCGTCCTGATTCGCACTCGATGATGAGGGTGGCGGGGCCGAAGACTTCGTCTTGGAGGGCGGGGTTGTTTAGGAAGTCTGAGGCGGTGGATTTGAGGACGGTGGGGGTGGCTTGGTTTTCGGAGGTAGGTCCTTCGCCTAGGGTGGTGACGTTTGATTGGCCTTTGAGATTTGAGAGACCTTCGGTGAAGTTTTTGTGGATGCCGGCGTGGAGCATGGTGGCGGGGGCGGCTTCGGAGAATCCGGATTTGAGGGTGGACTCGAAGGTGTCGGATGCTCCGGCGAAGACGAGACCGGGGCAGGTGCAAAATTGGCCGACTCCCATGGTGACGGATCCTACGAGGCCTTGGGCGATGGCTTCGGCTCTTTCTGCCATGGCGCCGGGCATGATGAAGATGGGGTTGACGGAGGACATTTCGGCGAAGACGGGGATGGGCTCGGGGCGGGCGGCGGCGGCGTCCATGAGGGCGCGGCCTCCGTTGCGGGAGCCGGTGAAGCCGACGGCTTTGATGCCGGGGTTTTTGACGAGGGCGGTGCCGAGGTCGATGCCGGCGTCGAAGAGCATGGAGAAGGTTCCTTCTGGCATGTCGCATTCGGCGACGGCGGCCTGGATGGCGCTGGCGACGATCTCGGCGGTGCCGGGGTGGGCTGAGTGGGCACGGACGATGACGGGGCAGCCGGCGGCGAGGGCGCTGGCGGTGTCACCTCCGGCGACTGAGAATGCTAAAGGGAAAT
>JBLHUR010000029.1:0-43114 GCA_047629805.1 Akkermansiaceae bacterium | reverse complement strand
AACATTCCAGTACTTTGCTGCTCGTGGTCAAGTGGAGTCGGTGCGGAAACTGGCAGACTACGTCATCCAACGGCACTACCCCGACGTCTCAGAAGATCGCAACTGTTACTTGTCACTGTTGAGGGTAGTCGTTGAGCGTCAGGCTGAGCTAATTGCACGTTGGATGCTGGTCGGGTTCATCCACGGCGTCATGAATACCGACAACATGGCGGTATCGGGCGAAACGATCGACTATGGTCCTTGCGCTTTCATGGAAGCGTACGATCCAGATACCGTTTTCAGTTCCATCGATCACGCTGGTCGTTATGCCTACGGAAACCAACCTGCCATCGCATTATGGAACCTCACACGATTTGCCGAAACACTTTTGCCACTCCTCGGACAAGAAAGTAGCGAGCAAGCGGTCACCGACGCGACTGCGATCCTCGACACATTCATGTCAACATTCCAGAATAAAACATGCCAGGCTGGTTTTAGAGTGGACAGGGCTTTGGGGCTGGGTAGGGTGGCGAGATGAAGTCGCAAGTGCCTGAAGGTAAGGGATCTGGGGTGGGGCGGGTTTGGTCGCCTTTGGAGTTGGCGGAGGTGAAGACGCCGCGCAGGATTGGTTCGATTTGGCGGGCGAAGGGGGCGAATTAGCGACGGCGGATTACTTTTGATGATCGGGCGAGCTGCTACCATTTGATGTCGCGGACCGTGAATGGGGAATTTCTCTTTGGGGCGACGGAGAAGGAGGCTTTTCGGCGGATGATGTGGCGGGTTTCCGCGTTTTTGGGGGTGGAGGTGCTGACTTATGTGGTGATGGATAATCACTTCCATATTTTGGTGAAGGTCCCGGAGCGGGCGAAGTGGTTGGCGCGGTTTGAGGGTGAGGAGGGTGAGCGGAGCTTGCTGAAGCATTTGGCGACCTTGTATTCTAAGAAGTTTATTGCGCAGTTGGAGCGGGAGCTTCGGGAGTTTCGGGGGCAGGGAAATGAGCGGGCGGCGGGGGAGTTGATTGAGAGGTTTATGAAGCGGTTTTGTGATGTGAGCGTGTTTATGAAGGAGTTGAAAGAGCGCTTTAGCCGATGGTTTAATAAGCAGAATGGGCGCAGGGGGCCTTTGTGGATGGATCGGTTTAAGAGTGTCCTTGTGGATGGTGAAGATGCTCTCGCGACGATGGCGGCTTACATTGATTTGAATCCGGTGCGGGCGGGGATCGTGGCTGATCCGCTGGATTACGAGTGGAGCGGATATGGGGAGGCGTGCGCGGGGAGTCGTCGGGCGAAGCGGGGGATTAGTAAGGCGTTGAGTCACCCGCAGGATTTGTGGGAGAAGAGGACGCTGCCGAGGTATCGGATCTTTCTTTTTGATGAGGGAGTGGAGGTTGAAGATGAGCGGACGTCGAAGAAAGCGAAGAGGCGGGGTGGGGTTTCGAAGGGAGCTCGCCTGAAGGTGCAAGCTGAGGGTGGGGTTTTGAGCGGGCGAGTGGTTTTGCGGAAGCGGATTTCTTCGTTTACGAACGGGGTGGTTTATGGGCGAAGGAAGTTTGTGAGGGAGGTGGCGGAGAGGTATCGGGAAATGATGGGGCAAGAGAAGGTAAGGAAGTCGAAGAAGCTGGGTGAGGGCCGAGGGCGCTTTGTGGTGCAGGAATAGAAAAACGGCCAAGCCGGCTATCGAGTGTTCGAAAGTGAGATGGCTGAGTATTTTTCGATTCCGCCTCAGTAGTGTTCGGCACGGGATGAGCTTCGGTCAGCCCGAGGTTACGTGACAATAATGTTACTTGTACAATTTACTCCGTACTGATTGACTCCCGAGGTGGGCAAAGGGAACAAGAAATCATCCAAGAAGAAACCGGTGGAGACACGGGATCTTTCCAATTGGAAGATCATGCGTAAATTTCGCCAGCGCCTTGCCAAGGTTCTGGCACAACGCGATGAGGTTTCCGGGCCATCGCCCAGAGCAGTGGACCCGAAGCGCAAGCTTCTGGAAGAAGACTATTTCAGCCTCATGCTCTTCGGGCTACTCAATCCAGTTCTCGACTCAATGCGCGGTCTTTGTGCCGCCAGTGATCTCGAGAAAATGCAAAAGGAAGTCTGCACCCATCGTGTCAGTCTGGGGAGCTTTTCGGAAGCTCAATCCGTCTTTGACCCTGAAGTGCTCAAGGAGATTTTTCTTCAGCTCGCTTCTGAATCATCCCACTCATGGGGCGATCCGCGTCTGGCTAGTGTGGCCGACCAATTGACCCTGATTGATGGTTCCCTCATCCCTGCCCTGCCTCGAATGCACTGGGCCTTGTGGCTCAATGACAAGAACCGCGCCGCCAAGCTCCACCTCAAGTTCAAAGTCCTCAAGCAATCAGCCTGCGAGGCCCTCCTAACCACCGGTAAGACCTGCGAGCGCAAGACCCTGCGCCAATTTGTGAAACGTGGGGAAATCATCGTGGCGGACCGGGCCGCAGGAGTCACTTGGCAGGGACGGGTGAAACTCGGCAAAGATTGGCAAGGCGAACCCATCCGCGTTGTAAAAGTGGAGGTTGATGACAAGGAGCTGCTCATCGTCACAGATCTGGAGATGGAAGCGGAATTGATCTCCCTGATTTACCGCTACCGTTGGCAGGTCGAACTCTTCTTCAAGTGGTTGAAATGTATTTTGAAGTGTCGCCATTTGTTGGCGGAATCCGAGCGAGGTGTCGCCATTCAAATCTATACCGCCTTGATAGCAGCGCTCCTTTTACAAGGATTGACAGGCAAACGCCCGAGCAAGCGTCAAATAGAAATGATCCAGTTACATCTGACAGGGTACCTGAGTCTTGATGAGTTGATGGCCGCACTGAAGTTGGAAAAAACGAAGGATTGAGTTCCCTGGGCGAAGCCTTGTCCACAGGCTCCGACCGGGCAGAGCTGTGCCCAGACCTCTGAGCGGCATTGGCGCGAAACCCCAAAATCAGAGAGCCTGCTGCCAAGGAATAAGGGCACGACCGCAGATCCATCAACGCAATCAAGACGAGAAATACTTCTCATCCTCCTAGTCACAATCCGTGCCGAACACTACTGGGGGCCAGCCGATTGGGGTCGGGCAGCTCACATGAGGACAGTCCCTAGCCGACTCCGACCCACTCAAACCCGCGTAGGACTATTTTTTGTATTCTGGAAAAAAATACAAGAGGCTGTTTAGAATGCAGAATCGGCTCAGTTTAGGAGGCGGGTAGCAGGTTGCAAGAACGTAGCTGGATCGAACCAACCGATTGTGGCTGCTATGGGCCGCGATTGATCGCTCTCTTAACAAACAGGAGACACAGAAATGACAAACGAAACTGATGACGTAAAAGCCGTAGAACAACTCGGCATCGCAAGAGATGGAGTAGTCAAAGAACTAGGTAAAGTAATCGTCGGCATGGATGATGTCATCGAGGAAATGATGATCGCGGTTTTTGCGCAAGGTCACTGCCTGCTTGTAGGTGTGCCCGGCTTGGCGAAGACGCTGCTGGTCAGCTCGTTGTCTGAAGCGCTCTCGCTTTCCTTCAAACGAATCCAGTTCACCCCCGACCTGATGCCCTCGGACATCACCGGAACCGAACTGCTTCAGGAAGATCCCGAAACCCACGCACGCCAATTTAAGTTTATGGAGGGGCCGGTCTTCACCAACCTTCTCCTAGCCGATGAGATTAACCGGACACCACCCAAGACCCAGGCGGCCCTTCTTGAGGCGATGCAGGAAAAGAGGGTTTCCTCCGGCGGCGTCGACTACAAACTCGACAAGCCCTTCTTCGTGCTCGCCACTCAGAACCCGATCGAACAGGAAGGAACCTACCCCCTTCCCGAAGCGCAGCTCGATCGATTCCTCTTTAACGTCATCGTGAAATACCCGAGCCGCGACGAAGAGCTCGGAATTATGCGTAATGTCACCAGTGACGAGCAGCCAAAAATCGAGAAGGTCCTTGATGGTGCCGCGATCCTTGAATTCCAGCATCTGGTGCGCCGTATCCCGGTAGCCGATCATATTTTTGAATACGCCGCTTCCCTGATCCGTGCCACGCGCCCCGAGGAGGAAGAAGCACCTGAGTGGGTGAAGCAATACATGTCTTGGGGTGCCGGTCCACGTGCCTCCCTGAACCTGATTCTCGCGGGTAAGTCCCGCGCCGCGCTGCGTGGCCGTTGCCATGTTGCGATCGAGGATATCCAGGCAGTTGCGCTGCCGATTCTGCGCCACCGTATCATCCCGAACTTCGCAGCAAGGTCAGAAGGAATGACCTCGGACAGCTTGGTCGAGCGTCTCCTCAAAGAGATCCCGACGGGCGATAAAACGTAAGGGTCAAAAACCGGCTCTCAACAAGCCATCCATCCAAAGACCTGAAAGATGTCCCAGCACTTACCTAATCTCCAATACCTCGACCCTGAGCTTTTGCAAAAGCTCGGCGACCTGGAACTGATCGCCCGTGAAATCGTCGAAGGCTTGCGGGCCGGTTCTCACCGTAGTCCGCTCAAGGGATTTAGTACTGAGTTTGCGCATCACCGGCAATATGTCCCGGGTGATCCGATCCGTGATCTGGATTGGCGTGTTTTCGGTCGGACCGAGCGATACTACACCAAGCTCTACGAAGCCGAGACCAACTTCGATTGTCATATCTTGATGGACGCGAGTTCCTCGATGAACTACGGCTCAGGGAAGGTCAACAAGCTGGAATATTCCAAGTATCTGGCCTCGGCGCTGAGCTACCTCATCTTGAACCAGCGGGATTCGGTGGGGCTGAGTGTCTTTGATTCTGAAATGCGGGCGCACCTCCCGCCCCGCTCGACGATGAGTATCATCCTACAGATTGAAAAAATCCTACGGGAGATCAAGCCGACCCCCAAAACCAGCATTGCCAAGCAGCTCAACGATATCGCGATGCAGATTAAAAGGCGCTCGTTCGTGATCCTGATCTCCGACCTGTTTTCGGATGTCGATGATGTCATGCGTGGTCTGCAACGTCTTCGCTACGGCGGTCACAACGTGATCGTTTTTCACACTTTGGATCCTCACGAGTTGAAGTTCCCGTTCAAGGGGACCTGGCAGTTTGACGGGCTGGAAGGGGAGGAAGAACTCATCACCCAACCCGAACGAATTCGGGAAGAATACATGACCAATTTGAATGCCTTTTTGGAGGGTTTACAATCCGGCTGCATCGGCAGCGGGGTGGATTACACCATGGTTGATACAAGTCGTCCCTTGGATTCCTTGCTCAGTGAATTTCTCGAAACCCGCTCATTAAATATGATGGGCCCATCAGTTGGAGCACGCTCATGAGTTTTCTGAATCCATGGATGTTATTGGGGGGCTTGGGAATTGCCCTGCCCATCCTCGCGCACTTACTGAACAAGCATCAGTTCAAACAAACGGATTGGGCCGCCATGCAGTTTCTGAGCCGCGCAATCAACGTGCGTTCCAGGCAGATCAAGCTGCGCGACTTCCTTCTGTTGGTTCTCCGCTGCCTGGCGGTCTTGTTGCTGGTGCTCGCTATCTCCAGGCCGATCATTGAAAAGTCATCCGGCGCCATCGCCTCAAAGCTCGGCGAACGCCGCGCGGGAGTGGTCATCGCCCTCGATGCCTCCTTCAGCATGCAACACAGCGACGGCTCATCCACCCGCTTCGAGCAGGCGCTTGAGAAGGTCGGGGTGATCACGGAGGACATTCACCCGGGTGACCCGGTCTGCCTGGTTCTCCTCGGCGCCGAGCACCGGGTGATCGCGCGCAATATGGCCTTCGATCCCGTGAGCTTCGACGAACTGCTCCATGCCCAGCAGACGACGCCCGAGTCTCTTGACCTCGGCAGCGTTCCACAGGCGCTCAAGGCGCTGGCCGAGGCGATGGATGCCCCGCAGAAGGAAATCCACATCGTGACCGACATGCAGGCTCGGGACTGGAAGGACCGGCCCGCGTGGCTGCGCGAGGCCTTCGAAGATTTAAACCGGAGCGCCCCGACGACTATCATTCCGGTGCGCGGCGGTGCCGACAACCTTGCGATCACGGGACTGGAACTCGTCTCCGGCGTGTTGCGCCAGGACACCATCGCACGGTATCGCGCCACGGTGCGGAACTGCGGGCCGAACCCGGTCGCAAATGTCAGGGTCAAGGGACTGGCCGACAACATCACGGTGGATACCAAGACGATTCCCGCTATCGCACCGGGAGCGTCCGAGACGGTCTCGTTGTTCGTGCATTTCCAAAATTCCGGCCCGGTCCGCATCAGTGCTGAACTGGAGTCCGACCCGCTGCCGGATGACAACACCCGCCGGACGGTCGCCTTCATCCGCGACGAGGTGTCGGTGCTCAGCGTGGAAGGGGCGTCAGGCGGTTCCAGTGGTTTCATCGAAAAGGCGCTCCGGGCTCGCGGTGACGGCGCAGGTAAGGAGAACTTCGACGTACAATCGGTGGCATGGAACGACTTGCCGACTCAGGATCTCTCGGGCTTCGATGTTGTGATTCTTCAAGACGTCCCCGCCATCACCCCCGAGCAGGCCCAGGCATTCGAAACCTACGTGCGCGCCGGCCACGGCCTGATCTGGTTTGCTGGTGATAAGGTCGACGCCGCTGCCTGGAACAAGCGCTCGGCGCTCGACGGTGTGCCGTTGCTTCCGGCCGTGATCGAGCAGACCGCCAACACCAGCGACGCGCTGGGCGTGGGCCGGCCGCTGGACCCGACCATGCCTGATCATTCCGTCTGTCGGCCGCTGCGCTCCCTGCCGGAGGATCTGCTCAGCGAAACGCGTTTCCGCAAAGTGCTGCAGGTCAAGCCCGCCGCCAGCAGTTCGACGATCCTCTCACTCGCCGGCACGGCTGCCCCCGTGCTCCTGGAGCACTCGGTCGGTCGGGGACAGGTGTTCATGTTCACCACTTCGGCGGACACCGCATGGAACAACATGGCCGTCACTCCGGTGTTCCCAATGGTCCTCCAACAGATGGTGACCTATCTCACCGCCCGCGAGTTCGAGAAGCCGCGGCTGGTTGGCGATTCCCTGTCGTTGTCGTACGTCGACGAGCCGGATGCCAGCGAGGCCGTGTTCGACACCCCGTCGGGGGAAACCATCCCGGTGGAGGTCCGCGAGCACCGCAACCGATATGTGGCGATGCTCGAACACGCCCGCGAAGACGGCTTCTACCTCGCGCGGGTCAGCTTGCAGGCCCCCGGTATGCCGGTCGCGGTCAATGTCGATACCGCGGAATCCGACGTCTCCTGCCTGTCAGCAGCCGAGACCACACTCAGTTTCGCCGAAACGGGAATCACGGTCGCGCACTCGGATGCGGACCTGCTCAATGCCGTCGACCAAGCGCGCGCGGGGCGCTCGTTCTGGCTCTTCTTCCTGCTGGCGGGCTTGGGGTTGCTGGTTATCGAAAGCCTCTTGGCCTACTTCATACGCAAGCGGCCGGCGGTCAAAGCGAACCAAACCATGCCTGCTTCAACGCAAGTAAAGAACACCTAGATGATTGCCTGGATATTCAACGACGGACAGATCGAGCGACTCTTTTGGGGGCGCCCGGTATCCACTGAGATTATGGTCGGGGCCTTTGCCGCCGTCCTTCTCCTGACGATTTTCCTCTATCTCCGACGGCAGGGCTTGCCGACCTGGGTTCGCATCATGCTCGCCGTCACCAGGTTGCTTGTCCTGGGCCTGATTGTGGCGGTGATCTTCGAGCCGACTGCGACGGTCCGACAGACCGACACCGAGAAACGCCGCTTGCCGGTCCTGATCGACGTTTCACAGAGCATGTCAGTCAAAGACCAACGCAAGCGATCCGAGGATATCGGCGAGGCGGCGGTAGCGCTCGGTATCCTGCCGCATTCTTCGACGGCGGAGGACGTGAAGCGCAGCGCCATGGCGCTCGATGGCAAGCAGCGTGAAGCTGTCGATTCGGCCTCGCGTCTCGATCTGGCAACGAGCCTGCTCTCTAAGTCCGGGCGGGAGATGCTCGGAGTAATCGACGCTGATCTCGATGTCAGTTACCACGCCTTCGGCGAAACCTTGCAACGGCTGGGCAAGAGCGAGATCAAAGAGTCACTGGCGGCGCTGCGGTCCGACAGCCCGGAAACTTCCATCGGCGGGGCTCTCGAAGCGCTGGCGAAGACCGAACGCGGTGCGCCCCTCGCCGGGGTGGTGTTGGTTTCGGATGGACTGGACACCTCGTCGCGTCGCACCGAGTCGGTGGTCCGCGATCTTGGCACCCGTGGCATCCCTGTTTACATTGTTCCGGTTGGTATTGCCGATCCCGATGATGTCTCGATCCGCAACGTCATCATGCAGGACGTCGCCTTCACCGGTGACAAAGTCCCCGTCCGCGTCCAACTGCAGTCCAAGGGATACGAGAAACGCACCGCCGAGCTGACGGTGAGCCTCAACGGTCGAGGCATTGCACGGCAGATCGTCACCTTCGAGGGGGGACTGCAATTCGAGGAGATCTTTTTCAACGTCGACGTCGCCGAGAGAGGCGCGGCTCGGATCGTGGTGGAGATCGAAGCGTTTTCCGACGAGTCCACGGCGGCGAACAACCGCGTGGAGCGGAGCGTCCGGGTGGTGAACGAGAAGATTAATGTGCTCTGCATCGAAGGCAGCGCCCGTTGGGAGTTCCGTTACCTGCGCGCCATGCTGAAGCGCGACCCGCGCATCAACGCGACCTTCATCGGCACACGCTCCCAACCAGAGCTGGCGCAGAATTCGTCCGAATACATCGCCGGGTTTCCGGAAGACCGCGAAGAGGCCTTCGCCTACGATTTGGTGATCCTCGGCGATGTCGATTCCGCGTTTTTCTCGGCCGAGGCATTCCAGCGCTTGGATGAACTGGTCCGGGAGCGCGGCGGATCTTTGCTTATGCTTTGCGGGGCGCGCTTTGCGCCGGCCAGCTATGCCGGGACGCCGGTGGAACGCATGCTGCCTGTGGAGTTCGACCCCGAGGCCGAGTGGGAGGATATCGATGAAAGCGTTTACCCGGTCCTCACGCCCGAAGGTCGCAGCAGTCTCGTCATGACGCTGGAAACAGACCGGGACGAGAACGATCTCGTCTGGAGCCGGGTCGCGCCGCTCGACCGCATCCCGCCGCTGCTCGCCCCGCGCCCCGGCGCGACGGTCTTGGCCGAGCTCTCCGACACTCAATCCCGCACCGACCGTTACCCGCTGGTAGCATGGCAGCGCTACGGTACCGGAAAATGTATGATGATGGCGACTGATCGCCTCTGGCTGTTGCGCTTCAAAACCGGCGACAAGTACCACTGGCGCGTCTGGTCCCAGTGCGTGCAATTCCTCACCCTGTCGCGGCTCATGGGCGAGCATGAACGGATCCGTCTCGAGACGGATCGCGCCACCTATCCGGTCGATGGCCGTGTCATGCTCTACGCGAATCTGCTCGACGACGACTACGAACCGCTCATCCAGCCAGGATTTGAAATCGAGGTCAGCGCGCTGGACGTCGATGGGGCCGCGGGCGACCCACAGCGCGTCACGCTGCGCCCGGACAAGTCGAACCCCGGACTTTATGAGGGCTACTTTTCACCGCCGCGTGAGGGCGGTTATCGGGTGGAGGCAAACGCGGCCGATCGTCCGCTTTCAAACTCCACCGAGTTTCAAGTCGCTGATCTCAGGCCGGAACTTGCCAACACCGATATGCAGATCGATCACTTGCTCCGGATTGCAGAACTGTCGGGCGGGGAAGTTCTGAGCGCCCTGGAGTTCCAGAAACTTTCCGATTTACTCAACAACGAACCGCACACCACCACGGTGCGCACTGATCGCCCCTTGTGGGACAACAGCCTGGCCATCCTCCTTCTGGTCGGCCTGCTCGGATTCGAGTGGATTTTAAGGAGGAGATACGACCTGCGCTAATGAAGATGATCAAACCAGCCAAGCTCAAATCGTGCCTTCGGAGGGTGCACCGCAGGGAACAGGGACTGAACCTGACGATGGGATTGCTGTTGCTGTGCAACTGGATTGCAATCCTGTTCCTGGTGGGGTTTGCCGCCGACTGGCTTATCCGCCTGCCCGCGTTTGTTCGGATGATCATCCTTGTCCCACTGTTGGTGTTTCCGATCGCCATGGCGTGGCGGAGCGGCTGGCGCTTCTTCAGGCTCTGCTTCAGTTCTCCGCGCACCGCGCTCAAGGTGGAGGACCACTACCAAAACTTAGAGAGCTTGTTGGTGTCGGGGGTGCAGCTGTCTGCTCCCGGTGCTGTCTCCGGAACATCCGTAGCGATGGCCGCGCTTACCGTCGAACGGGCGAATGAAGCGGCAGATCAAGTTGCCCCTGAAAAGGTGATTCCTTTTAAAAGCATGGGCCTCCCGGGATTTCTCGCTTGCGCTTTGTTGGTCTCCCTCTGTGCCTTTGCGGCGATTGATTTCCCATTGTTCAAGACGGCCGCGACGCGTCTGTTCGCTCCCTGGGTCGCCATTGAATACCCGACGCGCACCCAGATCGAGGTGGTCGCTGGAGAATGGATTGTGAAGGAAGGCGAGGGCTTAAGCCTCGTCGCTAATATCTCGGGCGAGATCCCGGACAGCGCCAAGATCATCTTGCGGACCGGTAAGGGCAAACCGCGCGAACGCGAATTGGCCATCACGGGCGGTGTCTGTGAGTATGAGGCAAAGACCGTGTTTCGCAGCTTCGATTTCCGCATCTCTGCCGGTGATGCCCGCAGTCCTTGGCAGACTGTGCGCGTGATCTCGGCACCGCGGATTGAGCGCGCCGAAGTGGCTCTCGAGTTTCCTGAATACACCCAGCGTCCGACCGAGACCGTCGAAGCGCTCACGCTCACCGTGCCGGAGGGTACGACGATCAAGTGGACGCTATCGCTCGATCGCGCGGTGGACGAGGCCGAGTTCCGTCCTGCCGAAGGCGAGGCGCAAGCGTTGGATATCAGCGCGGACGGCCGCTCGGTCACGATGCAACAGGTGGCCGACGGGTCGCGGTCCTACACCTTCGGATGGGTGGACAAGGAACACGGTTTCACTTTCTCCAGCCCGCGGCACTTCCTGCAGGTGGCGCCCGACCGGGCGCCGAGCGTCGATCTCACTTCGCCTGCCGGAAACTTGTTCGCGACGCTTGAGCGCAATCTCGACTTCGCCTTCCGCGGCCGGGACGATCACGGTATCGGCGAGGCCGCCATTGCATACCGGCTCAACAAGGCCGGGGAGGTGAAAGTCGCCCTGCCCGCACCGGAGCTGAGCGACGGAAGCGAGCAACGGATTGACTGGAACTATCGCGATGCTCTGCCGGACCTCGCGGTCGGCGACACCGTCAGCTTCGCGGTTGAATTAGCGGATCGCTACCCGGGCCCGGATGGGCCGCACCGTGTGCGTTCGAATGCGCGGCGCGTGCAGTTCCTGTCCAGAGAGGACTATCTCGCGCAAATCGAAAAACAGAAGCGCCGCCTGCTCACCCGGATCCGGACGATCTATCGCGAGGAGCGCGGGGTGCATGATCTCGTCCGCCGTCTCGACCCGTCCGACGATGTGTTCGTCCAGACCTGCCAACTGGAAGCGGTGCGGCAGGGGCTGATCCGCGAACGCCTCGGAGCAATTCGGAACCGCATCAACGCTCTGGTCGAAGACCTCGCCGCCAACAAGGTCGGGGAGGAAGCCGAGAGCGCGGCAATGGTCAAGCTGGGCACCGATTTGCAGACCATTGCAGACGCACACGTGGGCCGTGCCGCCTCTCTCCTGCGGGAGCTGGCAACGGTCACCGATGGGGGAGGGGACGACCGGAGTCCGGTGGCCGCGATTGACATGGTCGATAGCTCGGCACGCGAACTCGGTCTCGTGGTTCTTCAGCTGGGTTTCGCGGAAGCCGCGGAAGTTATGGCGCGGGAGTTGCACGCGACCACCCAGACCCAGGCTGCCCTGCGCCTGCAGACCATCATCAGGGATGACGAAGACGCGGCAGGCGATGAGGACTTGGCCAAGGCGCAAACCCGCCTTGCCAAAGAAACGGCCCGCCTGCTTGCCGCCACCCCGCGCAACAAGGAGAGCACCAGCGCGGATGCCCTGGTGGCCTTCAACCTGTCCCGTATGGTCAATGGACTGCTCCGCTCTGGTGCCGATTCTAAGATGCGCGATGCCGCCACGCTTGTTCCCAAAGCGGAATTTAAAAAGGCGGCGAGTTTGCAAGCCGGGGTGATCGCGGCTTTGTTGCACGCGGAGTTCCGGTTGCGGCTCGGTGCCGAATACGAGGCGCTGACGATCGCCCGTGACATTTTCTCCGCGCAGGCGTCTGGCCATAAGACTCTCCGGGAAGAGGCTGCCACATTGACGGCACAAGAATTTGCAGGGCGGAAGTCCACAATTGCCGGGGCTCAGGCCGGTCTGCAACGGCAAGTTCAGTTGCTGCTCATGCCGGAGGTTCCAGCGCATCGCCCTAGACTTTTCGACGCTGTCGCTCCGGCCGCGCCTCCGGTCGACAGTTTGTTGGCCTCTGCCCAGAGTGCGATGACGGCGGCCCTGGTTGGAATCAAAGCCGGGGATCGCGAGGCTACGGCTGCCCATCAAGAAGGTGCCGAAACCGCCTTTGCGGAACTGGCGGAACTCACCCGCAAGCG
The DNA here is from genome assembly GCA_047629805.1 of Akkermansiaceae bacterium. Lineage (GTDB taxonomy): Bacteria > Verrucomicrobiota > Verrucomicrobiia > Verrucomicrobiales > Akkermansiaceae > SW10. The sequence continues at coordinate 30,577 of JBLHUR010000029.1, read as the reverse complement.
TATGAATTCCATGACCCAGCAGGAGCAGATGAAAGCTTCGGCCAAAAGCTTCGGGAAACAGGCGACACAGTTGTTCATGCTTGAGGAGCGTTTACTGGTCTTGCTCGAGCAGGTGGAAGACGCTGCCGATGACGAGGTTAATACGGCCGTCATCTCCACCTTGAATCAGGCCTTGTCCAAGGATGCTGAGGGGTTCCGCCGAACCATTGCTCTTTGGAATGAATCTCAAGGGGCGCCCGGTGAAGAATACTTGCCGCTGCTCGATAGCCTCGCTCGAATAGTGCGCTTGGTGAATGCGGCCACGCCATTGCTCAAAGAAAACAAGCCCGATGACGCAATCGAGCTTCAGGAGCGAGCGCTTGATGCGATCGAGGAGGCCAATACTCTCATTGAGGAACTGGCGGCAACGCGATCTTCTTTTGCTGGTGTGCTCGGGATTACGGGAAGCGCTCTTGCTCCAAGTCCACTGTTGACCGAAATCGAGGATGAGCAGGTTCGGTTGACTGGAATCACTAAGAAGGCCAAACAGGCAGACTATCCGGACCTCGTCATCCCGCAAAAAAACCTGATTCATGCGGTGAATGCAGTGCTGACTTCCCTCGACCCTCTGGCGCACAAGATCGAAACCGGCACGGTAATGCTCTTCGCCAAAGAAGACATGGGCGCAGCCGCGATTGGCTTGGAAGACGACGACCTCGAGGAGGCGCTCGACGCACAATCCTTTGTCGTGGAATCCCTGCAGGACTTGCGAGCGAAGATCGACAAGGTGACTCCGGAGTATCGCTACATCCTCGAGGTTACCGAATTCATGTATGAGGCCGTACCGCAAAGCGCGGTGATCCGGACCAAGATGCGGCAATGGAAGGAACCGGTCGAGGGCGCGCCGGATGCAGAGGCATTGAAAAAGAAAGCCGGGCAATTTGGCAGCGACCTGCAAAAGCTCACCGGCGAGGAGCGCTACGCCGATAACGCAGCCCGCTTGGTCGATGTGATTTCAACGAAAGGTTCTGAAGCCGAAGTTGAAGAAGCGTTGGATGCGCTTGTCGCGGATACGGAGGACATGCAGTTGCTGATGGAAAACCTCGCCTACCTCATCACGCCACCACCTACAGGGGCCATCATCGAAGAGCCCTCGGACGAGGTCAAAATGCTTAATGCGGCGCTGTCGGTCGCAGCACATCACAAGGACCTTGTGCGCAATACCCGGACCGCCGCACCAGCGCAACTGGCTAGTCTCGCTGTGAAGCAAGGTAAGCTCGCAGATCAGTGTAAAGCGCTCTTCCCTCCACCACCACCACCACCACCACCACCGGCTCCGGCTCCCGTTGCACCTGTTGAGCCCGTTGAAGTTCCACCCACCGAAGAGGTGATCGAAGTGTCCGAAGAGGCTTGTCCATTCGAAGTTGCCGAGTCCGAATCCGACATTGAACCTGAATTGCTTCCCGGGCCCAAACCCGTTGTTGAGGAGGTGGTTCCGGCACCGATTCTGCCCGCGCCCGCGCCGCATCCGAATATCGGGAAAGCCCACCGGCACCTTGCCGAAGCCGCGGCAAAGTTGAAGGATGGCGACCGTGACGCGGCGATCACTCATCAGAATCAAGCGGCCGATGCCCTTCGCTACTTCATCCTCGAGTATGCCCTGAAGTATGTCGACGTGCCCCCACCGGCGCCGCCGGCAGATCCCGCACCATCTGACGATGCCGAGCCCGATGATAGCGAATTGCAACTTTTCCTTCCTGGTTCCCTCACTGGAGAGCGTCCCAAGGGCGGGCGCCTCGAATGGCAGGTGCTCGGACGTCGCGACCGCGCCGCCTTAAATGAAAACTTCGCACGCGAGTTACCCCTCGAATACCGTGCGATTCTCAAGGACTATTACGAACAGTTGACGGAATAAATTGAGGAACAACGAATGGTTACCAATGGACACTAATCTTAGCAAAACAGATCGCCTGATCCGAGAGGGGAGCTCCTCGAAATTTATTCGTGTGAATTCGTGGAAATTCCTGGTCCCCCTAATCGTGGGTTTCCTGACCTGCCTTCTGCATAGCCCGGCATCGGCTCAGCAGGATGGTGCTCCCGAGCTTAGTGCTGAGGCTTCTCGATCCATCGACAAGGGGCTCGGTTATCTCCTGACAATCCAGAAAGAGGACGGTTCCTGGGATAGTAACGGAGAAGGTGGGCATGCCGTGGCAATGACTTCGCTCTCCCTGATGGCATTTATGTCGAAAGCGCACTTTCCCGGGTTCGGTCAATATGGGAAGCAGTTGGATCGTGGGATGAAATGGCTCTTGAAGGCGGCAAAAGGACGGCCCGATGGCTACCTTGGCACCGTGATGTATGAGCACGGGCTTGCCACCCTGGCTCTTTCGGAAATGTGGGGGATGGCCCGCGATCCCGAAGACGATGATGCGATCCAGAGGGCCCTCGAAAAGGCAGTCGATGTTATTTTGCGTTCACAGAATCCCGGAGGTGGTTGGCGCTACCAACCTCAGGCGGACGGTGGTGAAGACACCTCGTGTACCCAGACTGTTTTCCACGCTTTGGCCTCAGCCCGCCAGGCTGGGATCTATGTTCCGAACGAGACAATCGCCAAAGTGGCTAAGTATTTGGAAAGTGTGCAAGACCCGCAAACCGGCGGGTTTGCCTACAATCCCCGAGGCGGCAAAGTGACCACGGCTTGCACCGCGGGCGGCATCTACACCGCCCAGCTTGCGGGACTGCGGGACACTGAGATGGCCAGCTCCGCCTTGCGTCATCTCAAAAGCCTGGCTCCCGGCATCATCACCGGCGGCGGCAGTTACTACTACTACACCCACTACTACGCGATCCAGGCTATGGTGCAGGCGGGCGATGATGAATATGCGAAGTGGTATCCTCAGATTCGCGATGCGCTCATCTCTAGGCAAAACGAAAAGGGTGCCTGGGATAAAGGCAGTGGGCACGGTGGAGGTGGCTACTCGACTCCTATGGCGATCATCATCCTTGCCACCCCGCATCGTTACATTCCAATCTATCAAAGGTGATGACAGGGCAATCGAAGCATCTGCAATACTTTGCCATTTGTGCGGCAAGTGTTGCGCTTGCCTTCGCTCCGCTATGCATTGCAGAAGAGCAGGCAGTCAGCATCCCGGAGAAGGAGATTACCGTACTGCAAAAGGAACTGATCGCAGCCGGCGCCGCTTCCTCATCGATCCGAAAGCGCCGCGCCTACAAGAAGGTTGTCCGCGATGGGGAAGCCCTTCTCGAAAAATCACCGGCGGAGGCGAGTCGATTCCGCGCTCTGGAGATCATCTTTCAATGCCAGAAGCGCTTGCTGGCCTTGGAGAATTCCGATCGCAACCGCGAGGCGCTTTTCGCTACCAGTAGCAAGCTGGCCGAGGCACCGGACGAGCTTGCCGATCTCCGCCTCGAGGCGGAGATGTTGCTCTCGGAGCGAGATTTGTCGGCAAAGAACGCTGATGTGATAGTTCGCGCACAGGCGCTCACCGAGTTGATCGCCCGCTACCGGGACACGCCGGGCGAGAGGAAGAGTCTCATGATGGCCTCGCTGATCGCGCCGAAACTGGATGCGGTTGATCTTGGGAAACAAATTACTCGCGCGCTGGACGAGCGTTTTTCGGGTGACCTCGATGTCATTGAATGGCGTCGAGGCCGGCGAGACTCTAGTTACTTTCCGGTGGTATTTACCGGTACGTTTACTCGCGCAGACGGCGCTTCACTTAAATTCCCGATCGACGGGATAGGGCACACTTCGCTGATCTATTTTTGGTCGAGAGAGACCCCAAACATTGAAACTCACCTGACCGCCATAAAGGATCTGCAATTGCGCTTTCCTGGCCATTTAAAAGTCTTCAGCTTCAACGTGGATGACTTGCCTGATTCCGGAGAGAAAATCCTGCGGACGCTGGGGTTGGACTGGACTGCAATGCGACTGGCTGGGGGTAGAAAGAGCCAAACCTACCGCGTGTTCGCGACACGGGATCCGATTGGCGTAAGGGTGAATGCACATGGACATGCCTTCCTGCGTTCGCCTCACACCGAAATCACCCCGATGGAACAAAACTTTGACGATGTGCGTTATTTGTCACAGCTGCAGTCACTGCTTGTTGGCGATTTTTTGGTGGCCGCTACAGATCCAGACAACAAGCCCGTTCTTACCGCGGAGTCAGTGCCCACAGAAACGCTCGAGGCCATTCAAGCCTGCTTTATCGCTGCGCCAATGCGTTACCGGTTGACACGCGCAGAGGCGCTGGTGAATTATGAGAAGGCGGAAGAACTCTGCCGTGATGCCATCACACAATACCCCAAGGCTCCCGATCTTTGGCTGGTTCGTAACCGGAGGATCATTGCCTTGCTAGGTATCTGGAAATTGGCCATCGAGCCGAAATATCTTGAAGCCGCTGCTGAAGAGGCACGCGCAGCGCTGGCCGCAAATCCGCCTCGTGGGGCTGAAGTTGCCCCACGATTCTGTCTCGCCAGGCAATTGCTTCGTCAGGGTGTTTCCAGACCGCAACAAGTGCTGTCCGCCTTAATTGAAGCAACCGGAGCAACCAAGGCACCGCCCTCGGCCTACGCCGCGGCTGCGATTCTCGCGATAGAGGTCAACTCTCGAGAGCTGCACGCCAAAAACCGAGAGATGCTGCTGAATAAAGACAATAGTGACCCGGCGATGTGGCCCGTTGTTTCGTTTTTGAGGGATCAGAATCATCGCTATCGCCTGTTCAAACCCAACCTCTACTTCCCTCCGACGCTGGCTCGTAGAATCGAGCGAGGGGATTTGCGGCGCAACACCGGGGTGGCAGAGCCAGCACTGGTCGCCAGTGGACCCTTGCAGGCGGAATTTAAAACGCCCACTGGCGGGATCATGAAACTTCCGCAAGCGACCGACCGCAAGATGACGCTGCTCATGTTTATCGAGCCGCCCGCCGATGCCGATACTGATCTTCCCGCGTTGATCAATGGGAAAACCACAGAAGATTCGAGAGGTCACAAAAAAGAAGTTCCCGGAATCATGCAACGGACCTTCGAGCTGGTCGACGAGCATGCCGGGGAGGTTAAAGTCATCGCCGCCTTTTTGACCGACGATGAAAAACGCGTGCAGTCGCTGATGGAAAAGAACGACTGGCCCTGTCAGGCGGTCATCGTTCCGGGTGGACTCAGCAATCCTTTGGTGAGGCGTTTGGGGATTCTCTCGGCAGATCGTGTCCCCAACATCACATTGCTGCGTCCTGACGGAAGGATTGTGTGGATGCTGTCGGGTATTGTCCATCCGCAGGTCAGAAGTGAGGGGGAAGGTGAATGGCAAAGCGGAATTCACCTCGGTATGAAATTCAACATCGAGCGGTATGAAGGAAAGAATTGAAGGCAGCGAAATGAACAGGAACAACCAGACACGCGGGTTTCTATCGGCGTGCCTGGCGCTGCTGCTGGGATGGAGTTCCGTGTGCGCGGTCCAAGGTCAGGACGTGCCGGAGCTGCTATCTGGAGGGATCCCATTAAAAGAGATTACCGCGTTGCAAGAGGAGTTGGCCGAAGTGGGCAAGGCAAGTTCGTCGATCAGGAAACGCAGAGCCTGTAAGGGTGTCATCCGCGATGGCGAGGCGATTCTTAAAGCTTCGCCAAGTGCGCCCAACCGCTTTCAAGTCTTGGCGATCGTGCTGGAGACTCAAAAGAAATTGCTGGGGCTGGAGAACTCCGAGCGAAATCGCGAGGCCTTATTAAAGACGTGCGAAAAACTGGCCAGAGCGTCCGATGAATATGCCGAATTTCGCTTGGAGGCGGATCTCCTTTTGTCCGAAAGAGACCTGGCACTCAAGAACGCAGATCTGAAAGAACGGACCGAAGTCCTTACCTCGATTGTCGAACGCTACCGCAGCACGTCGGCGGAGGCAAAAAGCCTGATGATGGCCGCACGGATTGCCCCGAAACTCGAGGCGGACGAACTGGAGCGAACGATCCTCCAAAGGATGGGCCTGCATTTCGCGGGCGACCCTGAGGTTATTGAATTTCGCCGAAAGCATCTTGGTTCCAGTAAGCTGGACGTGCTGTTTGCCGGAACTTTCACACGTGCGGATGGCGTTACTCTACGTTTTCCGGATGATCTGATGGGACGGCAGAGCGTCATGGTATTCTGGTCGCGTCAGACGCCGGGCTTCGAGGCCTACCTCAAGCAAATCAAGGAGCAGGAGGATCAATTTCCGGACCGGTTCAAGGTTTTCAGTTTCAACGTTGACGAACTGCCCGACGCGGGCGCGTCGACGCTGAAATCCCTGAGTCTCAATTGGACGGTCATGCGGCTACCCGGCGGCAAGAAGAACCAGGCTTATCAAACCTACGCAGTAGATGACCCCGTCGGCATCTTAGTCAACGCTTACGGCCATGCGCTCCTCGCGCCGACCATGCCGAAGGCGGCGGAGCAGGCCAAGCTTGGCGTGCGCGGTGTAGCGTCACCGATGCAGACGTTGAACCGGCGCCTTGACGATCCACGTTATCTTTCGCAATTGCAGTCGCTGTTGATTGGCGATGTTCTGGTCACTGAGCCTGATGGTCGCCTCGATGCCACTTTGCCCCCCGAGTTGAAGATGATCCCAATGGGCCCGGGTAAGGAAGCCGGCGCCAAGCTGGTTCGTATGGCTGAGTCAGTCCCCGCCGAGACACTGCACGCCATCCAGGATTGTTTTACGCCGGCCCCCTTCCGCTACCGACTGTCGACGGCCGAAGCGCTGGCGAACTACGAGAAAGCTGAGAAGTTGTGCGGTGAGGCGGTGAGGCAACACCCGGTAGCGCCGGATCTTTGGATCGTGCGAAACCGAAGAATCATCGCTCTTTTGGGCATGTGGAACCTTGCTGGGGAGCCCCGGTATCTTGAGCAAGCGGCCCGAGAGGCGCGTAGTTCTCTGGCCGCGAAGCTGCCCATCGGCGCCGATATCGTTGCGCGTTTCTGTCTCGCCAAGGAAGCACTCCGGCTGGGGGATTCGAAGCCGGAGTCCGTCATTCTGGATTTGATCGAAAAAACGGGTGGGGCTGAAGCGCCCTGTTCGGCCTATGCTGCGGCCACGATCCTGGCGCTGCACGCCAACGCACGGGACTTGCACGATCGCTACTGCGCCCCGCTGCTGGCAGCGCCGGATGGGGGGAATCCCGTGCTGTGGCCCATGGTCTCGTTCCTACGTGATCGGATTTATTCCTACCGCCTATTAAAGGCCAATTATCTCCACAACGAGCGCGAGTCGGTGCGTGGCTACATGATCAATCATGGTGGCCCTCCAATGACGGGGCTTTTACCGAAGGTGACGCTCAAGACCCTAGATGGGCGAACGCTGAACCTCCCGGAGGATACCAAGGGCAAACTGACGCTGTTGGTCTTTGTCGAGCCGTCGGCTGAACCCGATGCGGAGTTTCCAATCGACGTCGGGGAAGGTGAAGATAAGAAGCCACACCATAATTATCTTCAATATGCGTGCGACCTGGCAGACCGGCATGTCAATAAAGACGTCAGAACGATCGTGGCCTTTTTGTCCGAAGATACGGAACGCATTAATGCCCTGATGGAAACAAGGGAACTCACCTGTCAGGCCGCTATTGTGCCGGGCGGTCTCGCGAACCCGATGGTGCGCCGACTCGGTGTTCTTTCAGCAGATCGTATCCCGAACGTTTTCCTGCTCCGCCGTGACGGCTCCATCGTGTGGAGCGCATCGGGACTTCCATACGGAGATAGCGAAAAATTTGTGAACTTGCTCGCGACGAAAGTCCATATCGAGACCTGTGAAGTGGAGACAGCATACGAGGCTCTGAACAAGGGTGATTTCAAGGAGGCGGCACGCATCTTTGGCGGCCCCTATCTTCCCTTTGAACCAGATCGCTTCGGTTGGCGGCCTCCGCGTTATCATGGAAAGGCGCTGGCCTACATGGGCATGAAGGACTGGAAAGCCGCGCTAGAGTCAATAGAAGTGGCAATCGAAGCCCAGAATTTGAACTACTTAAGGGGGCGGAAAAGAGAGAAGGCTCCGAATTGGCGTAAGGACGCAGCCAAGGTCACGGTGGTAAATCCCGATGACGTTCTGGTGGAACTGTGGGCCACCAAGGCGGTGATTCTGGCCAAGCTCGGGCGCAACGACGAGTCTGCTCAAATACGCGAGCGCTATGCCAAAGCGGCTACGACATTTCCACCGAGCGTATACAAGGCATTCCACGAGAAGTTGATGGAGTTGAAAATGCGCAATCAAATAGATAAACAATGACGGCTTTGAAAACTCAGATATTTTTAACGGTATTCCTTCTTCTGGGAATCTTTTGCGATGTCGCAAATTCGCAGGAGGCTGCAGGCGACATCTCCGAAAGAGAGATCGTATCGCTGAAAAAAGAACTCGTCGAGGCAGGCGAAGCGTCTTCATCGACAAGGATGCGTCGGGCCTACAAAGGCGTTGTCAGAGATGGGGAGAAACTCTTGAAATCAGCCCCGGCGGCACCCAACCGTTACCGTGTTTTGGATATTGTTTTTCAGAGCCAAAAACGTCTCCTGGCCCAGGATAATTCCGACGAGAATCGCGAAGCCCTGCTCGAAACCTGCGCTACGCTGGCCGGGGCGCCTGACGAGGTGGCCGACCTTCGCCTCGAGGCGGATTTGTTGCTGTTGGAGAGAGAGCTGTCGACTAAGAACGCGGATGTGAAGGTGCGTGCCGAAGCACTCCAGGAACTAATTGGACGCTACCGCGACACGCCGGGTGAGGCGAAGAGTCTGATGTTAGCCTCGCAGATCGCGCCGAAGCTTGAGGCCTTTGATTTGGAAATGAAGATCCTGCGCACGATGCAGGAACGTTTTTCCGATCATCATGGCGTCATCGAGTTCCGTCGCAAAAGTCTGGCTGCTGGTCGGATTGAGGCTTTATTCCGAGGCACCTTCACTCGGACGGACGGAACCTCACTGAATTTTCCGATAGATCGTTTGGGACATCCCTGCTTGATGGTGTTTTGGACGAAAAAGACGGAGGGCTTTGATGTCGCCTTAAAGAGGATTAGCGAATACGAGGAACTTTATCCGGGGCGCTTTGACTTTTATAGCTTCAATCTAGATGGGTTGCCAGATGGAGGAGAATCAACGCTTCGTGCACTTGGGTTGAAGTGGACGGCGCTGCAACTTCCGGGTGGAAAGAGAAACCAGACCTTCCGCACCTATGGTCGAAGAGAGCCAGTTAGCATTCTGGTCAACGCCTACGGTTACACCTTGCTTTCGCCGACTGAGAATTATGGTCATGGTCAAGGGGGGAAGGTGAACCCTTACAAGTTTGATGACGTTAGGATCACCAGCGAGCGTTACCTGGCGCAGTTGCAGTCGTTGTTCATCGGCGACTTTCTGGTGGCCAATACAGAAATCCCAAAAACCAGCGGGCTGGCCGATCCGCTCCGTGCGATCCAGGATTTCTTTGTCAGTGCTCCGCTCCGTTACCGGCTCACGCGCGAGGAGGCATTGGCAAACTACGGGAAGGCATCAAAACTTTGCGCGAATGTTATCGCCAAATATCCTCAGGACCCCGATCTGTGGCGGGTCCGCAACCGTCAGATCATCGCTTTGTTGGGAATGTGGAAGATGGCCGCTGATCCTAAATACTTCGAACAGGCGGCCAAGGAAGCGCGCGCCATGTTGGCGACGTCCCAGCCCGACGCTGCCGATGTTGTTGCGCGATTCTGTTTGGCGAAAGAGGAGCTTCGTAAAAGCGGTGCTGATGCCAAGTCGATTCTATCTTCCTTGGTCGATGACGCGGAAGGGAGCGCGATCGCCGTTGCTGCCGCAGCCGTTCTCGCCCTTGACGCCAACTCTCCGGAACTGCACCAACACTACCGCGAGGCTCTCCTCAAGAATGGCACCAGTGATCCAAGGGTGTGGGAAGTAGCGGCGTTTTTACGTGATCGCTACCACAGGTTGGACCTTCTGAAGGTCAAACTCTCGCGCCCCGAGCGCCGTGTCAGGGCTCGTTACGGGTATGTCGTCTCGCCCCGCGATCATGCCGTCAACCACGACCTGGACCCGATGAACGAGCGCCTGCCTGAGATCGAGTTGAAGACGCTTGATGGTGGCGCGTTGAAGCTTCCTCGGGAGACGCAGGACAAATTAACCTTGCTGATGTTCGTCGAGCCTCCGGCTGAACCCGAATCGGATTTTCCGATTCCCCTGGATAGGAATGGGAAACCCCAGAAGAAGAATGATTCGCTGAGAAATGTCATGAACTATGCCTTCGAATTCGCCGACCGCCACGTGCACAAAGAAGTTGAGGTGATCGCGGCCTTTCTCTGCGACGATGCCGAGCGGGTGAAGGCGTTGATGGCGAAAAACGACTGGCCATGCCGGGCGGCGATTGTGCCGGGAGGTATGAAAAATCCGATGGTCCGTCAGCTGGGGATCCTTTCCTCCGATCGGATCCCCAACGTCTTCCTGTTGCGCCGTGATGGCACGGTCGCCTGGCACACCTCTGGGTTCGTTTACAAATCCGACTTCGGTTACCCGTTTGCGATCCAGCTCGCGATGGGGGTTCACATCGAGGTGTGCGACACCGAGCTTGCCTACCGGGCATTGGCAAATGATGAATTTGCGAAAGCCAAAAAGATTTTCTCTGGCCCCTTTCTCCCTGGGAAAGATGAACGCTACCGCTGGCGTGCCCCACGCTTTCACGGACGGGCGCTGGCGAACATGGGGTTGGACGATTGGGAAGCCGCGCTGGCTGACATCGAGACAGCGATCGAGGCTCACAAAAAAGAGTTTGATCGCAAAGAAGATGAGCCAGGTGCTAGCCTGGTTGAAATGCGAAGCCTCAGAGCGCTCATCCTAGGAAAGCTTGATCGGGCCGAAGAGGCCAAAGCAGCTCTGGAGTTGGCCGCTATTAAGGCTGCTCCTTATCCGTCATCCATCTACAAAATATTCCACGACAAATTGAGGGACTTGAGACTGAAGTAGCGAAATAAAAAGAGATTAAGAGTATGAAGAAACAAGAAATCATTACGAGAGCATGGATCATAACGGCCCTGGTGCTGGCGACATCCGTCTTTGCGGCGGGGAAACCAGCGCCAATCAGCCTGAGCCCCGAAGGGAAGAAGCTCGAGGCACATTACAGCAAGATGCAGGCTGATCTCAAGGAAGCGATCACGCGCCTGGAGCCCACGGTGGACGAAAAGAAGAAGGCCGGATTCACCAAGCAGCTCGATGCGGTTATCAATGTCCCGCCTATTACCAAGAAGGTCAAGGACCACATCGCCCAGGTCGTGCGGGAAGTCACCCTGAAATGCGACCCGGGCAACCCTGCCTTTGTTGAAAAACAGGAAGAGGTACTTCTGGCGGCCAGAGCTGTCATGAAGGACATTGAAACATTTCTAGGCGGCGAGAAAGATATGGCCATCATGGCCAAATTCGCACTGCTGACACATGCCACCCCGAGTCGCCTGGCCGGCTTTGCGCAACAGGGCGAAGAGGAAAAAGCGCTGATCGATCAACTCCTCAATGACGACAAGCTCGTCGTGCAGGCCATGACGCTGGGAGGAGCCAGTGGAGGAAATTACGGCCAGGCGATGCGAAGCTACACCGCCATCCAGAATGCCAGTGAACGTTCTCACGAGGGTTTCTTTCAGGTTTGGGCCCTGGCTGTATCCCTTCAGTATACTGGCGAGACCTATGTCTATCCCGACGTTCCCGCAGCCGAGTCCTTGGTTAAGTACTACCTGAATTACCTGAAGGCATACGACGACGGCATCCTGGATCCCGCATTTTCTGAATTGGGCGGGACAGGATGGAACTATCGCTTTGTATTTCCAGACTCCTACACGCTTGAAGATATCGACTGGATCAGAAAGGTGTTGCGCAACTACCGTCCCGATCACACGCGCCTGGAATACAGATGGCGTTACTGCCGCATCGTTAGATCCGACATTCCCTATACCGGCGGCGTCGACAGAAGCGGCATGCCGGCCGAGCTGAGTAATATTCAGAAGTTCTTTCTCAAAGGCGGTATTTGTGGCCCGCGTGCTTTTGTCGGGCAAATATCGGGCTATGCGTTTGGCATACCTTCTCGTCGTGCCCCTTCCCCGGGTCATGGAGCCATGGCGCACTGGACTCCGGACGGATGGACAACGGTCCTGGGGCCTCATTTTTATTTCTGCAAACACATCAATGGAATGCCCCCCATGGAGTTCCTATTGGAATCACAGGCGCAACAAGATCCCAAGGGGTTCAAACAGGCGCTGATGTGTGAGTGGTTAGGGAAAGCACTGGCCGAAGATGCCCCGAGTAACTTCGGATCAAGCGGTGGGTTCTGGCGCTTGCTTGGCTTCTACAAACGACAGGCCATCGTTGAAGATCAGAAAATTAAAGACATCGGGGCCACGGGTGAAGAACTTGCGGAATCGAATGTGAGTAGCGAGAAGGAAGAGGTCGAGGAGATCGAGATCTCCGAGGAGTTTAAAAAGATCACCGTGGCCGGAGATGGCACCATCACCATTCCCGTAGCGGCATGTCGATCCCCGAAGAATAGTGAGAAGATAAGATTCATGGAAAGCATCGATGGCGGAATGCAAGTGCACTACGGTTTAGCTGGCCAACGCCCGGAGTTGCTCAGTTACACCTTGGATATTCCCAAAGCCGGTAAATACGAATTTACGGGACACGTATGCTCGGTGACAATGGACCGGGAATTCCTGCTTCGCGTCAACCGGAGGACACTCGTAGATGTCAACATTCCCTACACCAAAGCCGACTGGATGGATACCAAACCCGTCGAACTCGAATTGAAAGAGGGACGAAATCGGATCTCATTTACCCAGCGCGCCCCGAATAAGGGTGTGAGTATCAAATACTTTAAGTTGAAGCCGATGGAATAGAAGGGGACCGTGGCAAGATGAGCTGAAGATTCAGATTTCCGTCCGGGCCGTTCACTTTTCGGACAACAACCGAAAAAACATACAACAAATACAACCATGATGACACGAAACCGAACCCAACTCCTTTTACAACTCGCCGCCGCATTTTTTCTAGTCTTTGGCGTCCAGGCTCGCACTTGGACCAGTGCCGACGGCACAAAGACATTTGAGGGAAAACTCCAATCCTACGATGCCCGGAAAGGCCTGGTCACGGTGACCCTGCCCAATGGTAAACGCCAGACCTTCAGGCAAGACAAGCTGTCCGAAGCCGACATTACCTTTGCCAGGGAAAATGGCCGGAAGGTGTCGGGATCGTCATCGGGAGACATCAAGAAACTGCCTAAGGTGCTGCCGGATCCCGATGGCGAGGAGGCGGACATGAGCAAGCCGGTGCAGGTGTATATCCTGATGGGCCAGTCCAACATGCTCAATTTCGGCAAAGTCAAAGGCGGCGGCGGCTCGCTCGAGCACGCGGTAAAGGAGAATAATCTCTACCCTTATCTCATTGATGACGCAGGCAATTGGACGGCGCGTAGAGATGTTCGCAATGTTCGCGTCAACGGGAGGAGTATGAAGGTTCATCAAAATGACTGGTTGACTCTCAACGGCGGAAACATCGGCCCTGAAATTGGGATTGGTCATTATTTGGGGCAGGCCGTCACGGCACCTGTGTTGGTTCTCAAAAGTTGCACTGGCAACCGCAGCCTCGGTTGGGATCTCTTACCACCGGGGAGCAAGCAGTATGAGTTCGAAGGCAGGATCTACGCCGGCTACGGAGATTCACCCGAGTCGTGGGCCAAAGGCACTGAACCCAAACGCATCGGGTGGCATGCCGGTCTTCAATACGACGACGACATTCGCAATGCCAAAAGTGTTTTGGCGAAACTGGGAACCTACTATCCTGGTACCACCAAATATGAAGTGGCCGGATTCTTCTGGTGGCAGGGCGACAAGGACATGCGCAACGCCGGGCACTTTGAACGCTATGAAAAGAACTTGATTCAGCTCATCAAGGCGCTGCGCAAGGATTTCGATGCTCCCGATGCCAAGTTCGTTGCCGCATCTCTCGGTCAGACCAAGAAAGGTTCCAAAGGAGGCGACGGGAAAATTCTCGACGCAATGGAAGCCGTTGCCAAGAGCGACGACCCCGAACTCGAGGGCAAGGTGGCATTCGTCTACACGAACCCACTTTCGAAGGGTGGTAGTTCCAGTGGACACTACGGCGGCAATGCAGAGACCTACATGAACGTTGGTGAAGCGATGGGGAAAGCCATGGTCGAGTTGCTCCAAAGCAAATAGCTAACCTCGTTTCTCCATCTCTCCGATCCCTTCAACGTCGCCCTCAAGTGCCCCACGCAAAAAGCAAATTACTTTCAGTCCTCGCAATAATTCAAGAAAGGATATCCTCCTCTCGACCACCTCACTCAAAAAACAAATTACTAGCAGTAACTAGCTAAGAAGAATTCACTAGATGCGTGGGCAAAAAAATGAGCCCGCAACCCAAGTCTTCTTTCGCTCCTTTTGCGGTAGAAAAGCATAGTGTAATCATACGTCATATGAAAAACTCCACCATTCAGGCCGTGTGCCTTACCATTCTTTTTTCCTGTCTGCACATCGGTCATTCTCAGGCACAGGCATCCAACATCCCCGAAGCCGTGATCACTTCCCTACAAGCGGCCCATTTCTTGGCCGGACCATTCCCGAAGAAAAAAGACGAACGCTTCGCCTGGACATCCCCCCGATTCCACGGCCGAGCCCTTGCAAACATGAAGCTGGAACTATGGGATACCGCCTTGGAAGACATCGATAAAGCCCTCGCCAATCACGATCCCAAGAGTTTCCGTCACGACGTAGACCATCCGTGTGCTAGTATGGTCGAAATGCGGACACCGAGGGCTATCATCCCCGGAAAACTTGGTCGCATCGAAGAGGCTCAAGCGGCGCATAAACTAGCGACCTCTGAGCCCACACCTTATCGGACATCGATTTACGGAGAGTTTCACGACAAACTGAAAGAATTGAGACGTAAATAGTAAAAAGAAAGCAATTGAGATTATGAAAAAACGAACAAACATCACCGTATTGAGTTGGGTTATGGTCGCCCTGATGAGCCTGTGCCAGGTTTCCACGGCCGCTAAAAAGCCAGAACCTCTTACCCCGCAAGGCGAAACGCTTCTGGCCACCTATACCGGCACGCTTGGTGCTCTCAAGAAAGAGATTGCGGCTACCCTTCCCAAGATGGATGAGGAAAAGAGTGCGGCCTATTTCACTGCCCATGGAGAGATTGCTAAACTGCCAACATTGCCGAACCCCAATGACCTGAAAATGAAACCGGTGACGTTTTGTGCTGGCAACCCAGCTTATGCCGAAGCTCAAACCAATGCCTTGCTCGCTGCAAGAGCGGTGCTCAACGAGATGAAGCCTTTCTTGAAGGGGAACGAAATGCACGCCAAACTTGCCAAATGCGCCCTGTTAACCACTGGTGCTCGCGAGATGGCTGCATTTTCCAGCCTAGGCGATGAGGAAAAATCGTATGTCGATTTGCTTCTCAACGACGACAAGTTAATCGTCAACGTTATGGAATTGGGCGGGGCCTACGAAAACAAGTATGGTCAAGCGATCCGCAACTACAAGGCCATCCAGAAAGCCAGTAAGAATGCGGTGGATAAGGACTTTTTCCGCCTGTGGGCACTTGCGAGCTCGCTTGAGCATCCCGATGGAAACCACGTGCCAGAAGGAAAAACTGCGGCAGGGGCTATCGTGGAATATTACTTGAGCTATGAAAAGGCATTCCTCAATGGTGAGCTTGATCCTGCCTTCTCCACACTAACGGCTTGGGATTGCCGCTTTCTTTTTGCTTTTAGGCCTCTTGAAGCAGTGACTTGGATGAGGAAAATGATCCGCAATTACCGGCCCGATCATATGAAGTTGGATTATAAGTGGCGCTATTGCCGCATCACCAAATCCGATGTCCCTTATACGTCCAATGCCGGCGAGGTTCGCGCAATCGGGCGTGAAAAATACAAGCTGACTTCGATGCAGAGCTTCTTCCTTGTCGGTGGTATCTGTGGTCCGCGGGCCTTTACCGGCAGAACTGCGACCCACGCTTTTGGGATTCCCTCTCGTCCCGCTCCGCAAACCGGGCATGCCGCGATCAGTCACTGGACGCCAGATGGCTGGGTCACCGTTTTTGGGGCACACTGGACGCACAACCATTTCCGGGGGCAGTGTGGTCTCGACTTCGAATTGGAATCCAGAGCGCGCAGCAAGCCGGATGAGTATCACCAGGTTCACAGAGCGAATTGGCTCGGTGATGTCTTCGGGGAACCGATCGTTCACCGCATGAACTTCGGCGTCGGTGGCGGATTATGGAAATCATTGGCTCACTATAAAAAATTGGCGATCGTGCAAGATGCTGAAATGAAGGCGCTCGCAGCTGTCGGTTCCGAGTTTGCTGAATCCAATGTCGCTGCGGTATCCGTCAATTCGGATTGGGTTGAAGATGAGGGTTCCTCTGAAGAGGAAGCGAATAAATTTCCACAGGTGGAACTGACTGAGGCCGACAAAACCATCACCACCGATAAAGACGGGGTCATAACCATCCCCGTAGCAGCCTGCTCGAAGCCGGAGAGTACCGAGAAAGTCCGCTTCATGAAAAGCCATGACGATCAGTTTGTGCAATTGCATTACAACCTCGCCGGGATTCGCCCCGAATTACGATCCTATACGGTCACTCTTCCTGAAGCGGGACAATACAATTTCACCGCAACCGTAGTCACTGTCACGGTGGAAAGAACCTTCACGATCCGGGCAAATAGACGGAATATGCATGAGATCGACGCACCCTTTACCCTGGGTGAGTGGATGGAAACCAAACCAGTGGCGATGGATCTCAAGGCAGGGAGAAACAAGCTTCAGCTGACTCTGAAATCTCCCAACAAAGGTCTGACCATTAAGTGCTTCACGCTGACCCCGGTGAAGTGACAGAGATGAGACCTGTTATCTGTATCGTCGGGGTGCAGGGTGAGTCGGAGCTGAACAACACAGCCTACGATGCCTCTCTGGAGGAGCTGCTCAAACAGCTGCAGACGGACCTTGCCTGCAAAGAAATCAATCTTGTCAGCGATTGTGGCCTCGATGTGAAAAAGCAACTGGAAGGCAAAAAATTCATCCGCAAAACACAGGTTGAATTTGCCGAATCCCACCCATGCAGAGCTTGGGTCGATACCGATGATTTAAATGACCGGAAGGAGGGGATAAGGTGATCCACGATCTGCACTACAACGCGAAGGGGTATCGGGTTCACGGTCAGCGGGAGCTTGAGCCGATTACCGCTGGCGGCATGGAAGGATCGGCCCAGGTCATCCGAGTATGCGTAAAGTGGGCCGTCGGTCATGCGTCCGTCTTTGCCGACGCCCAGGGTCCCCATCGTCACTTTGCATCTCTTGTTCCTCGTTGGTCACCATCAAATGCCAACCATCGCGGATTCGAGATTTTTGGCTCACGGTCTTTCCTTTCGCTTTCGCTTGGGCGTTGCGCTCACGACGCCGTTTTTGGGCCTCCTGCTGACTCACTCTCACCGCCACGAACCGGGCGCGATGTCCTTTCGAGCTGATGCTGACCGCGAGATCGAGTCGGTTGGCCGTGGTCTGTTGGAGGACCTTTTCAAGCTCCCGTTCGACTTCTTCACCCTAACCTGTTTTTTGAGACACGAGGACATCGACCGAAAGCAGCAGGCGACTCAATCAATCAGCTCCAAGGTCTTCAATGGCGCGGAAAATTTCCACACTGAAGTATTCCATATCGCGCAAGACGAGGTCCCCATTTTGAAGATAGGCAAAGAGGTCATCCCCGATGACTTTGTCCTGCTCGGTTCCGAGGTAGAGGTCGGCGTGGATCGGCTCTCCGGTCAGCAGATCGAAGATGAGATCGGTCTTTGCGCCTGAGGTTTTGCCATGTGCGTTGCCGTGCGCGGGGAAGGATTTGGCATTCTTTTTGAGGAGTCGTAGGAAGGAGGAATCGCCAGTCAGGATCCGCTTGAAAGGCGACATGAGTAGGGAGCTTTTCTTCAGGTCTGAGCGGAAATTCAGAACATGAATAAGACAGTAAAGAAGAAAGCCTTCCAGCCCGTTTTCAGTCGGGGTGATTCTTTGCTGGAGGGCCTGGGTTGAGTTGGTGTTTTCGACGGAGGAACCTTCAAGTTCCATCGCGATTTCATTGAGCGAGGCCAAAGCGGCCCGGGAGTTGGCCGCCGTCAAGCCCACTCCTTATCAGTCATCCATCTATTAAATGTTCCACGACAGACTGAATGAATTGAGACGAAAGTAGCGACAAGTTGATCGTCGAGGTTATGGGATTGGGCTGGGCCTTCGTAAACAGATTCGGCCTGGCGATCCGCCAATCCCAACGGGATTGCGTAACGAATCCGTTGGAGCTGCCGTAGAGCTGTTCACTAAGGAACCACTATCGAAAAGTCGGATTTATTCATGAGAAAGGCGGCGTCGCTTCATTCCCTCAGGCAAAAAAATCCGGTAAAAGTAGGAATTAGGTGATCTGACCCTACCCAATGCTTGTGAGAATCGACTGTATCGACATCCAGCTCAGCCAATGCGCTGATTTGCGGATTAGAGGGGATGCGGACTGCATTTTTCCAAGAATGGAGTCTGTATGGA
The DNA here is from genome assembly GCA_047629805.1 of Akkermansiaceae bacterium. GTDB lineage: Bacteria > Verrucomicrobiota > Verrucomicrobiia > Verrucomicrobiales > Akkermansiaceae > SW10. Next base: position 12,005 of record JBLHUR010000029.1, on the reverse strand, counting down.
CTCGTCAAAATCCAGCCAAACCACACACTACAATATAATTGATGAAATTGATTCGCTACGGACAAGCACGACAGGAAAAGCCCGGGATTATCGCCGAGGATGGAACTTGGCGCGACGTCTCTGCCTTCACGCCTGATTACAGCGGGGAGTTCTTTGAGGGGGACGGCGTTGCACGCCTCTCTGACTGGCTTGTCTCGCAGGGTGATTTGCTCCCGGAGATTCCGCAGACGGAACGGCTGGGAGCGCCCGTCGCGCACTGCGGCAAGATCATCTGTGTTGGGTTGAACTTTGTCGATCACGCTGCCGAGGCAGGCATGGACTTGCCCGAGGAGCCTGTGCTTTTCTTCAAGGCGACCTCTGCGATCTGCGGACCAAACGACGGACTCTTGCTGCCACGCGGGGGCGAGAAAACCGACTGGGAAGTTGAGCTGGCCGTCGTGATCGGACGCACTGCGAGTTATGTCGATGAAGCCGAGGCGATGGATTACGTCGCCGGCTTTTGTTTGCACGACGACTACTCCGAGCGGGCGTTCCAGCTCGAGCGTAGCGGCCAGTGGGTAAAAGGGAAAAGCTGTGACACCTTCGCGCCGCTCGGTCCGTGGCTGGTCACACAAGACGAGATCCCTGATCACAATCAGCTGGGGATGTGGCTCAGCGTGAATGGCGAGAAGAAGCAGGACAGTTCCTCGTCGAACTTCGCCTTCAAGGTGCCTCATCTTGTAAGCTACATCAGCCAGTTTATGACGCTTCAACCCGGCGATATCATCTCGACGGGCACGCCTCCCGGCGTCGGCATGGGACAGGACCCTCCGCAGTATCTGAATGCTGGCGATGTGGTCGAGCTCGGGATCGATGGCCTAGGCACCCAGCGGCAGGAGGTGCGTGCACATGATGCCAACTCAATTTAACCTAATCAAAAAACGAATATGACAAATGAACGCTTCAAAGATCAGATCGCCATCATCACCGGTGGGGCCGACGGGCTTGGCCTGCACATTGCAACACGCCTGGTAAAGGAGGGCGCGAGAGTGTGGATCGTGGACCGCGACGAGGAATTGGGTGAGGCCGCGGCCGAGCGGCTCGGGTGCGAATTCGAGCCGATGGATGTGGCCGACGAATCATCCGTGACGACTGCCTTTGCGAAAATTCTCGCGGCAACGGGACGTCTGGACGTGATGGTGAACTGTGCCGGAATCGTCGGCCCGAACGGGGTGAAAATCGAAGACGTTCCTTTATCCGGATTTGATCAGGTTCAGGCGGTGAACGTTCGTGGTTCGTTTCTGACCTGCCGCGAGGCGGTGCGGCACATGGGGCCGCGCGATTACGGACGGGTTCTGCTCGTGGCCTCAATCGCAGGCAAGGAGGGGAACGCCGGCATGTCGTGCTACTCGACCAGCAAGGCGGGAGTGATCGGACTGGTGAAGTCCGTGGGTAAGGAATATGCGGAGACCGGCATCACCGTGAACGGTCTCGCACCAGCGGTCATCCGTACGGCCATGGTAGACAAGGTGGATCCGGAGCAAGTGAAATACATGACCGATAAGATTCCCATGAAGCGTTGCGGAACGCTTGACGAGATGGCCGCGATGGTCTGCTGGATCGTTTCTCCGGAAGCGAGTTTCAATACGGGATTCACCTTCGATCTTTCAGGGGGCCGCGCGGTTTATTAGATCTGCAACTTGCGGCAGAGATGGTACAAATTGAGAATCACATGACCGACCTACCCTATCACCATGACTGGGAACCGCAGTTTGAGACCTCCCTCGGGCTGCGGGTGAAATGGTTCGGGCGCTGGGGCGGGGATCCGGACTGGTCCATCGAACCGTCGCGTCTCGGGTCTGATCTCATCTGTTTCTTCTATCTCAAGGACGGTTCGTGTACTGCGGAAATCAATGGCGTGGCTGTGCCGCTGAAGCCGGGCGAGATGGTGGTGTGGCGCGGGGGGGACGTTTTCTCGTGCACCCAGGACCCGGCCCGCCCACAGACGACTCTGTCGGCCTGCCTCTCGCTGAATCGGGACGATACCGCGAACGTGCTGCTTCGGCACGCCTACCAGCGTCATTACCGACTACAGGACAGGAAATCGTATGAGCAAGGGTTCGCCGCGGTGCTCGAAGCATTCGAGGCCGGGAGTCGTTGGCGTAATCTGCACGTCACCGGCGCCATCTTCCGCTGGCTGGCGGAACTACAGGAGTCTCTTGGACCCGACCCCGGTGCGGCCGAAGGCAATGAGAAGACAACCCACCACGTCCTCGCCGCGCAGGAATGGATCCAGCAGCGCCTCGGCGAAGATGTCTCCATCGCCGCGTGGGCCGCCGCCTGCGGACTCAACGTGGATTACTTCAGCCGCTTGTTCAAGATGCACACCGGGACGACCCCTAAAGCCTGGCTGATCGAGGCCCGGCTCCAACGGGCCTCCCGTATGCTTGCCTACCCGGAGACGACGGTCGAGGAAATCGCCGAGCACTGCGGCTTCAACTGCCCCTTCCATTTCTCCCGCAGCTTCAAGCGCCGCTTCGGGCTTCCACCCGCCAACTATCGCCGCATTCGCCAAGTACGCGGATTTGTAGATCCTTGATCGAAGCCTCTTCGAGGCCCGGATCATCATGAGATCGCGGAAATGTCGGATTTGTTCATGATATAGACAGCCTCATTTCATTCCCCTCCGCCGAAGACATCTCTATAAATTGAACCGTGAATCATCCAAGATCAATTGCCTCACACCGACACTCATGAAAATTGAACGAATTGAAACCCATGTCTGCCATGCGCGGATGCGCAACTGGGTCTTCGTGAAGGTCATCACCGACCAACCCGGGCTGTATGGCTGGGGTGAAGCCACTCTTGAATGGCATACCCGTGCGGTGGTCGGGGCGGTGGAGGATATCAGCGAACTGCTGGTCGGTGAAGACCCGCGCCGCATTGAACACCTCTGGCAGATGATGTATCGCCAGCATTTTTGGCACGGCAACGGCATCGTGCGCGGCACGGCCATCAGCGGCATTGACCTGGCGCTCTGGGACATCCTTGGGAAAGTCCACGGGGTGCCGGTGCACCAGCTCTGGGGCGGGCCGGTGCGTGACCACATCCGACTTTACTGCCATCTCGGCGGAGGTCGCATGGAAGATTTCTACGAAACCGATTGTTCCGATGCCAAACGCTTCGGCGAGTTGGCCCAGGAGGCGGTGGAGGACGGTTTTACCGCCTTCAAATCGATGGCGGTGCCGCCGACGATGCCGATCGAAGGCACCCGCCCGGTGCGCTACGCGGCAGAATGTGTCGAGGCGATGCGCGAGGCGGTCGGGCCGGATATCGACATCATGGTTGATTGCCATGCCCGCCCCTCACCCCGCATGGGAATGCAGTTTGCCAAGGCGCTCGAACCCTATGATCTCTACTTTTTCGAGGAACCTTGCTGGCCGGAATCGATCGACGACATTGCCCGCATCCAGGACGCGGTGAAAACGCCCATAGCCACCGGTGAGCGGCTCGTCACCCAGCATGCCTTCCGCGAGGTGTTAGAGAAACGGGCTTGCTCGGTGCTCCAGCCAGACATCACGCACTGCGGCGGGCTTTCCGAAGCACGCCGCATCGCGGCCATGGCGGAGGCCTATCGTGTCGCGCTCGCGCCTCACAACCCGCAGGGCCCCGTGAGCACCGCCGCTTCCATCGAACTCGGCTTCGCCACGCCTTCCTACGTCATTTGCGAGAGCGTTCACAACGACGTGCCGTGGCGCGACGATGTCGTGCAAGAGGGCTTTCAGGTCGATCCGAAGACCCGCACCGTGCGACCCAACACGCTGCCCGGCCTCGGCGTCGAACTCGATGAAAAGGAAATCGCGAAGCATCCCTTCCAACAGGAACAACTCCAACGCGTGTTCTACTCCGATGGCGCGGTGGGAGACTGGTAAAAACGATCATGGACAAGAAACATTCACTCGCCGGCGTCCTGCCGGTCTTACAACTGCCCTTCCACACCGATGAATCGATCGATTGGGAAACCTTTTCCCGTGAGGTCGATTGGGCCTATGATAATGGCGCGCACGGTGTCGTTGCCGCGATGGTCACCGAGGTCCTCCGGCTCACCGATGCCGAACGCGACGAACTCGCGCAGCGACTTGTTACGTTCAACGCCGGTCGCGGACCAGTGGTGATGAGCGTGGGCGATGAGAGTACCGTGCAGGCCGTCCGGCACGTCCGCACTGCCACCGACGCCGGGGTGGATGCTCTCATGGCGATCCCGCCTGCCGCTACCCGCGCCCTGCTTTCGGAAAAGGTCCGCTACTACGAAGCCATCATCGCCGCCACGCATTTGCCGATCATCGTGCAGGATGCCAGCGGTTATGTTGGCGAACCCCTGCCGGTTGAAGCGCAGGCAGATCTCTACAAACGCTTTGGCGACCGCGTCCTGTTTAAGCCCGAGGCCGAGCCACTTGGACCGAATCTCAGTCTCCTTCGTGATGGGGGTGGTCCCGGCTTGAGAGTGTTCGAGGGCAGCGGCGGCATCGCCCTTCTCGATTCGTATCGTCGCGGGATCTTTGGAACCATGCCGGGCACCGAGATCATCTGGGCGATCCGGGCCGAGTGGGATGCCCTGGAGGCAGGGGACTTGTCGCGCGCCACCGAATTGCAGGGGCTCATTGCTCCCTTGATCTCTTTGCAGCATGGGCTCGACGGATACCTGAGCGTGGAAAAAGCCTTGTTGCACCGCCAGGGCGTGTTCCCAAACCGCATCATCCGCGGCCCGGTCGGTTTCACTCTTGATCCGGAAACGGAGAACGAAGCCTTCCGTCTCTTTGATCTTCTTCGCGAAGCCTGTTCCATCTAACCCATGACTCGCCAGACCCGGTTTCCCGGACTACGAGCACGCTTCGGCGTCGCTCGCTGGGACATCACGCCCGGGTTGGAGGTGTGCGTGAAAAACTGGGGGGCGACGGACCGCTGGTTCGCGCGGGGGGTGCATCGCCCGCTTACTGGCACGGCGTTGGCGATTTCGGAAAACTCCGACCCGCCCTTGTTGCTGATCAGTCTTGATCTCGGCTGGTGGCGCGCCCGGGCCGATGTCGATCGGCTGCGATTGGCCTTGTGCGAGGAGCTCTCTTTGCCGGAGGAGAATCTCATCGTCCACCTCACCCATACCCATGCGGGACCCTTGCTCGACTCCGAACCGCCCAAGGAGGCGAACCCGGAAGCGACCACCGCCTATTTGGATCAACTGCGTGAGGCCTGCATTGCGGGAGCGAAAGCGGCGATCGACGACCTTCGGGAATCTTCCCTCTTGTTTCACACCGGCTCATGCGGGCTCGCCACTCATCGTGATTTCCTCGACCCGGACGATCCCGAACGCTTTCTAACCGGATACCACCCGGATGAGCCGGCAGATGACACGCTGGTCGTGGCCCGCATCTTCGACGATGCGCACCGCACCCGCGCGACCTTGGTCAATTACGCTTGCCATCCGACGACCTTGGCGTGGGATAATGATCTCGTGTCCCCGGATTTTCCCGGCGCGATGCGTGAAGTGGTCGAGGCCTCGTCCGATGCTCCTTGCCTATTTTTGCAGGGTGCCTCTGGTGAGCTTGCTCCGTGTGAGCAGTATGTCGGGGACACAGCCACGGCAGACCGGCACGGGCGCATCCTTGGGTATGCCGCGATGAGTTTGCTGGAGATGCTGGCACCGGGTAAGTCCGACATGGTCTTCGACGGCGCGCTGGAATCCGGTGCGCCTCTCGCGCGGTGGAGTGCGGCAAGCGGAGAACTTCCCCAAACCGTTTTAGCGAGTGCGCCTACCTTGGATCTGCCCTTGAAGCCCGATCTTCCCGGTCTCGCTGAGATCCGTGCGCAGATGGCGGAGACGCCTGCCGGATTCGCATACGAACGTCTCGTCCGTCAACTCCGCGTGCGGGAATCGGTCGGCGACGGCACGGTCTCGGCCGAGCGAATCTGGAGTTGGAAACTCGGCGCTGGGGCCCTCGTTGGAGTTCCCTTCGAGGCCTATTCCATCCTTCAGCGGGAACTGCGCACGAAGTGTCCGCATCTCCTCGTGCTCAACCTCGCCAACGGCAATCACGGTTACCTGCCGCCCGCACCTCTCTATCGTGGGCCTTCGCTCTACACCGTCTGGCAAACGCCCTACGCCGAAGGCTCGCTTGAAGCCGTCACGAACCTTGCCCAAGACGCACTGAACTAACTTATCCAATCAATTGTGATCATCGCCATCCTACTCCCCCTAGCCGAAGCGGCATTCAGTTTGCATCTCTGGGACTACCTTGCCATCGCCCTGTTCTTTATCATCCTCTCACTGGTGGGCTACTTTGCGGGGCGCGGAGAACGGGCAAGCTCGGAGGACTACTTCCTGGCAGGCCGGAAACTGCCGTGGTATGTCGTCGGCGGTTCGTTCATCGCCTCGAATATCTCAAGCGATCAGTTCATCGGCATGGTCGGGGCGGCGATGGTCTACGGGGTGTGCGTCTCGCTCTACGAGTGGGCGAATGTCGCCACCTATGCCCTCCTGATCTGGTTCTTCGTGCCGTTCCTGCTCGCGTCCAAAGTCTTCACCACGCCGGAATACCTCGAGAAGCGATTCAGTAAGTCGGTGCGGACCCTGTTTGCCGTGGTGACCGTCATCAGCAATGTCGTCGCCTTCCTGGCTGCCGTGCTCTACGGCGGAGGGCTCGCCTTGCAGGGATTGTTCGGTTGGGACCTGTGGCCATCGATCATCGGCCTCGGGCTCGTGGCCGGGATCTGGGCGATCTATGGCGGCCTGTCGTCCGTCGCATGGACGGACCTTTTCACGGTGACGGTCATGCTCGTGGGTGGCATCGTGGTGACGGTGTTCGGCCTCTTGGCCCTGGCACCGGAGGACGGGGGGATCATCGATGGCTTCAAAATCATGATCGAGCGCAACGAGGCGACAAGCGGCCAGTGGAAGGAAGCGGTGCAGAGCAACACTCAGGAATTAGCGGGCACCGACACTTACAACCGCCTTTCCGTGATTCAGCCGGCGAGCCATCCAATGACGCCCACCGTGGGCATGTTCGCCTTCCTGCTGTCCGTCAGCCTCTGGTACAACGTGCTCAATCAATTCATGATCCAGCGCGTGCTGGGAGCGAAGAACATGTATCACGCCCGCATGGGGATCGTGTTTGCGGGTTGGCTCAAAATCATTCTGCCCATCATCACGATCGTTCCGGGGATGATCTTGTTTGCGATGAAGCCGGAACTCCTGCTGATCGAACCGTGGGGGGACGTCAAGCCAGCCGCCGACAAGGGGTATGTGCAACTCATCCAGGAACTCGTCCCGGCCGGATTGCGAGGGCTGTTCCTCGCGGCCCTCTTCGGCGCGATCCAATCGACCGTCAACAGCGTCCTGAACTCAACCTCAACCGTCATCACCTTCGACCTCTACCGCCGGCTGTGGCGTCCGCAGTCGACCGACCGGCAACTGGTGGTCGTCGGCGTGGTGGCCTCTGTCGTCGTGCTCGCGGTCGCGATCGTGATTGGCAGATTCATCGGCGATCTCGGCGGCGGACTCTTCGAATATGTCATCTCGCTCTACGTGCTGTTCGCTCCACCCTTCGCGGCAATCTTCCTGTTGGGGATCCTGTGGCGACGCGTAACCGCCCCGGCGGCGCTGGCCACCGTCATCGTCGGAATGTGTGCCGGCCTGGGACTCAAGATCTTCCTCACGAACAGCTCGGCTCATCCTCTATGGCTCGACTCATTCCCGAACCAGGCCTCGATCCTCTATCTGATCTGCGTGTCGACCTGCGTGATCGTCACCCTGACGACCCGTCCGCCAAGACCGGAGCAGGTCACCGATCAACTCTGCATGAACTGGAAGCGGCTCAACATCTTCAGCGATCTGGGCGACCGTTGGTACAAAAGCGTGGTCTTCTGGTGGTTGGCCTACTCGGTCGTGATCATTCTGCTGATGCTGTATTTTACCGGCCTGTTTTTCCCTGGCGGCGGCGCGGAATAGAATTTCAAACACGAAGTATTTAGACACATGAAAAAAGACACCGACATGAAGCGCCCCGGTCTGACCGACGAACAACTGGCGCATTATCGTGAGGAAGGGTTTGTCGTGGTCCCGTGCTTGTTCGACGGCGAGGACCTTCGCGCGGCGGAAGAAGCCATCGAGGAGTTGACCGAGCGGGCCGTCAATGACCCGGCCAACCACGCCGAGGTGCTGGAACTGGAGCCGGAGCCAGTCGATGGGAAGCGGGTGCCCCGCCGCATCTACAATCCATTTCTTACTCACGAGGGGTTCCGCGCGATCGCCACTCATGAGAAAATGCTGGGTTGCATCGAAGATCTCGTCGGGCCGAACATCGACATTCAGCACAGCAAGCTGAACATGAAACCCGCCCATGTGGGTTCCGTTGTGGAATGGCACCAGGATCTCCCGTTTTTCCCGCACACCAATGATGATCTGGTCTCGACCCTGGTCTATCTCGACGAGGCCACCAAGGAGAACGGCTGCCTCGAGGTGGTGCCGCGCATGCATGGCAGTTACCTTGAGCATGTGGACGAGGACGGATACTTCACCGGCATCATCTCGCAGGAACTCGATGCCGAGCGGATTCCCTTGGAGGGCAGGGCCGGCAGCGTCATTTTCATGCATCCACTGACGCCGCACGGCTCGTTGGCGAACACCTCACCCAAGGGGCGAAGAACTCTCATTTTCGAGTATCGGGCATCGGATGCGTTTCCGATCTACTTCGGTGAACTGACGCACCGCAACGAGCAGACCGCCGTGCATGTGCAAGGCGAGCAACCGCGTATCGCGCGTGTCGGCGGTCCGGCCCCGGTCTTGCCGCTGCTGCGCGACTCAATCGCTTCAATCTATGACCTGCAGGAAAGGTCGAAGGCGAATGGTGTGAAGCAACCGAAGTTCGCCACCTGATTTCCCAAGCTGTATTTGATATGACTAACAACAAAACAAAACGCCGTGACCAGGTGATCGCCGTGGTCGGACTGGGTCCGCTTGGGCGAGGGATCGCGGCGTGCTGCTTGTCGCGCGGATTCGCCGTGGTCGGGATCGACCGTGAGAAAAAGAACCGCGACATGCTTGGGAACTTCCTCCCTGAAGCCGCAGCGCAGTGCCTCGAAGCGGGCGTCATTGATTCCGATGATCCGGCGGAATGGCAGGAGCGTCTGGAGTTGTCAGGAGAACTCGCTTCCGTCGAGCGGGCCTGCCTGGTTATCGAATCGATTGCGGAGGATCTTCCGGCGAAGAAACAATTACTCCGGGAGATCGAGGAAATTGTCTCTGCGGACGTTCCTATAGGCAGCAACACATCGGCTTTTCCAATAACCGAATTGCAGGAAGGATGCCGCTCTCCGGGGCGGGTGTTTGGGATGCATTGGTCGAGTCACGGGCATGTCACGCGTTTTATGGAATTGACCCCCGGCGAGAAAACCTCGCCGCAGGTTATGGAGTTTGCGATCGCGATGGCAGAGCAACTCGGCAAGGAAGCTGCGGTCCTGAAGAAGGATATCGCGGGGTTTTTATGCAACCGCATTGGTTACGCGATGTATCGCGAGGCCGTGCATCTCCTCGAATCCGGGGTGGCGGATGCCGAGGCCATCGAGTGTTCATTCCGGAATTCGGTTGGCCTGTGGGCGGCCATGTGTGGCCCGCTCCGAGTGATGGACGTGATGGGCGGAGGCGCCTTCTATGCCGAATCGATCAAGGGCGTCCTCCCAACGATGGCAAACTCGACGGAGTTGCCGGACACCCTGCAGTCGTTCATTGATCGAGATGCCAAGGGACCAAAGAACAATATTGGATTCTTTGATTACGAATACGGTGACGCGGCCGAGTGGGCAAAGCGATTTACTGCCGCCATCCTCGCCACGAGGCAATATCAGGATCAGCACATTCCGTGTGATGAGCCGGCGGAAGTGACTAAGCCAGTCGTGACAAGGTGATCGGGAGAAGATAGGAGAGATCAAGGCGCAAACTCTTCGGTGCTCATATCCTCGAAGAACCGTAACTGAACAAACTCCCGTGATCCCCTTTGGTCAACTTGCCTCGCGAATCTCCGGTCGTCTCGACACCGGGGAAACGCTGCGTCGACTCTACGCCACTGACGCTTCGGAATATCAGGAACTACCCGCCGGTGTCGTCTTCCCGGAGAGCGAGGAGGACCTCCGGGAAATTATCCGCTTTGCCCGCCGCAATCGGCTCGGCCTGATTCCACGTGCCGCAGGAACGTCGCTTGCCGGCCAGTGCGTGGGCAGCGGCCTGGTGGTCGATATCTCGAAGCACTTCACCCGCATTCTCTCGGTAGATGAGAAGACCCGCCGCGTCTGTGTCCAACCGGGAGTGGTCCGCGATGAGTTGAACCGGTTCCTTGCTCCTCACGGGATGCTTTTTGGTCCGGAAACCTCCACCGCGAACCGCGCCATGATGGGGGGAATGGTGGGAAACAATTCGTGTGGTTCGAACTCGATGGTCTATGGCAGCACCCGCGACCACCTGGTGTCGGTGCGCGGTTTCCTCAGTGATGGCAGCGAGGTCACTTTCGGTCAGCTCACCCGCGACGAGTTCGAGGCGAAGTGCGCTGGTCCGGACACCTTGGAGAATCGGATTTATCGGAAAATTCGCTCCTTGTTGGGTGATTCTAAAAATCGCGAGGCCATCACCGAGGCGTTCCCACGTCGCTCCATTCGGCGGCGCAATACGGGCTACGCACTCGACCTCCTGATGGACGCCGAGGTGTTCGATTCAACGTCCGATACTCCCTTCAATCTTTGCAAGCTCATCGCTGGTTCCGAAGGCACCCTGTTCTTTGCCGTAGAGATCGAGCTCGCCTGCTCGCCGCTGCCGCCGCCACACGCGGCGCTCGTCTGCGGACATTTCGAATCAGTCAACGAGTCCCTCCAGGCCAACCTACTCGCCCTGCCACACGGGCCGAGCGCCTGTGAGTTGATCGACCGCCACATCCTCAAGTGTACCGAGTCGAATCTCGCCCAGCAGCGCAACCGATCCTTCGTGGTTGGCGACCCCGGAGCGATCCTGGTGGTGGAGATCCGCCGCGACACCCGCGCTGAGGCCGAGCAGGCGGTTGCGGCTCTCATCGAGGATTGGAAGGATGCCGGCTATGGCTACGCCGCTCCGGTGCTGTGGGACGAGGAGGGGCTGAAGGTGTGGAATCTTCGCAAGGCAGGCCAGGGGCTCATGAGTAATGTCGTCGGCGACACCAAGCCCCGCGAAAATGTCGAGGACACCGCCGTCGACGTGCACGACCTGCCGAACTACATCGCCGAGTTCGACGAATTGCTCCGCACGAAGTACGAGATCGACTGCGTTTACTACGCTCACGCCGGGTCGGGCGAACTGCACACCCGACCCTTGTTCAATCTCAAGACACCGGAGGGCCTCAAAATGTTTCGCGGGGTCGCCACCGACATCGCACATCTCGTGAAAAAGTACCGCGGTTCCCTGAGTGGCGAGCACGGCGATGGTCGCTTGCGCGGCGAGTTCATCCCGCTGATGGTTGGCGAGCATTGCTACCAACTCATGCGCGAGGTGAAGGGGCTCTTTGATCCCGGGAATATCTTCAATCCGGGCAAGATCGTGGACACCCCGCCGATGGATACCTCACTGCGTCACAGCCCGGGGCAGGGGACTCCGGAGTATGACACGGTCTTCGATTTCAGCGATACCCTCGGCGTGGTGCGGGCGACCGAGAAATGCAATGGCTCGGGTGACTGCCGCAAAGGGCCGCTCGCTGGAGGCACGATGTGCCCGAGCTACATGGCGACCCGCGAGGAAAAGCACACCACCCGTGCCCGCGCCAACATCTTGCGCCAGATCCTCACTGATCCGGCTGATGCCGAGCGCCCCTTCAATAGCGAGGAGATCAAGGAGGTCATGGACCTCTGCATGTCGTGTAAGGCCTGTAAGTCGGAGTGCCCGTCGAGCGTGGATATGACCAAGCTCAAGGCCGAGTTCCAGCAGCACTATCATGATGCGAACGGGATCCCGCTGCGCT
>JBLHUR010000028.1:0-43223 GCA_047629805.1 Akkermansiaceae bacterium | reverse complement strand
CGGGTAAGGAGGTAATATCCGAGCCCAGATCATCGATGGTATAAGTCACCACGTTGGTCAAACCGGAAGCGAGGGCGGCGACAATGATCTCGGTAAAGGCCGCCTGCTTCTCTGGCACGCTTGCATCGGAACCACCATTGGCGTGGATCGGATCGACTTTTGGCAAGTGCTTCGTGATGACATCACCCAGAGCGGCAACTTTGGTATTGCGATCACGGACCGACTGGAGCGAATCGACCTGATCGCTGATCTTCAGCCGTTCGTCACCATCGAGCCCACTGAGTCTTTGGGATTCCTGGCCGAGGAGGTAGCTCAACAGCGCGTTGTCGGAAGCCACTTCGTCGGTGTTGGTGACTGACTTAAACAGCTCGTTGTAGGCTGTCATGGGATCGGCGTAGCAGTAGTTGCGCTGCTTGGGAGCAGGCGCGGAATACCCTGACACGATCCCGGTCCGGTGATCCCGTCCGTGAGGCACCGCCAGCGACATCTCGACGTGCCCGAAGGGCGAGGGAAACAAGCTGGCCAGTTCAAAGTCGATCGTGGCCCGCTTGATGTTACTGAGGATATCGCGCCCCGCCTTGTAGGCTCCCATGCAGCCGGAGTAGGAATAATGCCCTCCCCCGCTGACTGCCATCGAGATCCCGTGGAGGATGGTCATGTCCTCCTTGTGCCCATCCAGCGCATTGAGCCATTCAGGGAGCTCGTGCTTGTCGAGGCCCACCTCAAAGGCTTGCTTCTCCTCGTGCTTCTTGAGCTCATCGGATGAAAACGAAGGCAGACCGAATTGATTGGTCAGGTTGCCGTTTGACTTGCGCACAAAGACAAAGCGATGCGGAGAGCTGGCCCTGCCGTCAGCCGGAGCAGCGAGTAATTGGCTGAACGACGGCGTCAGCGCCAGACCGGCGGAGCCAAGGGCAGTCGTCTTGAAAAATTCGCGTCTATTGAGAGTCATCTTTGTCTTTGGGTTTGCGGTAAATGAAGGAGTCGGAAGTCAGGAGGGAAACAATCACGGCGTCAAAGCTACCATTGCTGTCCAGGTAGGCTTTTTCGGCGTCGATCAGTGTCCTGGAATCAGAGAGCCTCTCGTTGCGTCCTAGGAAGAAGCGGAAGGCGTGACGAATGATCGACTGGCGCACTTTTGCGGATTTCGCGAGGCGGTCGATCAGGTCGAAGGCATCGTTGACCTTGCCATCCAGCTTGGGGTCGCCGGTGCCTTTCAGCACGCCGCGGGCATCGACCGGCAGAGTTTTAAACTCCGCCAACGAAGCGCCAAACTCGTTGAGTTCGTCGCGTTTCGCCGCCTTGATCAGGTTGTCGGGATGCTCGAGGTTTTCCTTCATGCGGAAGCGACCAAAGTCGTCGTAGTTCTCAAACGGGAAGCCCAAGGGATCCATCCTTTGGTGGCAGCGCCAACAGTAGGTCTCGCCGGTGCGCACCTCCATGCGCTGCCGGAGCGTCTTGTCCTTGTCCGGATGAATCACGGCATCAACCGTGATCGGGACATCGGGAATGGTCCCGGCGAGGAGCTTTTCCCGGATCCACTTGCCCCGGTGGATCGGGTCGGTTTCCAGATTCTGTGAATGAGCAATGAGCCAGGCGGGGTGGGTGAGAATGCCCTTGCGATTGGGGATCTTCGCGGGCTGGTGGCCGGGGTAGTCCCACGTCCGCCAGTCGAGGTTCCAGTAGGTCGTGACCTGTTCGCCACGCATCTGCTGTCCGGACCGCCCGAGCACCGGGCCGCCGTGCCAGAATCCCATCCCGTTTTTCATGTAAGGCAGGGCGCCGGATTGGCCTTCGCTAAAATGCAGCTCAAGCCCGGTCATCATCCGCTGGAGCTTCTTGAGGATTTTGGGGTAATCGCCCTCTTTCTCACGTTGAAACTCCCAATGCTCTCTCAAAAAGGCTTCGTGCGGAGCGACGTCTTCCGGCTTCCATTCCTGCCAGTCTTTGTCTTTGAATTTTTGGTAGATTGTTTTCAGCAATTCGGACGCGGCCGTCATCGACGCGTTGTCGCCGTTGTGAAAAATGTAGAACTTATCGGTGGTCAATAACTCCTCAAAGACCCGCTCGTCCTTCTCGAGAATGTGTTCGACCATCATGTCCGTTTCTTCGATCAGTCTGCTGACAGCCTGTTCGTGGCGACCGGCCCCAAACCGGCTATCGTCTTTGAAAACCTTGAGCGCCTTGGAATAGCCAAAGAAGTCGCGGAAGAACCGCAGCTTCCGGATTGGCTGGTTCGTCACGCTGGGGTTGAGATTAGCCGCCTGCACCGCTTCGTCGACAATCGTCCAACGGTCGCGGAGTTTGAGCATGCGGCGCACCTCGCGCTCGTAATCCTCACGCGTATTGAGCCGACCTTCTCGTGCCGCCTTCGCCAGTTCCTCGTCCGGACTTGAATCGGTCAGCGCATAGGCGAGGGCATAACTCGCATCCCTGGGCGGCATCATCCGTCGTCCATGCTCATCGGCGGCACCCGCTCCAAACTCGTGGCGGTAGGCAAATTCGGTATTCAAGATCAAGGACTCGATCAACTTGGCAATCGCCTGTTGCCGCTCAAGTTTCGCCATGAACAGTTTGAGCAGTTCGCGATTCTCGGCACGCTCCGGTTCACTCGGCGAACGCTCAAAAACCCTGACATACAACTCATCGATCAATGCGTCGATCCGGGCATCATCCGCAGCGGCCGCCGACTCGCGTTCCTTCTCGAACGACCTGGTCCAGTCGGACACGCATTTTTCGATGATCGCCTGGTAGCTGTCGCCCTTCTTGCGATGCTTCTTGATCGTTGCCGCGATCACTTGCATCTCCCCATCATTTAAGGGCTTGTAGGCTGGAGCCGGGCTACCCTTCCTGGCTTCGCGGTAAATGAGATCCATGTCCCAGTGATCCCAGAAGACCTTCATCAAAGTGATCCGGTTCTGGATGCGATAAGCGGAGATGCCTTGCCTGCCCCAGTCGCGCTCGGCTTGCAGGATGATCTTTTCATAGTTTTCGCGCTGGTTGTCCAAGTAAGGGGTCCAGGGAGACCCCTGGTCATCCTTCATCACCTTGGCCGAATCCTCGGTGACTTCGTAGGGAGTTTCCTTGTAAGTCACGATGCTTCGAAAGACCGCGTCGACGTCTTGCTTGTCCATCCCGTTGAGGAACTCGGAGCGTTGAATGCGGTACGTTTTTTCCCCGGGGAACTTCCTTTTCCGCATGCCCGGGAAAGGAATCTCCATACGCTCAAGTTTGGGCAAAAGAGCCTCGTGCTTGTCGCCATAAATCTCCTGAAGGAGGCGATCCATGAACTTGTCGGCGGCGAGGAAGTCTTCGCGTGACTGCAGAATTTCCCGATGCTGCAGCTCGTCCTGCATCAGCGCATACATCGCCGGGTACTGTGCCTTCATCACCGACGGGGACGACATATGGCCCGAGATCCGCTTGGCGTTGCCCACAATCGTCAGCAAATGCCCGGTGGTGAGACGATTGTGCATGGAGTAGCGCACCCCAACCGACTCAGGCAGAAGAAAGGGATTCGTGATCGTCCTCCGGAACTTGTTGCCATGTTCCGTCTTCGGGCTCCAGTGGATCCCGCTGTCACCCCGGACGCGGTGGGTCGTGCCGTAGATTTTCCGGGTCGGCTTGTAGTCCAAAAGGCGATTCGTTTTCTCGCTGAAGATATACTCGCTGATGATCCAGCGTCGGTCGTGGGTGTAGGCGGGAAGCTTGGCGTGCCTGCCGGAGAAAAGCTCCTCATGCCTGACCACATTGCCATACTCGAAGCGGGCAAGTTTTTCAGCCAGCGCCTTGGCGGCATCGCCCGTTAGCTTGCTGTCCAGCCACTGCAACAGGAGCTTGCTTTCAGCCTCACTTGGCTGGTCGGCCTTTTCCGGTGGCATGTCCTCGAAGTGAACGGCCTCTTTGGCCAAGGCATAGAGCTTTTGCAAATTAACCGGATCGATTGCCTCCAGCTCATCGAGCCGGATATCCCCCTTCTGTTTGTCCGGTCCATGACAGGAGACACAATAGTTCTCCATCACCGTCAAAGCCTGATCGTGCAGTTGGGTTGGATTCAGCTTAATCGGAGATTCTTCAGCTTTCGCAACAATCTGCCCCGCCAGCACTGCCACGACGGTGGCCCCGGCCAGGTTGAGAGCCGAGCGCCGGTGCGGGAATATCAATGAAGCAGAATTCATGTTTTTCTGAATACTGCGCGAAAGAAGCCATTGTTCCATTCATCTTGTCTGGAATCTTTCACTCATCCAAACCTTGCGGCCCGGGGGGGGCTGGACCGTCATCTGGTATCGCCCGCCGAGGCCTTGAATGGCATCGATTTTTTAAGTAAGCCTGACCCGGCTGTTTCATCTCGCCAGATGGGATGCCCGCTTTCAGCGAAAGTCATCTGGGGGCGGGAAACCCAGGGCGGTGCTTCGCTCTGCCGCCGGGCTGCGTTGGTTTGGCCCTTTCCTCCTTCATCAAGACTTCCTCCTACGCCACGGCTCCGGCGGGCAAGAGGGCGAACAAGTGGGGCGGGAGGTGAACTTTGAAGGCGCTGGATTTTGGTGATTTCATGGGAAAACGGCTCGACGAAATGGTGTTCTGGCACCATTTTGGTGGCATGAATATTACTCTTAAAGAAGTCCCCGCAAATCTCCATGCCCGAATCAAAGAGGCGGCGGCTCAATCTGGCCGGAGCATCAATCGTCAGATCATTTTCACTTTGGAGAAAACGCTCTTCCCGGTGAAGTCTTCTCGCGAAGATTTGCTGGCCCGGATTCGGAAGCGGCGGGGGCGGATGGGCGGAATGATCGATGATCAGTTCATGCAATCTGCGATTGAGGGGGATCGCTCGTGATCGTCGTCGATACCAATATTCTGGGATATCTTTTCATCAAGGGGGAGCACTCGGATCGAGTCGAGCAGCTATTGCTAGCGGATTCAGATTGGGTTGCTCCCCGTCTTTGGCTCGATGAATTTCTCAATGTCCTCGCGACGATGGAGCGCGTTGGGAAAATGGAGTCCCAAGAAGCCGACGGGATCTTAAGCGATGCGATCGAGTTGATGGAAGATCGGAGCTATGACGTCCCCGCTCAGCGGGTTTTGGCAACGGCGAGACGGACTGGCTGCAGTGCGTATGACAGCCAGTTTTTGACCCTCGCGGAGGATCTTGGACTTAAGCTCTATTCCTTTGATCAAAAGCTCATCAATCGATCGGGAGGAGTTGCAGTTAAGCCAGAGTAATTAAAAAAGCCTGCAGTGATCAACATTTGATGAAGAGCGCAGGAGTTAGATCGCACCTTCAGGGCTCAAGTCATCCGGGGGCGAGGAACCCAGGGCGGCGCTTCGCTCTGCCGCTGGGCTACGTTGGTTTGCCCCTTTGGGGCGGGCGAAAGGGAAGGCGCTTCGTTCAGCTGCTGCGAAAAATATGCCGGGCATAGTGCAAAATAGAATTCTCACAGCGCCCGTAGGTGAGGGGTTTGGCGCGCTTCAAGCCACCTCAAAATCGGGGCAGGTTTTGGAGGGTTTCGCGTCCCGCTTGCTGAGAATTCCAACTCAGGGAAGCCTTCCCGAATCACGCTCCGGATGGTGAAATCTCCAGAGTGAGGATACTTCGAAGGATTCCGAAAAAGAGAGGGTTTTCTGCAACTGACTTCCAGTGGATTCTTCAACTACGGGTAAAAGCGATTGGATTACGGTCTACGTCCGAAAGGGCCATGTCTTTATGGTGATTGGCGGCCTCCGCTTTGCTTCCTGCGCCATTCTGCTCAGTCCCGATCTGCTATGAAATCATTACGATTACTTGGATCGAGAGGATCTTGTCTTGCTGTAAGCCTGGCGTATTTTTCTGATCTCTTCGTGATCCCTTTTTCCTTGCCAAGCCTTTTTTTGAAATGTCAGTGTAACACGACAAAATGTAAGGTTTTATTGACACATCCCGATATGTCGAGTAAACCTTACATTGTGTCAGGGATACCCGACGAACAAAAAGCCAAATGATGACCAAGATGAAAGAAGAAATAAGAAAAACGACGGATCGAGATGTAACATTTCTGAAGAAAATAGGCATATTGATGGCCGTCTTTTTAGCGCTTCTCGCTGTGCAGACCTTTGCGCTCGAACTCTTCGACCTCGGGTCCTCGGGCAAAATCTTTGCGACCCTGGCGCCGACAGTCCCCGTGTTTTGCATGCTTGTTGTGGCGGTCAAAAACTTTCGAGAAATGGATGAATTCATGCAGCGCGTTCAAGGTGAATCGCTGTTGTGGACAATCAGTGTCATTTCTTTCCTCTCTTTTGGCTATGGCATGCTGGAAATGGTCTTGGGGATCGTGCCGCCGATCGGTGTGATTTGGATATTGCCGACCGTCTGTCTGGGATCAGGTCTCATGAATCTCATTCTAATGAAACACTATCATGCAGAATAAATTACGTGTCCTTCGGGCGGAAAAAAAATGGTCCCAGGCAGAGCTTGCAGACCGTTTGGGTGTCTCACGGCAAGCTGTCAACGCGGTCGAAACAGGCAAACATGACCCCTCTCTCACGCTCGCCTTCTCTATTGCTGATGTCTTTGAGCAAACGATTGAGGATATTTTCGAACCCTCCCCCCCCTAACGACTAACGAAAATGGGTCATAACGAAGAAAATGGGTCAGGAAGAGATCTGTGGCATTCTTTCTCTATTCTGCCCTGCTTTGTTGTTAAGGAAAGGAATGACGCGTCAAGTAAGAGTGGAATACCCGGGAGCTATCTGCCACGAGATGGCTTGCGGAAATCATCGTGAAAAAATCGTTCGTGACGATGAAGATAGAGCGCGGTTTGAATTGGCTTTGGAGCGAAAAATATGCCGAGTATAGCGAAAAATATTTTGAAGTTCAAGGTGTCAGACGATTTGCGGTAGGTGGACCTTTTTGCCTTTGGCGAGGCCTTCTTTGTGCATCATTCCGATGGCATCGTGCGCGCTCCGTCGAGGTCAAAGCCCGTAGGAGCGATCACTGTAGACGGCTTCATATTGTGGCGTCAGGGCCTGCGCGATGGCTTGCTGGATCAGGCGATCCAACACCGTCGGAATGCCAAGGGAGCGAACGCGACCTGCCCCGCAGGGGTGAGGGGGCGGGCGGAGCCCCCAAATCAATTGGCTCCTGGTCGTGCTTTTCATTGCTAGCAGTTTCTTTTGTTCTTCAATAGGCACCGCGTGGGCGCAGCCTTTTACGCGGTTCATTCTCTTTTCACAGGGGACTTGAACCCCTTTTGGATCGCGCCCATGCTGGGCACACAAAAGCCGTGGTGGACCACCGGAACACCGTCGTGAAGTTGGGCAATAGTTTGTGGCTTCGGCGATGATCTTTTGATATTCATCCTATCCCGGCGTGAAGGTATCCCGCCGCCACACTTTGACCTTAGCTCAAAAATGCCCTCTGGAGATCCATATGCCCCTCCAACAACCCTGCCATCAGATCCCGGCTCGATGGTTAATGTGGAGTTGGCGAGAAAAGGAAAGTGGACAGTTTTCGCAGCGGTATTCCTTCTCTTCACTGCGTCCGTGGTGAATGCAATATTTTCGATGTTTTTCGATACGAATGATGAGCTTACCACACAACTGATCAGAGCTGGACTGTTTGGAATTGCTTCTTTCGAGTTGTTCAGAGGTTCACGGGTAGCGAGAGGTATTATGGTGATACTTGGCTGTTTGGGGTCGATTGTTCTGATTAGTCTCTGGGCTGTTCGCCCAGAATTTTTCGAATCGGCAGCTCCCTCCCAGGTTGTCATGCTTTTGTCTTTGAGCCTACAGGTCCCACTGATGTTGATTCCATGGTTTGGGGTGGGCGAGTATCAGCGCACGGTTCGAACAGCAAAATAGGCAAATCGGGTGGGCGGAGGGTTCGAACCACCGGACATACGGCTTTTCCTGCGCCTAAGCGAAGGTGAGTTCGTGTCGGTGGATGTGCTTTGATTCGCGGAGTTCACCCTGCGGGCTCCCCTTCGGTCGTCTGACTCGCCTTTGTTTCCTGCAACCAAAATACCAAAGTCCCGCCGATTTAGGTTCAAGATGTGAGCCCAGTAGTCCCTTACTCCGTTTTCGGTAATCTAAACTCGGAAGTTCGGCTCTTCTAGAAATTGGAGCACTAGCCATTGCACCCGGACCAAGCCCAAGGCAAGCTCCGCCCATGGCCGACCTGTCCCATCTCGATGACTCCAACCAACCCCGCATGGTTGACGTCTCCGCGAAAGCCGAAACCGTCCGCATCGCCATCGCGACCTGTCTCGTCACCCTCGGGCATGAACTCCTCGCACAGATGGACAAGGGCGAACTCCAAAACAAAAAAGGCCCCGTCCTCCAAACCGCGATTCTCGCCGGCATTATGGGCACCAAAAAAACCTCCGACCTCATCCCACTCTGCCACCCGCTTCCCCTCGATTCCGCCAAGATCAAAATCACCCCACATGATGGCGAGACCCTCCTCGTCACCGCCACCGCCAAAACGACCTCCCGCACCGGCGTCGAAATGGAAGCCCTCACCGGGGCCTCCATCGCCGCCCTCACCCTCTACGACATGTGTAAAGCGGCCAATCCCGCCATCGTCATCTCCGATCTCAAGCTCGCCAAAAAGACCGGCGGAAAGTCCGACTACGAAGTATGAAAGCCCTCATCCTCACCGGTGGAAAATCCTCCCGAATGGGACAGGACAAAGCCTCCCTCAAAATCGGCGGCGTCACCCAACTCGACCGCATTCTCTCAATCGTCCAACCACTAACTGATGATATCTTTCTGTCCGTTGCCCATGGCGACACCACAACGAGCGAGCAGCCCACTCTCCCCGACCTCGAACCAAGCCCAGGTCCCCTCGGCGGCCTTCAAGCAGCCTTCCATCACGATCCGGACTCCAACTGGCTCGTCATCGCCTGCGACCTTCCCCTCATCCAACAAGCCGATCTTCAAGCCCTCGTCGATCACCACGACGACTCAAAAGACGCCACCTGCTTCCTGAACCCTCTCGACAATCACCCCGAGCCCCTCTGCGCCCTCTACTCCCCCTCTACATCCCCAAAGCTCACCGCCCTCATTGAAAAAAACCAACGCTGTGCCCGCCGCTTTCTCGCCTCTCTCGACCGCGTCGACCTCACCCCCACAGACTCCCGCGCCCTCCTCAACCTCAATCGTCCCGAGCACCTCGTCGAACTCGAACATCTCCACCAACACGGAGCCATCGAAAAAGAAGTCACCGTGGAATACTTCGCCAAGCTCAGCCAAGAAGCAGCCACCGAATCCGAAGTCCTTCGTACTTCCGCCGCCACCCTCGCCGGCCTCTGGGAAGAGCTCCGCCTCAAGCACCACTTCACCCTCGACCTCCCCCACGTCAAACCCGCTCTCGACAACGAATTCGCCAACTGGACCGACCTTCTCTCCGATCACCAAACCATCGCCTTCATGCCCCCCTTCGCCGGAGGTTAATTTGCCATGTTCTCCATCCAAAAAACTCCTCTCGATCTCACCGGCCTCCGCGCCGACATGCAGGACCCCACCTGCGGAGCCCTCGTCGTCTTCGAAGGCCTCGTCCGCAACCACCACGAAGGCCGCGACGTCACCCAACTCCACTATACCAACCATCCCGTTCTCGCCCAAAAGGAAGGCGAACGCATCCTCGCCGAAACGATGAAAAAATTCCCCATCACCAAAGCCGTCGCGATCCACCGCATCGGCACCCTCGCCATCGGTGAAGCCGCCGTCGTCACCCTCACCAGCTCACCCCATCGCGAAGCCGCCTTCGAAGCCAACCGCTTCCTCATCGACTCCATCAAAGCCCGCGTCCCCATCTGGAAACAAGAAACCTACGCCACCGGCGAAGTCGAATGGACCAGTCCCTGCCCCAACTGCGGACCGGTCCCGCACTGATTAAAGTGACTTGGAAGCGGCCTCGAGAAATTCAGCTTCCCAAGATGAATGGTGCGACTTTTTCGTTTCCACGGTAAGCTACGCCAAGCTTGCTGCGATACCCCATGGAGCCAAACTCGGAGGTGCCGCCAGCACTGTCATCAAAGATTCCGATTCTGAAGGTCAAAGATGGTTCGGGGGAGGCCCCAGGAACCCGCCAGAGAACCGAGAACATTGTATAAAAAGACCGCACCCATTTTCCGGGAGCGGTCTCAAAAGCGTCGAAGTCAATTCGACAATCTAGAAGGAGGGGGGGGTTAACCCTCGCCCCCTTCTCGCACGACGAAGAACCTCTTCTCATCCGAGAGCAGAATTCCGAAGGTATTGAAATCAATCATCACCGTGGTCGTCCCTTCTGTTCCAGTAACGGTATTAACCTCGGCTCCGCCACCGCCAGCAAAAACCGCCAGATCGGTCGAGCTGAGAATGGTATACTCCTGACCCGCTCGGGAGGTGAACTCCAGCGTCGCAATCCGGTTTTCAGGATCGCTGCGCGAATCAAGTTCGAAGCGTACGATCTCCAACCCTGCCACACCCCCTAGATTCCCCACCGCCCAGTCCAAGGCATTTGAGAAAAGAGCCAGGCCATCGGCCGAAAGAAAGGCCAAGGTGTTATCAGAAAACGGCATCATCACCCGTCGTGCGGGGGCGGCATTTCCGAAAGTGCCCACGGTATCATCAACCGCATCGCCAGCCTCGACCGCAATGATCATCACTTGCCCCACCACGCTTTCACCGATACGCGCGCCAGCCGTGCCCACGCCATCAACCGCAGTGCCCACCGAAGTTAGGCCTGCAAAAAGCGCAGGCGTGGAGGTCGTCTCGCCATTCGCGCCATCATAAAGATCCACGGTCTCAGGTAAGCCAGACGCGATGGGGTGGTCACCCAATAAAATCTGGGTCGTGGAAGTCGATTTCGACAGGATCACCGTGCTCGTTCCAAATTCTCCCCCCGCACTGTTATCGACCACCGCCTCTTCCCAGTTCACGAGAGGCACCGCCGAGTCTATGAACTTTCCGCGGATGTCACCCGAACCGGGAGTCGAAGAAAGCACGAGAAGATCAAAGGCCGTCTCATCTCCGGTCACCACCGCCGAAGCTGCCGTGACCGTTACCTTATCAAGGCCAAACTTATCTTGCAGCAATCCCACCGCGATTTCATCCGCCCCCATAGTCCCCGTTCCATCGCCATCGAGGAAGAGAACGCTTAATGTAGAGGTTGGCTGACTGGCAGCCTCGGTTGGATCAGTGCCATGAATCAGAACCTCGGCTCCATCCCGGAAATTATCGCCATCCGTGTTCGCCTCCAACGGATTCGAACCCGTCTCGCTCGCATCATTAAAAGATCCGTCATTGCTCTCCACACCATCGAGGAGGAGGTCTCCATCTGTATCAGGATTGAGCGGATCGGTTCCGGTGTCATCCGCGTCCACAAAAGTCCCGGAGTTACTTTCCACCCCATCGTCCAAGCCATCCATATCGGAATCCTTCACGTTGGGAAAAGTCCCATTCGTAAATTCCTCCAAGTTCGTCGACCCGTCCTCATCCGCATCTGCACCACCATCGCTGGTATTCGGGTCGAGGGAATTTTCCACCTCGTAGGCATCTGGAATGTTATCAGAGTCAGTGTCTGCCAAAAGAGGATTGGTCCCGGTATCAGTCGCAGGATCATCCAGAGTGCCATCATTCGTCTCCACTCCATCCTTTAAGCCATCATCATCTGAATCATCATCGCGCGGATCCGTCCCCGTATCTGTTGCCAAATCATCAAAGGTCCCATCATTCGTCTCCACCCCATCCTTTAAGCCATCATCATCTGAATCATCATCAACAGGAGAGGTCTCACGCGTAAATTCTTCCAGGTTATTTGAGAGGTCATTGTCAAAATCATCCCCGGGCAGCACATCCTCAATCGCGGTGATCCCATCAGTCGTATCAAAATCAATGATCCCTTGCTCAAAAGCGTCCGGCATTCCATCGGAATCCAAATCAGTGGTAATCGTCCCATCAATCACGATGGAATCCACATCCACATCCCCTGATCCTTCACCACCGCAATACCAGAAAAAGTCCACCGTTTGGTTCGTCAAACCTTGATACTTGGCATCCGTAAGAGGAATCACTACCGAATTGAAAGCTGATCTGACAGGCCCATCCTCACTGTAGAGAAGGCCATCATCCAAGCTTGTCCGAAAAGCCATCCAACGGACGTTTGTACTCCCGGTCGCACGACTAAAATCAAAGGTAACCTTAGAGAGATCCAGCGGCTCCGCCCCGATCGTGATCGAAAAACTGTGCGCCCCTTCCGTCGGCGGGACACTCCCCACCGCAGGCACCTCCGCCCCCGTAACCGGGCCATCAAACTTCACCACCGGTGCCGAAGCGCGGTTCACGTTCGCATTGTTGTCACCCGTGGCAATATTGCCCGCCGCAAAAGTCCATTCAGTCGCCACCATGATCGAATCATTTGGATTCAGATCGTCCGGAGTCACATCAACCTCCCCCAAATCATTACTAAAATCGACACCGGCAATCGGAATCGCTAGCAGGATTCCGGGAACAAAAATTGGGAGAAAAGAAAGGAAAAATGTTTTCATAAGAATCGTTAGCCACCTAAGCTTGCAGGAGATTTCCTGTAAAGTTAAAAGAACCTGAGGAATCGCCCGAAAAGCCTCCCTTTATAATATCCAACCTGTCGTCGTGACTCTTCCGCCATTCTTGTAATAATGTCGGCCAAGCGATGAAATCCCCTTTTCTCAGCCTCACTAACGGCGGCATCATTGTCATCCTACTCGGCCTCATCGTCGCCGGACTCAGCTCACATCTTTCTGGGAAAAATGACGAGTTCCTCGAACACGGCCTCCTCCGCGCGGGCCGCATCGTCAGCGCGCACCCCCCCAAGAACCAACTCGAGAATTCCCCAAAATACGCCCTCCGCATCATGACCAATGTCTCCCCGGACGTTAGTGGAATCGACATGCAAATCATCGAAGTCGGCGTCAAAGACGGAGAATTTAAAAAAGCCTCGGTAGGCTCACAGCTCAAGCTCATTATCATTCCCGGTGCCCCACCGCGCGCCCGCCTCGCCGGCTCCACAAAAAACACCTCCTATCGCGTCGGCTACGTCATCGCCTCCCTCTTTATCTGCCTCGGCCTTCTCATCTTCTGGCTCGCTTGGCGCAACCACAAAACCCCTCAATCCCTCCTCCCCCAAAAGCCTAAGTGGATGAACAAGGCCCCCACCCCTGCCGCCCCATCCAACACCATGGAGAAACAAACCCTGAAAGACGACATCCTCTACGAGGGCCCCTTTGAGTTCTCTTACAGCGCCGAAAAAACCAACGTCGAACTCAAAGACGGAACCACCGTCCACGTCTCCCAATACCGCCCCCTCTCCGACCTCCCCAAAGTCCTCGCCGACCGCGACATCCTCCACGTCCTACGCACTGCTCAGAGCCCCTGGAAGCTCGTCAATACCATCAAAACAGGACACCTAGCCCTCTCCCACCTCCTCAAAGAAAAACACGCCACCTCCGCCGACCAATTCTTCATCAACGGACCCCACCTCGGCCTCCTCTTCCGCGATGAGGTCGATAACGGCCAATGGCGCTCCATTGTTCGGGGCCTCTGGAAAATCACCCCGCTCAGCCACACCTACGCCAAGCTCGTCTCCGGCAATCCCGACCTCGCCCGCCAGGCCTCCTTCGAAATCCTCAACCACGCCGATCTCGAACTCATCGCCACTCTTGCTCCAAATCTCCCCATCATCCGTGCTGCCCTCAAAGTCACCCCGCGCACTGGAGAATTTACCGACGACCGACGCTTTATCACCCGCGCCGCCGATATCATCGAGTCTCTCTCCAAAGGAAATTGCTATTGCCAAGTCTACGCCAAAACCTCCGACCCACCCCACGTCCTCATTGAAAAAGGACGCTTCACCTCGGCAGACTCTGAAAAATTGGACGACAAAAGAATCCAAGTCACCTGCTCCAAATGCGCCTTGCAATACAAAGTCACCGAGCACCCCGGGCGCTACCTTCCCTACTATGTCTGGGAACTCAAAAAATAGCTCCTCGACTTGGAAAATACGATACTCAAGAAAATCCTGTAGCAATACAAGTGCCCGAAATCAGGGGACGGCACTTCGGATGCGAGGTGATGGAATCATTTCCGAAGTCACACAGCGCCTTGACGATAAGACCGAAAAAATTGCTCTTCTTGGGACAGCGTAAAGGCGCCTCTTGTTGATGAGGATTCACGAGCCGCTACCCTCTTTTTCTCAGATTTGAGTCTATCAAGGGCCCCAGAGGGCGACAACGAAAACAGATTACCACGGCCATCCTCACCGAACCCCTCCGCAGATAACTTAAAGGGAATTTAGACGTGCCAGCTCACCGCCCCGCAGTCTAGGGTATCAGTCGTGATCACCTCACCCATCGCTGGCTGGCTGGAGATTCTTTGGGAAGCCGTTTGCGTCCGCGCCGCACGACCTGTCCCCGGGATCCTCC
Organism: Akkermansiaceae bacterium; assembly: GCA_047629805.1. Classification (GTDB taxonomy): domain Bacteria; phylum Verrucomicrobiota; class Verrucomicrobiia; order Verrucomicrobiales; family Akkermansiaceae; genus SW10. The sequence goes on along the minus strand of JBLHUR010000028.1, from coordinate 28,806 downwards.
TCGATCAAAAAGGCACCCTCTCCGTGGCCCAAGCCACCTTCCACGACTTTCTCGATCGTGGAGGCGACCCCGAGCCCACCCTCCAGACCATGCTCACCGTCCTCACCCGTCCGGTCCAAGGCCGCGCTCTCCGCCACGTTGCCGATCAACGCAAAAGCGAAAATGATCCCGACCTCCACCGCGATCCCGCCAAGAAAAAGTGGCCCCACAATCCCCCCTTCCCCGCTCTCATCGCCCGCCGCAATGACGGCCAACTCTCCGACCCCGGCTGGTCCACCGCCGAGCCCGTCCTCTGGCAACGCGCCTCCCCCATCTACCGTCGCCTCCGCATCAATGATGTCGATGCCCGCGACGTCTATTCCGAAACCGTCGCCGACTTCCTCAAAGCCCGCCCGGATCCCGACGACTGCCCTATGCGAAAAATGGCCGTCTTTGAAGAACTCCCGCGCCTCTTCTCCGTCGTCGCCCAGCGCCGCGCCATTTCCTGGGTCCGCAAGCAGACCACCCTCAAAATGCAACCCAACCAAGGCGGACTCTCCTTCGACAATCCCGACCTCGGTCCACTCGAAACCCGAACCCTCCACAACCACGACCCGCTCGCCAACGTCACCTTCGACCAAATCCGCAGCAGCTGTGCCGATACCCTCGATGAGTTCGAATGGCACCTCGTCGAGATCCTCTTCGTCGAAGGCAACAAAACACGCGACGAGCTCGTCCTAGAAGACTGGACCCTCCAGCAACTCGAAATCGACCCCACCGCCTCCCGCTCCACCAAGCTGCGCCGTCTCAATGCCGTCATCGCCGACTCGCTCGCCCGACTCGGCCGCGCCCTCGATGAAGCCGACCTCTAAAAAAGGAAAAAAATCCCCCCTAATTTGACTTTCACCTCGAACCATCGCGATTCAACCAGTGAGCATGAAAAAAACGCCCCATCCCGACCGCAGCCGCGAAGCCGCGAATCTCCGCGATGAGCTTTCGGACCAGCCGGATGCCATCCGCTCGCTCGATGCCCTCGCCCGTGAGGAATCAAGCGACGATTCCATCCCACCCATCCCCGATGACCTCCGCGACCAATGGCAGGATCGCTACGGCGCCGCCCGCCAACCCGTCCCCCCTGAAAAAGAATCGTGGCTTGGAAAAGTTTCCAAGCTCTGGCTCTATGGCGGAGCCACCGCGCTCGCGGCCCTCGCCCTCTTCGTCTCGCTCAGAAACGACCCCACAATCACTCCGAACAAACCCGACGTCACGATGCGCGGGGGAGGCGCTTTTACCCCCATCGCGGACACCATCACCATCTACCTTGCAAGCGACTCCATCCCCTTCCAATCCCTCTACGTGACGCGGCAGGCTGACTTCACTCTCGAAGCCAAAGACCTCAATGACGCCATCACTCTTCTCAAAAAAGAAGGCCTCAAATCCGCCGTCATTCTTAATGGTAAAACCGGCATCCTTACCCCGTGGAATGGCGAACTTCTCGAAGACGTGGCCCTTCTTAAAGTCACCGATTCCACCGACGAATACGATCTCAGCGAAGCGCTCGATACCTTCCTAAAGCAATGAAGCTTCCCGCCCTCTGCCTCGCTCTCATCACCGGCGCTCAAGCCCTCCCGGTGAGACTCGCGTGCGGAGAGGCCCCCGTCCCCGACCGCGAAAACCTCATCGTGTTACTGGAGTCCGCCCGCGATGCCGACTCCGCCGCCGACCTCCTCCTCCAACATTACCAAAAACACGGCTACCCTGCCGTCGGAGTTGATATCGAAGACATCGCAGGCAAACGCCGAGTCACCATCGATGTCTCCCGCCTCCAAAACATCTGGCTCGGCGATGGCCCCGCCCGCACCAAAATGGTCGCCACGAAGCACTTCGCCAAACTCGGCGGGAGCTTTGTCCGAATGTCCAACATGCAGGACCTCCTCGCCTCCTTCCACGCCAACCCCCTCCACCGCGCCATCCCCCGCCTCCAACCCGCTCCCGATGGAGCTTCGGTCAATGTCCTCCTCCAAATCGACCAGTCACACAGCCAGCGCTTTTCCGCAGGCTACCTCGACACCGGCGCCAGCCCACTCCCACGCGAACGCTTCTGGATCCAGGGAGAATTTGCCGACTTCTGGCAAAGCAACTCCCTCTCAACCGCCCGCCTCACCCTCTCCCCGGACCCCGCCGACTTCCACGCCGTCCAACTCGGAACCCGCTTTTTCAAAAACCACGGCTCCGAGCTCTCCTTCTCCCTTTCCTACTCCGGCGCGCAAGCCAGCACCTTTGACGCCTACACCTGGCAGGTCGGCGGACAATGGCGCAGCCCCGAATCAGACTGGCAAGGCTGGACCCACCGCCACTCCCTCGGACTCTCTTTCCGCCGCAGTAACAACGCCCTCGAATTCGGCGATGCCACCAACCGGGGCCTCGCCAACGTAGTGCAACTCTCCCTCGGAGGAACTTTAGAAAAAGAACGGCCCGAAAGCCTCACCCGCGCCGCCGCCAGCCTCCTCCTCTCACCTTTCGGAGATGACGATGCACACGACTCTCTCCGACCCGGGGCCTCCGGAGAGTATGGCATCCTTCGTACTTCAATCTGGCATCGCCAAGACCTCCCCGCTGGCTGGGACCTCATCGCCAACCTCGGTGGCCAATGGGCCAGCAACCCCGTCCTCCAAGCCGACCAATTCGCCCTCGGCGGTGCGGCCGGGCTCCGCGGACTCCCGGAACAATTCGCCCTCGGCGACCGCGGCTACCTCGGCGGCCTCGAACTCCGCACTCCCGTTTTCAATCTCTTCAAAAACTGGGCCTTCCGTCCCTCCCTCTTCCTCCAAGCCGGAGAAACTTTCGACAAAGTCTCAAACACGAGCAGCACAGCCGTCACCAGCGGTCTCGGCCTCCAAATCGGACAAGACACTCACCTCCGAGCCTCCCTTCACGCTGGATGGCGTCTCGATGAAGGCGGCTCAGAAATCCACAGCCAACTCACCTGGAAATTCTAATGACCAAAGTCCTCCTTCTTCTCCTCCTCGGATCTTCCCTCGCCGGGGCACAAACCCGATTCATTATCCGGGTCTTCGACGCCAACAATACCGACCTCAATACCACCGTGTCCGGAGTTGGCGGCACCAATATCATCCGCAACCTGAACTACCCCGGCCTCCGGTTCAACGGCGTCGTCGCCCTCGTTCAAAACGACTCCATTGACCAAATGCGGAACACTTTGGATGCCCAATATCTCGGAAATTACCGCTTCATTCCTGATCCGCTCATGCAGCCCAACGAGGGCTCGGGCGATGACCTTACCGATCCCATCTCGCCCACACCCGCTTCCTCAAATCCCGCTCTCGATTCCCTCGTCCCCGGCCGCCCCATCGCCGCCCCTCCCTCGGGACCGATCACCGGAAAAGTGATCGTCGAGATTCTCGGAACCGGCATTGATCAAAGCCACCCCGATCTCGCTGGCCTCGTATTCGAAACCCCGCTCTCCGTCATGTTCGCCGGCAGCGGCGGCTTCCTCCCCGCCGACTTCGATTACCACAATCATGAAACCCGCCTCGCCGGTTGCATCGCCGGAACCCACACCGGCCTCCTCACCGCCCTTGGCACCCGCAGCGGCGCAAGTTACCGCTCCGTCCTCTTCTACGACAAGCCAGCCGGCTTCGGCCCAAGTATCCCTTCCACCTATGTCAGCGATGCCATTGCCGCGCTCAGCGAAGTCATCTTCGCGCACGAAACTCGCCTCGCCACTCCCTACCTTCGAAACCACGCCGCCGTTCTGTGCTTTTCACATTCCGTGGAAATCCCCGGCACCCGCGTCGGGGATCTCGATGCCCTCTTCGACCTCGCCTGGGAGCGCGGCATTGTCACCTCCATTTCCGCCGGTAATCACGGAGGAACCGCCGCCGCTTCCTCACCCGCCGGTGCCGGCGAATGGGTCGCTTTTGACAAAAGCGGCGACGTCGTGACCAATCGCTACTGGCCTCCCCTCGGCGCTCCCAGCTACGATCTCCCGGGGACAGTCGGATTCGAAACCACCGGCGAAGGTTCAGATTACCATCTCAAAAGCGGCGCGCACGATAACACCATCTTCCCGAGCGCGTGGACCTCCGGAGGCGGCACCGGCACCGCACTTAATACCCCAAATCCCTCCGGCTACGGCCCAACCATGAACCAAGGGGTCGACCTCTTCTCCCCCGGCGACAACATTAAAGTTCCAGCGACCCGACTCGATCCCACCACGGGAACCGGACCCATCGTGGTCGATGGCTCGACCTATTACCTCGAACAAGGATACCAAACCGGCGCAGGCACCAGCTACAGCGCCGCCTACACCGCCGCCCTCGCCGCCCGCATTCTCCAACTGCGTCCCTGGGCCAGCCCGAGCCAGGTTCGCACCGCCATTCTCGCCACCGGCGGAGGCTCCTTCAATGTCCTCGCCCTCCCCAACCTCACCACCCTCGATCCCATGTCGCTGACCTATTCCGAATGGCTGGCCCGCTACGAGGAGATCGCAGGATTCGGATACTTTGACGAAGGCTTGGACGCAAAACTCGCCGACCCCGATGGCGACGGTGTTGCGAATTTCATCGAGTATTTTTGTGGCATGGACCCCCGTTACGCCGACTCCCAACACGCCCCCAAGGTGACCTTGGACAAGGACACCCTTACCTTCAAAGTGGAGATGCAAAGCGCGGCCTACCTCCCCCACCCCGCAGAAGTGGAGTGGTCATTTCAAAGCAGCGAGGACCTCGATACCTGGAACGATGTCGGTCAAGGCACCGTCACAAAGGCCGCCCACCTTCCCCTAAATGGCGATGGCGTCAATCTCGCCGGCACGCTCACCTTCACCACGGTTGACCTTCGAAAATTCTTCCGCTTCCGCATCACGTCCACTCCCTAAATGCGCTCGCTCCTCCTCCTGCTGCTCGCGAGTCTCATCCCCCTCCTCGGCGGAGTGCGTGACGAGGCCCTGCTCGCCGCCAATGAAGCAGGCCTGATTTTCAAAAGTGATCCCGCCGCCGCCTCCCTCCTCGCCGAAAAGGCCTACCAACTTTTAGCAAGCGACGACTCCACGCTCTCCTCCGACCTCGCAGCATGTGCCGGACTCACCGCACGGGCCGCTCGACTCGCCGGTGAGCAAAAACGTGCACGGCAGTGGTTTCAGAAAACCCTCACCCACGCCGAGGGCGCAGGGTCCGTCGTGATCCGCGCAGAACTCGCCGACCTTCTGATGAAAAGCAATCTCCTCCCCGAAGCGCGCGCAGCTCTCGGTGAGGTTCCTCAGTTACAATCTCCCTCTCCTCCCCTCGCCCAGTGGCACCAAACATCCGCAAAGCTCCATCTCACCTGCGGACTTCCGGAGAAGGCCCAAAAGGCCATCTTCGCCGCCCTCGCGGCCCTCCCGAAAGACGATATCTCCAACCAAGTGGCCCTTGCCATCGATGCCGCCGGGATTGCGCTCCGCCTCGGACAGCCAGTCGATAAATTGATCACAAATGCCCACGCCCAACTCCTCACCCTCGACTCCCCCGAGCCCGCACTCCTCACCGCCCTGACCTCCGTCGCGGCCCAAGCACCCGGAGTCAGCGACGCCCAGGCTCTCGAACTTTTAGAGTCGCTTGATCCCGAAACTTTACCCGGCGATACCCGCCTCTCCTACCTTGTCACTCTCGCCGAGGCTGCCCTACGAAACGGAAACCGCCACCTCGCCGCAGAATCGCTCGCCCCTGTGATCGTCGAGGACGCACTCCCCGATGACCACCCCCTCCTCGCACGCGCACTTTCCCTCCATGCCGATGCCACCAACAACCCTGACTCGGCCAGACGAAGTTCCGAAGTCGCCCTGCGCTGGCTCGCGAACTCAAATGATTCCAATATCCTCCTCGGCCTACAACGCACCGTTGATTCCCTCTCACCCCTGATCAAACACGCTCCCGATGACCTTCCGCGCGCAGCCCTCACGGCCCAAAATTACGCCCTCCGGAAACGGATCGGCGGATCGGTCGTCATCCCGTCGCAACAAACCGTTCTCTACCTCATCTATGAGAAGAATTTCCAACAAAGATACGGAGCCCTCATCCTGAAACCCGCGCCCCACTGGATCGACCTCGGACTAGCCGAAAAAATCCACCAACGCATCACCGACACCCTCGAAACCGCCGAGCGCACCCTCGGCGAAGTCAACGTTGGAGCCACTCTCCCCGTCCGCCTGACCCAGCTTTACAAATCCCTCTGGGCACCGCTTGTCGAACACCTGGACCCTGGCAAACCGGTCAACATCGCTCCCGTCGGCATGCTCCACGCCGTTCCCTGGTCCATCCTCCGCCATCGAGGTGGTTCCTATCTCTGCGAAGCTTTCGCCGAAGTTCGCATCCTTGCACTGACCGGCAAGATACCAGCCATGAAAGAGAGTAAGGAGATGACGGTCTGTGGCATCGCCAGTAAGCCCGGAGTCCTCCCAGGTGCGGGGGCTTTCCCCTTTGACGAATCACTTGCTGAGCTTGTTCAAAATCTCCCCGCTCTCCCGGGCGTCACCGCTGAGTTGAGCAACCTTCAGGGAACCTCGTACTTAGATCCGAATCGCGAGCAGTTTCTTTCCCTCCTCAAAAATCATCAAGGCACCCTGCACCTCGCCGGGCACGGATTTGTCATCGAGAGCGATCAAGGTTCCGGTTTTCGCGCCGGTCTCATCCTTCATGGAGAAGGGATCAAAAGTATCCTCTTTGCCAAGGAGATCTCTTCGCTCGCTCTCACTCAAACAAACCTCGTCGTCCTCTCCGCCTGTCGCGGAGGAATCGGACAAGGTGAAGTCGGGGGAAACTGGTCCAGCCTGCGACGAAGTTTCATCGCCGCCGGCGCGAAAGAAGTGATGGCCGCTCAATGGCGGGTCCGCGACGACCATCTCGCGCAGTTCATGACGAGGTTCCATCAAGAAAGACTCACCAAGCCTGCGCACCAAGCCTTATGGCATCTCCAAAAAGAACTCGTTAAAGATGCTGACGAAATTGAGTTGGCATCCTTGGGAGCCTGGGTCATCGAGAGCACCACCCGAGAGTAATTTCACGGCGTTTGAGTGACCTCGATACGGAAGAAACGCGTGCGGGTTTCACACGGAGGCCGCTTGATGCGAAACGTTTATGGGAACCTGGGCAGCGAAGGCACCGTCGGCCAGGGCCGAAATGAGAGCCCGAACTTTGAAAGTTTGATCGAGGGCTTGCACTTGAGGCACGCCTGGGAGCGCTTTCACTCTGGAGATTCTAATCGCGGCGACTGAAAATCATATATCGATTTCGACAGTACGATGGTTTAGCAAGTTTAGTAATTGAAACTTTTGCCCAGCGCACCAATCATTGAACAAAACCGCCTCCCGCCCCTCTAATCACCCACATCACTCATGAAACTCCCTCTCATCTTTACGTCCCTTATCGCCGCCATCCTCTTCTCCAGTTGCGACTCTTCCTCTCCCACCGCTGAAAAACGAGGGGCCCACCAGGCCACCGCCACCGTTCAAATCCTCCCCTCACTCTCTTTCCCCACCTCCCAAAACTTCCTCGCCAACCAAATCGCCATCCTTAAAACCGGCTCCCTTATCCAAGCCGCCTCCCTCAGCGCCCAAATCCCCGCCGACATCCTCTCCTCCTCCCTCGAAATCACCCCCATCAAAGGAACCGACCTCCTCTCCATCACCGCCCATCACGATGACGAAGCCCTCCCAAAAACCATCGTCCAAGCCCTCCTCGACGCCTACCAAAACCACCGCAATCATCTCGGAGCCCAAGCCATCAAACCACTCGACGAAGAACTCATCAAACAAAGCGACATCGTTCAGGAAAAAAGAAAGGAAATGACCGTCTGGATCCAATCCTACGGTATCCCCTACTTTGACGGCGACAACAGGAGCCCACTTGGAGCAAGCGAGCAGGACATGTTCCGATCCGCCCGCCATAAACTCGCCGACTTCCAAACCCAACGCGATCAGATCGAGATTCAGATCAAGGAACTCAGTAAGATGACAGGCGACGAACTCGTCGAATATGCCGCCGGACTCGACCTCCCTGAAAACCAAGTCACCTACTACTTCACCCAGCATCGCGAAGCCTTGGAACAGAAACGCACCCTCCTTGCCCAAGGGCTGGCCGCTAACCATCCCGACGTTCGCGCCGTCGAAGAACGGGCCGAAGGAGCGATGGACTATGCCAAAAAAGAAGCAGTCTCCCTAAGTGCAGTCCTGAAAACCAAACTCGAACTCATAAACCGCCAGGTCGAACGGATGGAGGAAATGGTAGAAGACCGACAAGAAGACACTCCCAACCTCTCCTCGAAACAGAATAGCTACAACACCGCCAAAGAAGCCTACGAACAAGCCCGCGAAACCCTCCGAAACCTCAAGATCCAGCAGCAAGAAACCCGCATTCTCCTCAAGCAACCCCGCAACCTAATCATCATCCATGGCTGGGACCACCAATAAACTCCGCATGAGCTTCCCACTCATCGTCTCCTCCCTCATCGCCGCATTCTTCTTAACTGGCTGCGATTCCTCCCCCGCCCGGAAACGAGGTGCCCATGAATTCACCGCGATCGTGCAAATTCTCTCCTCACTCACCCTCCCCGTCTCGCAAAACTTCCTCTCCAACCAAATCGCCGTCTTTAAAACCGCTTCCCTCATCGAAGCCGCCGCCCTCTCCTCCCAAATCTCGCCCAAAACCCTCTCCGCCTCCCTCGAATTCACCCCATCCGGAGACCCCGGCCTCCTCACCATCACCGCCTATCACGGCGACGAAACCCTCCCAAAAGTCATCATCCAATCCCTCCTCGACGCCTACCTCGACCATCGCAAAGATCTCGAATCTCAAACCCTCAAAACTCTCGACGAAGCAATCACCAAACAGAGTGTCATCATCGAGAATTCCCGGGCAGACTTGGCCACCTTCCTCAAACCTTACGGCTTCACCTCCCTTGATGAGACAACCACCCTAGGAGAAAACGAACCGACCATGTTTCGAGCTGCCAGATTTAAACTCAACGACTTCGAAACCCGCCGCGATCAGCTCGAAATCGAAATCATGGCCATGAAGGACCTCGTCGGCGAGGAACTCATTCAATACACCGACGGCCTCGGTCTCCCGAGTAACTCAAGCCCTCACTACGCTCGTCACCGGGAAGCAATTGAGAGTAAACACACCCTTCTTGCTCAAGGGCTGGCACCAAACCACCCCGACATCCTCACCCTCAAAAAACGCGCCGACAAAGCAATGGAAGATGCCGAAAATGAAACTGTCACCTTGAAAAAGGATTTCACCACAGAGCTCGAATTCATCAATCGCCAAATCGACCTCATCGTAGCGATGGTAGAGAATCGTCAAAACGACCGCCATGATGTCATCAAAAACTCAAGTCAGACCATCTACACCACCGCCAAACAAGCCTATCATCGCGCACAAGAAGACCTCCACCTTCTGAAAATTCGGCAGCAAAGGTCCCAAGCCCTCCTAACCCGGCCCCCCCGGTTCTTCATGATCCGCCGTTGGAATGGCGAAGAAACGAAACACGCCAAACAACCTCCGCGCTCCTCCACTCTGATCGCCCGCATGAATGATCTGACCCTGGCCACCTCCGGATACGAAAAGGGCCACTTTCTCGAACCCCTTCTAAAAACCTCCGGCCTCGCACGGAAAAAAGCCGCCACAGAAACCCGCAGGATATGAGATGATCTGAGAAGGCCGCGCTCTCACATTCGACCAGCCATCGGCACCTTTTCGGACGACGAACTTTTCAAATATGCCGCGGGCTTGGATCTCCCCAAGAATCGTATTTCCGACTACTACGAAAAGTATCAGCAGTGCTTGGAACAAGAAGAGCTGCTCGTCGCAAAAGGACTGGGTTCGAACCACCCCGATGTCCTTTCAGGAAAAAGTAAAACAGAACGAAGCCTTGCTTGGGGGAAAATACAAACCCGGGCCCTCATCGATCTCATTGACCTGAAACATGAGATCGTAAACACCTTCTACCTCGACTTCTGCGCCCTCCTCAAAGACTTCGAAGAAAACGTCATCGACTTCCCCACCCTCCGACAAAAAGCGATGGCACTCGACAAGGCCTTCCAACAAAAACTCCACAAAACAGAACCCGAATAAAAAAAACTTCACCAAAAATGACATTGGGGTTTTCCCGCCGCGATGAGGTCAGTGAAGGAGGAAATCAAACCCCTCCAAACACTCAAAAAACCAACCTCATCAGATCATGAAAACTTATCGTCGCATCCTCGGTTCACTCTCCTCGAATTCCCAATCTCTCGTGGCTGAGGCCACCACCCTCCCGACCACCCGCACTCCTTTCCACGGCTTCCAACCCAACTCCACTCCCCGCCCCGCTCGTAGACGCCGCCTCTTCCCCTCCCGCCCCACCAAACTCGCCGCCGCCGGCCTCGCCCTCGGACTCATCGCCACCAGCCAAGCCGCCATCGTCTCCACTGTCTCGGTCGATTTCCTTGGTAACTTCCAACCCGCCACCCTTTCTACTCCCGATATCGCCGGAGTGATTCCCGCCAATACCTGGGGCTCTGCCCCTGCCAATACCGGCTCCTTAACCCACCCGGACAGCCTCGCCGCCGACACCCTCGATTTTTTCTGGCAAGCCCCCGACAGTGCCACCATCGGCAACCCCAGCGGCACCAACGATCAGGTCATGATGGATGGCTACCTCATGAGTGGGATAGGGAGCGCGGGTAACCTCAACCCCGCCAACCTCCGGGTGACCAGCATCGATCTCGGCCCGCTCGGCTGGGCTTACTACGACGTCTATGTCTACAGCGACACCGGGAAAGGCAGCTCCCTGAATCAGATCGACCTCTACGCCCCCGGCGTCACCAACTACTCTCACGACGAAAGCTCACCCGGCTACGGCATCCTCGGCTTCAACACCTACCTCGATAGCCAGGTCAGCGCCACCGGCAATTACGTGGTCTACTCCGGCCTCACCGCAAACACGTTCAATGTCAGCGCTTACCACACTCCCGGGGCCTCCAGTGCCACCGCCATCAACGGCATCCAACTCGTCGGCCACAGCGTCCCCGAGCCCTCCACCGGACTCCTCGCCCTCCTCGGCACCTCCCTCATCCTCCTTCGCCGCAAACGCAGCTAAACCCCTTGGCCATTGCGCCTCCCCCGAACCAACGCCAATCCGTGAGGCCATCACGGATTGGCGTTTTCTTTGTTCATCTCCCCTCGGCTGCTTTACCCTGCCAGCCACGATGACCGACCTCATCCTCAACGAAGAAATCCACAAACGCGTTATCGTGGACATGCTCCCCCGGGCCCAGAAATTCCTCTGGATCGTCACCGCCGACCTCAAAGACCTCCACGTCAAAAAAGGCCGCCGCTTCGTCCCCCTCCTCGAAATCCTCTCCGACCTCATCCACCAAGGCGTCGCCGTCCGCCTCTTCCACGCCAAAGAACCCGGCCCCCGCTTTCGCCAAGACTTCGACCGCTACCCCGCCCTCATCGAGAGCGACCTCTTCGAACGCATCCTCTGCCCCCGTATCCACACCAAAGCCATCATCATCGATGGCATCGAAGCCTTCATCGGCTCCGCCAACCTCACCGGGGCCGGCGTCGGGGCCAAAGGCCCGCTTAAACGGAACTTCGAAGCCGGCTTCATCACCGACGAACAAAAACACCTCGCCCCCCTTATCGAGTGGGTCGATGCCCTCTACCTCGGCGACTTCTGCCTCAAATGCCAACGCCGCGCCTACTGTCCGGATCCCATCGCATAATCAGATCGCGTGAATATTTCAAAACCCGCCTCCGTCCAAGCCACCATGTCCTCTCTCAAACTCGCCCTCGTCTGCCTCCTCGCCCCCCTCTCTCCCTTATCTGCCGAGCTCACCACCCTCGTCGCCAACAACCGCAGCACCTCCAGCGGAAATCCCACCTTCTCCACCGAAACCATCACCTTGGCCAAAGGCGACCTCGCCACCGTTCATTACCTCAGTAACAACGCCTACCTCGACGTCAAAATCGGCTCTATTCTCGTCCGGATCGATGCCAACGACCCCGACCAGACAAATCTCCCCGTCATCGCCGGCCCTGCCACCATCCGCCTCGCCAATTTCACCACCGTCAATGCCGCCCTCGCCACCCTCACCGTCAAACGCGCCGGCGACCCCCAATCCGTTCCCGCTCAGACTCTTGTCATCCCTGACGATGGCAGCGGCGACCGCCAAGTCTCCCTCCAATCCAGCACCGACATGGTCAACTGGACCTCCACCACCCCCGGTATCTTTCGCTCCGCTGATGCCTCCCGCTTCTTCCGCGTCCGCATTGTCAAAACCGAAGAATCCGAAGAATAACAAATTTTTTTCCCCTACCCTGTAACTTTACTCGAAAGAAAGCATAAAGAAGGGTGACAAGTTCGCCCGTTTGCTTACTTGCTGAAAGCCATTTCTCCGTTTCGTCCAACCCATGGTGGGTTATGCGGAGCGGAGAATCCTTCAGCAGCCGACCGCAGCCGACCGCAGCCGACCGCAGCCGAAAGCTTCGCTTCTGCTTATCCCCCCCAACTCCGGGCCTGGCCCGGAGAGGTACGAGCGAAGCTTTCGCCTCCGGTTGCCACACACAGATCCCCGGCCTCGATAAGGCGATCTTGCGCAGCCAACAGCTCAAAGCCGCCTTTCGCAACCCTGCCCGTAGCGTTCTTTCCTTAACGCTGAATCCCCTGCGCCCCAGGATACCACGCCGGCAAGACTTTTGGCTCCTGCTCAAAGATCGCCAGCGTCTCCGCTGAAACATGCTTGCGATTCACAATGACGACATAAACGTGCTCCGTGAACCATTCGTCATAAAGCGTCCACTGACCCTTCTGACCCTTCGCGTCGCCCCAGCTGTTTTCGACCAGCCATTTCTGCGGCTCATCCCCCTTCAAATCCACGCCCATCAAAACCATGGCATGATTTGAAGCCCCCGCACCAAAACGCGACCGTTCCGCTTTCGTCAAACTCAGCTCCAGATCAAAGAGCGTCTCGTAGTCGAACAAATCCACCGCCATGAGACCGTGCTCCGTCGATTGATCATAACCCATGTTCACCGCAAACCACATCGGCTCATTCGCCAACACTGACTTCACCGCGATCCCTTTCATCTCATCCACCCCGATATTGGCAAAGTCCATATCCTTCGCTCCCGCCATATTCTTGGCCCGATGAAAGCGATAATGACCCCCCGTCTTTTGGCTCGGATCATTATAGAGACAAACAAATTCGCTCAAATCCACCCCCACAAATTCCCGGTAAAAACTCTGCGGGGTGTAACTCTTCGCCTCCGTCAAATTCTGCGCCACCTTCCCCTCATCTTCCTTCCTCTCGTCCTCCTTTTTGGCCTTCACCTTGCGACGCCATTCAAACTCCATCGGCGGCTCACCCAGATTGATCACCAAAAAACGATAAACATCCTTCAAGCCCGCCTCCTTCAGCTCACGGAGCTTCGCCACCGTGGCACCCTCCTTCGCCGCCGCCAAGAGCGCCGTAGCCTGCGCCCGGAGAAGCCGATCCAGCACGGTATTCATCGTCCTGGTATTCTCACTGCTATGGGTCTCCGGCATCACCGAAGCTGGCACCACCCCATACTTCCCCACCAAATCAGTGACATAATTCCACCATCCCCCGTCTCCCACCATCCAGTCATGGATCAGCAGCCACTCACGATCCAACCGATCCACCTCCCGCATTTCAATGACATCCTCTAAGTAGAGATTCGACTTCTCCATCTTATCCCAGAACTGCAGATACGAGGTTGAGAACTCAAACTGATCCAAGCCCTGCTCGCGGATCACCTTGGGACGCATCACATTGAACCCCGCAAACATCCAACAACGGCCAGACGACTTCTGATTCGTGACCCCCTTCGTCTTAATCTTGTGGCTGAAGTGCCCATCCTCCCCCGCAAAAACCTGACGGTTCAGTGCCAGCTTATTGATAGCATTGTTGGTCACCGCATTGTGCCGGGCCAAATCGCCGGCATCCATCTCGTAGCCATCGCGAAGGTTCGTAAGTAGCTCGGGCGACAAGGCCCCATCAGGTTCAGCTTGGGAAGACATAAGAGAAATAAAAAGTGCGATCGCAATGGTGGAATGTGAGCGATTCATGACTGTTATGTTAGAGAGAGAAAAAATGAAAGGGAAGTACCGTTATCTCAGCCCAGAAACTGCTTGATGGCACCTTTCTGATTCATGTGTGCGAGTCCGGTGTCGATCGCTCCATAATGCTCGATGGGATTTCCGTAGGCGTTGAGAATAGAGGTATACCAATTCCCCAGCGTTTTGTGCCCCTCCTTGCCATAGTGCGGCAGGCGGATGTATTTTCCGGAGATATCGAGCTTGGCGTTCTTGCCCGCCATCACAATGAAGGGCCATTCGGTACCGTGACTATGGTGGGTTTCCCCATTATCGGGGAAGTAGAGCAACATGGTGTTGTCAAACATCGTGCCACCCTCTTCGGGCACTCCTTTCAAGCGCGTGACAATGCGATCAATGAGCGACATGTGGTGACGCCGTAGCTTTTCGCGAACTTCCGGAGCAGCAAAACTCCCCACTGATTTGTTGTGACCAACGTCGTGCAGGTTCACGCTCTCCTTTTCGATGTCCGTGATTCCGGTGTAGATCGTTCCCAGTTCATCGGCAGTCAAAGTGACGACATTCGTCATCCCGGAAATCAGAGTCGAAAGCGCAATCTCGGCATGTCCGATCTGGCGGTCGATGGTGCTGAGGTCATCGGCCAAATATTTTTCATCCAATTTCGGCGCGTGCCGGCGAATGATATCGGACATGGCGTCCATCTTCCGATTCCGCTCGCGGATCGTTTCAATCGAGTCCGCGTAATTCTTGACCTTCGACTTCTCAAGCCCCCGAAGCTCCTCGGCAATCCCACCCTCACTCTTGGCCGCAAACTCCAGCAGCCGTCGTTCGAGTTCATACTGAACCTGATCGTTCTTGTCACTGGAGACCGATTTAAAGAGCTCCTGCATCGCGACCTTGGGCGAACCAAAAGCGTAATTCGGCTGCTGCGGACCACGAGCGGAAAAGCCTTTCTCGATACCATTGATATTTCCGCGGGCATTCCCTCCCCCACTGGGGAAACAAGCGAGTTCAATGTGCTCCAGCGAAGACGGAAAGAGTTTCGCCAACTCAAAATCAACGGTGGCCCACTTGATGGAGCTCAGCCGCTCGTTCGCTTTAAATACTCCCAACGATGACTGCCAGGTATGGTGACCCGTCGTGCACATCTTGCCGGAGAGTCCCTGAAGAATCGTCATGTTCTCCTGATGCTCACTGAGAGAACCCATCCAGTCGGGAAGGTCGTGATTGTTCAGGCTGACTTCGAAAGCTTCCTTCCGCTTCTCCATCTCCATCTCCTGTTTCGTCAGAGTCGGAGGCACCATTGCGCTCGGGAACAAGCCGTTTCCTTTATGAATGAAAATGAATCGCTTGGGTGCTCTGCCATGCGACGAAGCCCCAAAGAGATTGGGCCCAAGCGCCATGGAGCCGGCACCCAGCATTGATTGTTTTAGGAAATTTCTGCGGCTGTTCATAAGGAAGGATTGGTTTCTTTGCGGTAGATGAAGGAATCCGAGGTCAGGAGAGACAGGATGACCATTTTGAAGCTTCCGCCGCCTTTCACATAGGCGTCTTCAGCATCGATTAAAGTTTGCGAGTCGGAAAGCATTTCGTTCCGACCCATGAAATAACGGAAGGCATGGCGGATGATAGACTGCCGAACGCGACGCGACTTGGCAAGGCGATCAATCAAGTCAAAGGCATCTCGTACTTCGCCATCCAAAGCAGGATCACCGGTGCCCTCAAGAGAACCAGTCACATCGAGCGCTTTCGTTTTGTAAACATCGGCACTGGTCTTGCCGTTGCCCTTCGTGATGAGGTTCTCTTGATGCTCAAGCGCTTCCGCTGTCCGAAAGCGACCGAAGTCATCAAACATCTCAAAGGTCAAACCAAGCGGGTTCATGTATTGATGACACTTCCAGCACTCCTCGGCTGAAGTGACTCCATCCAAACGCTCACGCAGGGTAAGGTGATGATCCTCCGGGATCTGGGCATCCACCGTAATCGGGACGTCAGGGACATAACCGGCGAGCAGCTTCTCCCGAATCCATTTTCCACGGCGAACCGGATCGGTCTCGGTATTTTGAGAGTGTGCCAGCAACCAAGACGGATGAGTAAGAAGTCCCTTGCGATTCTCAATCTGAAACGGTTGCTCCACCTGGAAATCCCAGCCCTTTTGGCCATTGTATTTCCCACGGGATCCGGGAATCGGGGCGAGATTATAGATCTCGGAATATTGATGGCTGTATCCATGCAGCCAGGCCGGATTCGTGAATGGAGTCGTTCCCTTCCCAAAGGTCTGCTCGAAGTATTCCATCAAGCGGCTCATCGTGGAGGCGTGCCGTCCAACGCGGCCTTGTTTGCTGCGAGGTTTGACCTTGAGATATTTTGCGAGAAGCTCTTCATGCTCACGTTCCACCTTCTCCGGTTCCGTCTTCCAAGGCGTATCCTTGAGCGCTTCGTAGGCCAACCTCCAACCTTCGATAATCTTCGCTGCCTCTTCATTCGGGCGATTGTGGTAAACAAAATACCGGTCCGTTGTGAGGAGTTCCTCGAAGACGTTTTGATCCTGCTTCAAAATATGATCCACAATCTTGTCAGCCTCATTAATGACATTTCCAGATGTTCCGGCCCCGCCCCGGGCGGCATTCCCATAGAAGCCGCCACTCCTCGGGGAATCCTTGAAGACCTTCACCATGTTCGGGTAGCCAAAGAACTCGCGGAAGAAACGGTTGATCTTGGGATGAGTGACTTTGTGCGAACGGAGATTCTTGCCACTCACATCGGGAGCACCTTCCGCATAGAAAGAGGTCTCATCCTTCAGCAAACGGACCACTTCCCTCCGGTAATCCTCCTTTGTCTGCAGTCGGCCTTCGGCAGCCGCCTTCACCAACTCAGTATCCGGATTGCGATCGCTCAGCGCGTAGGCAATCGCATAGCTGGCCTCCCGCGGCGCAAGCACTCTCCTCCCATGCTTGTCAATTTCGCCCTCCCCAAACTCGTGACGATACATGAACTCCGACTTCAAAAGAACGCTCACCAGCATCTGGCGAAGCCCCTCGATATTCCCTCCCAGGGCGATGCTCTCTTTTAAAAGAACAAGGTGATCCTTCCGTTCCTTCTCACTCGCCTGACGTTGCAAGACACACTCGTATTGCGCATGAATCGCGGCCGTCATTTCCCGCAGCGTCGGCGATCTCTTCTTTGAAACGATCAGCTCAAAAGCCTCCGGCGTCCTCCCGGGAGTCCAGCGATCCTTCGGATTTGCAAATTCATTCCCCTTAATCTGCCCGCTCTTCACACGAGCCTCCCATAACTGCCTCTTGGAAATCCAATCGGCGTTAGTAAGCATCATCAACAAATGCCCGCCATCCAGGCTCGTGGTATCGTAATACCGAACGCCGGCATGATCCGGCAAAATAACGGGAACAGTCACTCCATAAAATGATTTCTGCCGATCACCCCCTTGCAGTCCAAAAACCGCATTGATACGCTCAATGAAAATTTGAGGACTCACCAACCAACGCCGCGATGGCGAAAATGCCTTCTCCTGAACCACTCCACTGAAAAGCTTCTCATGATCGACATGATTTCCAAAATTCGGGTAACGTAACTTATCCTCCAGCGTCGAAGCATTGTGCACTTTCAGTTCCCCTGAAAACCATTTCAATAACTCCCCCCGCTCAGCCTCCGTCGGCTGTTTCTTTTTCTTCGGTGGCATCTGATCGAAGTGGAGCTGTTCCTGAATCTTGTTAAAAAGATCTAGCCGCACATCCAAGGAAAGAGACCCAAGTTCATCGAGTTGAATATTCCCTTTCTGTTCCCACTCGTCGTGACAAGAATAGCAATAATTCTCCAAAATCCCTTCGATCTTGGGCGACCCCTCCGCCTGCGCAGGCGAGACCAGAAGACAAAACCCCAAGACAAAATGGGAACGCCATCTTCTCGTCGTCTGAACAGAATTGAAATGATTTTGGATCACGGAACTGCGTGAATACGAACTTCCTCCGGGAAAACGCACAACTAACTCTCGTCTTTTCGCGTTCTTATTGCGCTTATTTACGACTCCTGGAAGAGATCGTGGTTCCTATCCTCCGAATCACCTGCCGATTCCACCTTCAAGCAGCTGTGACATCCCCTTATCCCAGTCATCATCCCGCGAAACCCAACCACCGTCTTTGTCGATAAGATACGGGAACTTCCCCTCCTGCTTCACGACGGTCGAAAGCGTTCCCGGAATGTCAACGCGGGCCGTCCAGCCCAGTCCCTTGGCTTAATTATTGAGGTCGATAATTTTTAGACCTTAACCAGAGCGGTATTCCCGGCCGCGAATCCTCCAGCTACCAGAGAGGCACTCAACAGGAAGCAGATTTGAGACAGCGTTTTCATCATGCTGGAATGCTACCTACCGCAACCATCATGGACCAAGCTCAAATCATGATTCAGATAAATTCAGGCTTACGAACACTCTTTATGCCGTCCATCTACCAGCCCCGCCGTCCCCTCGCTCCACCCCATTGGCAGATCATTCACCATGGTTGATACGACTTCCTCGCTCGTTACGAAAAACACCACCGCTACCCTCCATGACGCCTTTTGCATCAGCCTCGGCGACGGCCGGACTCTCGTCCTCGACGGCAGCTGACAGGCAAGAAGCTTGGTGACCTGAAAAACTACTGCCAAAAAGGAACTTGGCAACGGGGGCTGAGAATCTACCATCTTCTGCCATGAAGATCGTGCTAAAGTCCTCCCGTAAAGCATGGCGCGGATCAGACACTTTTCCTTCCGAAATCCCCGCAACTCCCCTTTCTCACCCCTCCGCTTCGGTCCAAAGGCGGCTTCAAGGCCCTCCCGCTAAAAGCAAATTCCTGCAAGTAAAGCCACCTCGTCGCCGGCAAGCAAAAATTTCCACAAGCCCTCAACCAACTCCCCCTACGGACCATCCATCACCGATCAAGGCATCGACTGGAAAGCTACCGAGGGCCTTATCCTAAACGCTCCTAATACTCTTTAATTCATGAACACCTCTCTCAATAGCTCCTGGTATTACGCCGAAAATGGCGAACGAAAAGGCCCCGTGCCTTTTTCAAACCTCCATTCTCTCCTCCAACAAGGACTCGCTCCATCCACCCTGGTTTGGTCAGAAGGCATGGAACAATGGATCCCCGCATCCTCCATTCCCGAACTCATCAGTGTGGGCCCCACCAACCCCTACTCCGCCCCTGGGACCGAAGTTCTCCCCACCGAATCCCACCCCGGGAATGAACTTAATATCCCCCAACCGCCAATCCCTCTCGATCTCGGTTTTTGTATCGGGCAGGGCTGGAAATTCACCCTCGCCAACTTCGGCCAAATCTTCCTCTTTGGACTCTCCTACTTCCTCATTAGCTTCGCGGTCTCTGCCGTTCTAGGCGGAATCTCTATGGCTGTTGACGGCCTCCCACAAACCCTCCAAGGCCCAGACGGACAGATCGAAGTCACTCAATCGGGCGGTGCCGTCACCACTATTTTGAACCTCGTCAACAATGTCGTATCAATTTTCTTAAGTCTCGGAGCGGTTCGATATGGTCACCTCCTCCTAAACGGCGAAAATCCTCCAATCAGCGAACTCTTCTCACAAGGCTCCAAGCTTCTGAGTGCCATTGGCGCAACCATTCTTTACGGGATCATGATTATCGTCGGACTCTTGCTTTTAATTGTCCCCGGCATCATCGTCATTGTGCGCTTCGGTTTCTACCAACAAGCCATCGTTGAAAAGAATCTCGGAGCGATCGACGCTCTAAAATACAGTTGGGAGCTAACTAAGACAAACGGCCTATCTCTCTTCGGCCTCTACATTCTAAGTTTCCTAATTGTTCTGGCAGGGCTTCTTGCCGTCATCGTTGGTCTCCTCTGGGCCATCCCCACGACTTGGCTGGCTCTCCTGATTGCCTTCCGCTATCTCCACAACGGTAAAAACGCGGTAAAAGTCCTCCCCTAATCTTCGGTCAACCCCTTTCGTCGGTCCTATCAGATAAGGCCCGACTGGGTTTGCGCAGCTCAAGGTCCGCTTTATGCCGAAGGGTCACTTCCGCTTAGCCTGATACCGTCCTTCAATATGAAGAATAGCCCCTTTCAGGACGTCTTGATACCCGCCCTCAAGAGTCACGGAGTTTGCCGTCACAGCCCGAGCGCGCTTCCAAATGACTTCCTCGTCGTTCCGCAGAATACAACGACCATCCGCCAAAAAACTCCCGCGTGTGCTTGTCCGCATAAGCCCATTTCCCAAGAATGGCATGCCCCTTCAACGTGACCGCCTTCGGAGTTGGCGGAGGCGTTCCCACCTCAACCTCGAGCTTGGTCTCAAAGGGCGGAAGGACCCGCAGCCTGACATTTTTAAACTCAATCGGCGCGCCCTTTGACTCAAGACAGAGGAATCCAAGATCCAAGACCTGCCCTTCGATTTACGATCCGCCGCAAAGAATGACTTGTTCAAATCTCCCAACTCGATCTTTGCATCCCTAAGCTCGAGCCGAAAGGCAAAGACGGCACGATGCACCGTTTCAAAAACCAAATCCTGACCTCGAAATATCCATGTCCTTCTTGGGCCACCTCTCCCAATTCTCTTTGACGGATTTCATCGTCCCATCAAACGGCAGATCTGCTCCTCCGGGAACTTCCACGCCAAGATCCTTTGCCCCTGTCGTCTCCTGCCTCAGAGCGAAGGGTGGCGCTGATAGGTAACTTTTCGATTTATCGTTGGCAGAAAATATCCCATCATGATGGAATGAAGCCATCCTTGAACCGTCGCACTTTGCTCCGTGGCACCGGAGTTGCGCTCGCCTTACCCATGCTCGAAGCGATGATTCCGCTTGGACGCGCCGCAACGAAGGCAAAGCAGCCGGTGAAACGATTCGTCTGCCTCTCGAATAATTACGGGGTTTATCAAAAGGCCTTCTTTCCCGATCTCAGTCAGTCAGGGAAAGGCTACGACATGCCGGAAACCCTCAATTCCTTGGAAAAACACCGCGAGGATTTCACGGTCTTCTCAAATCTCGACCACGGATTCACCGGTGGCCATCGCGGCGTCCCGGTCTTGCTCAGCGGAGTGCGCCCGGTTCTGGCCCACAACTACGCAGAGGGAAATATCAGCCTCGATCAGAAGCTCGCGGAACATCACGGGGCCGCGACGCGCTTTCCCTCCATGACGCTCGGATGCCGTGAACGCAACCTCCTCAGCTTCACTCGGACCGGAGTCCAAGTGCCATCGGTTGACCTTCGCGCCGCCTATCGGGCCATGTTCTTTGAGAATTCCGCCGAGAACAAAGCCAGTGCCGCCGAAGACTTTAAACGACACAACAGCATCCTCGATGTCGTTCTCGATCAGGCAAAAACCCTGAACAAAGAGCTGGGCAAGCAAGACCAAGAGAAGCTCGAAGAATACTTCGACTCGGTGCGGACGCTGGAGAAAAAGCTGGTCCAACAAGAACCTTGGATCGACCAACCAAAACCAAAAACCGAGGTGCCCGAACCAAAGCCCGGAAACGGAACCGCAGAACAACTCAAGGCAACCATCGAAATCATTGCTCTCGCACTCCAAACAGACTCAACGCGCGCCATCACCCTCTCCTCCGGTTTCGTCAACGGAGACTTTGATCTCAATGGCGGCTACCACGGGTTCTCACACCACGGCGAGAGACCAGATCCGGTCGCCGCCCTCAAGAAGATTGAGGGCTACCAAGTGGCGATGATGTCCCATCTCATCGACCTCCTAAAAGCACAGGAAGATCCCATTAACGGCGGCACCTTATTTGACCACACCTCCATCCTCTACGGCTGCGGGATGGCAGCCGGCACCCACCAGACCAAGAACCTGCCCCTCCTCTTGGCGGGCGGTGGATTCAAACACGGCGAGCACAAGGTCTACGCGGAAGCCGAAGGCCAACGGGTCCCCGCCGCAAATCTGCTCCTCTCCATCTTGCAAAATTCCGGGCTGGAGATTGACCGCTTCGGATCAAGCAGCGGCACCCTGACCGGGCTGGAGTTCAAGGCGTAAACGAATCCCGAGGCCTAATCATTCAAAGCTCTTTACGTGAACTTACCAGCTCTCCAACGCAGTATCGTGTGTGCTATGGCAGTATTCCTAGGCACCGGGTCGATGGATGCCAGAGAATCTCTCTCGACCCTAAAGCCATTCCTAAAGACCCACTGCTTCGGCTGTCATGGTTCCGAAAAACAAAAAGGAGACCATCGCTTCGACTCTCTCGCAACTGACCTAACCAAGATCGAAACGCTCGAAACCTGGCAGAACATTCTCGATCAACTCAACCTGGGTGAAATGCCACCAAAGAAGGAACCGCAGCCTTCAACTGACGAGACCACACCGATCATCAACACCCTAACCCGAGCGCTCGCCGAGGAGTACGAAAACTCCCGTAGCACCGGAGGTCAAACCGTTCTCCGACGACTCAACAGACATGAGTTGCGCAACACCTTCCGTGATCTCCTCTCCCTCAAAGGAGCAGCATACCGACCCGACGCCGCAGGCGCACGATTGACCGACAATAATGGCAACGGGAGCGTCGTACGCACGGGCCATGATCCCTTGCGCTTCTTTCCGGAAGACGAAAACGAGGATGGCTTCTTCAATCTCGGTGACAAACTGGTGATGTCAGACTTCCTCCTCAAGCTCACCTTAGCCGCGGTGGAGGAAACACTCGCACACGCCACCCATCTCGAGCCCCGACCAGACGTCGAGGCCCGTCGCTTCTCGGGACACCTGATCGAGGGACGGGGCGGGCACCTGATCGAAACCGCCTCGCGTGAACTCCACCCCGCCTACGATCTGATGGTGACCGGATACGAGAATAAGGGCCGACTTTCACCGACCGACCTGCGTAGTGGCGTCGGAGTCTCGGCACGATACCGCATCACGGTGGAAGCCTCCGCTCACAACGCCGGTCAGCAGCCTTGGGCCGACCTAACGAAACTTGAAGAAGAGAATCCGTTTCAACTCTGTCTCAACATGGCCGACACCAAAAACGGCGGCCTTGCCGGGATCACCTCGACCCCGCTGGCTTTGTGGTCGCTCCCAGAGGATGGAAAAAAACACACCTTCACCCATGAGGTCTGGATCGACAAAACTTGGACTCCCTGGATCGGATGGGAAAACGGACCCATCGATCGCGCCTTCCGCGTTGAGAACATTCTCAAAAAATTCCACCCCGAACTCCTGACCATTCGCCCGGACAAGAAGATCGACAAAGAAGCGCACGAGACCTGGCCACTGCAAATGGCAAAAGCCCTCTTCAAAGACGGGAAATACCCGGCACCGCACCTTCGCATTCACAGCTTGACGATCGAGCCTCTCATCGAAAGGTGGCCGCCGCAGAGCCACACCACACTCTACGGAAGCGGGTCCGGGGAGGAAACGGAGATCCGACAGCTGATGAAAACGTTCGCCGAACGAGCTTTTCGACGCCCCGTCACCGCGTCTGAAATCGAACCCTTCGTGCAACTCGTCCTGCAGCACCAAATCGAACCGATCAGGAAAATGTCTGCCGGAATTCAAAACCTCACCTACCGGGTTTATGAAGGGAAATGGAGCAAACTCCCCGACTTCGACAAGCTTGAACCGGTCGCAAAAGGCAAGCTCCCCGCAGGCTACCTCGACATCAAGGTCGCAAAGCGCAACGACTTCTACGGAGTGGTCTTTGAAGGAAAACTTCAGGTCCCGCATGCCGGTGAATACACCTTTGAAATGGCGTCCGACGACGGGGCCCAAATTCTCATCGATCACAAAAAAGTGGTCGGGCACGACGGTCTGCACGGGCAGGAATTGAAAAAGGGAAAAGTGCAACTCGACAAAGGCGAGCACGCGATTCGGGTGGAATTCTTTGCCTACGGCGCGCCCAACGGGCTTCGAGCCGGTTGGACCGAACCCGGCTCGATGCACGCAAAGCTCTCAGTCGAGAGCCTACGCTCGAACCCCCAAAAAAAGGACAAGGGATTGGTTCCTCCACTCATTCGGGCAATGCAGAACGGCTATGCCGCCATGCTCTGCTCACCGCAATTTCTTTACCTCAAAGAAACGACCGGACAACTTGATGACTTTGCCTTGGCCGCACGACTGAGCTACTTCCTCTGGTCGTCGATGCCGGATGCCGAACTCTTCGAACTGGCCCGGGCGGGAAAGCTAAACCATGCGGCTGAACTCGACCGGCAAGTCGAACGAATGTTGGCTGATCCCAAGGCCGCGGCCTTTGTCAGGCACTTCACCTCGGCCTGGCTCCGACTCGACAAACTGGGAAAAATGCCTCCCTCCGGTGGCGACTTTCAGTTTTATAAAAACCTCAAAGTCGAACCCATCCTCTTAAAACAAGTCACCACCTATTTCGAAGAGATCCTCAAAACGAATGGTAAAATTGAAGAGTTCATCGACTCCGATTACACCTACATGAACCAGGTGCTCGCCAAATGGATCTACCGACGCGAGGACATTCGCGGAGCGCGCTTGCGCAAAGTCAAATTGCACGACCCGCGCCGCGGCGGCATCTTCACCCAGCCCGGCGTCATGACCGCCACCGCCAATGGCGTTGACACCTCTCCGGTCATTCGCGGCACCTGGGTGCTCGAAAACATCTTCGGAACGCCACCCTCACCACCGCCGCCGGATATCGAACCTCTCCCAACCGACACGCGGGGAGCAGTAACATTCAGAGAGAGGCTGGAACTCCACCGCAAAAACGAATCCTGCAACAGCTGCCACGTGAAGATCGACCCGTTGGGATTTGCCTTTGAAAACTTTGATGTCGTTGGACGTTGGAGGGATCGTTACCGGGGAGCACGCGACCCTATCGATCCCAAAGCAACCATGGCCAACGGAAGGGAGCTCGCCGACATCATCGAATTTAAACTAATGCTCAAGGAGCGCGAGCCTCTCATTGTGCGCTGCCTCACTGAAAAGATGCTGACTTATGCCACCGGTCGAAAGCTCGAGGCAACCGACCGCGGAGAGGTCAATCGAATCGTCAATAAGCTCGGGACAAACCAAAATCGCCTTCGCGATCTCGTGCACCTGGTCGTAAAGAGTAAGCTGTTTCTAAACAAGTAGCAGAACAGCGGCGATCACCCCGGGAACGGCTTGATCGCGCCCTTCTGTTTCACGTGGGCCACGTCGGTATCGATCGTTCCGAAATGCTCGAGGGGATTTCCGGAGAGGACGTAGATGCTGGCATCCTGGTTTCCTAAATTTCTCCTACGGTTCATAAAGAAGGTTTGGTTTCCTTGCGGTAAATAAAGGAATCCGAAGTCAGCAAGGACAGGATCACCATCTTGAAGCTTCCGCCGCTTTTCACGTAGGCGTCTTCAGCATCGATTAAAGTCCGCGAGTCGGAAAGCATTTCGTTCCGTCCCATAAAATAGCGGAAGGCATGCCGAATGATCGATTGCTGAACCCTCCTCGATTTCGCGAGGCGGTCGATGAGATCAAAAGCATCTTTAACCTCTCCGTCCAAAGCGGGATCACCCGTCCCCTCCAAATAACCCCTCGCGTCGATCGGCTTGGACTTATAAACGTTTGCTCCAAATTTCCCACGCCCCTTTGTCACGATATTTTCCGGATGCTCCAGAGCCTCCCTCAAACGAAAGCGGCCGAAATCATCGAACACTTCAAAGGTCAGGCCGAGGGGATTCATGTGAACGTGACACTTCCAGCACTCTTGCGCCGAAGTGACGCCATCAAGGCGTTCACGCAGCGAGCGATGATGGTCTTCCGGAATTTGTGCATCCACCGTAATGGGCACATCGGGAACGTAACCCGCGAGCAACTTTTCACGAATCCATTTCCCGCGATGAACCGGATCGGTTTCAGTATTTTGAGATTGCGAAACCAGCCAAGCAGGATGCGTCAAAATCCCCTTACGATTGGGAACCTGGAAAGGCTGGGTCGTTGGAAAATCCCAGTATTCTTGATCCGGGTATTTTCCGTTGGAACCGATGGGCCCACTCCCGGGGACTTTGGGAAGGCTATAGATCTCAGCGTAACTGAACTTCTGGCCCCCATGATAAAACCAGGGAGAGGTCGCCGGAGTGAGTCCACGGCCAAAGGTATTTTCAAAATACTCCATCCACCTTTTCAAGTTCCTTGCGTTACGCTTATCTTCGATTTTGGTGATCTTGAGCGTTTTCAAGTGATCGCGATATTTCTCGAGGTTCAGCGCAACGAATTGTTTGGGATCCTTTTCCCAACCGCTGTCTCTCAGGGCTTCCCAGACTTTTTTCCAGTCTTCAACAATTCGCCCCCCTTCTTCATTTCCATGTCGGTGAAGAACATAGAACTCATCCGTCGTCAGGAGTTGCTCAAAAACATCCTGATCCGCTCTGAGAATCAAATCGACGACCTTGTCAGCTTCATTGGTAATCCAACCTGCCGTCCCGGAGTAACCCCGCGCGGTATTCATGAAGGCACCATCGCTCCGGGCCGTGTCTTTGAACACTTTCGTGCTGTTCGGATAGCCAAAGAACTCGCGGAAAAAACGATTGATCTTCGGGTGGGTCACCTGATGTGAACGGAGATGTAATCCATTGAGAGTTGGATCTCCTTCGGCCAGAAAAGCTTTCTCATCCTTCAGGAGTCGCAAAACCTCCCTTTGATAATCCAGCTTCGTATTGAGGCGTCCTTCCTCAGCCGCCTTGACCAAAGTAGCATCGGGATTGTGGTCACTAAGGGCATAGGCAATCGCGTAACTCGCTTCGCGCGGAGACATTTTCCGCCGCCCCTGCGCATCAAGTTCGCCCGCCCCAAACTCATGGCGATACATGAACTCGGACTTCAGCAAGACACTCACCAGCATCTGCCGTAGCCCCTCGGTGTTTCCTCCGAGCGGAATGCTCTCCTTCAAAAGCTTGAGGTGATTCTTCAACTCCTTCTCGCTGGCCTCACGCTGAAGGACACGCTGAAACTGCGCATGAATCGCAGCCAGCATTTCGTCCTCGGTCGGAGAGGATTTCTTCATCACGATGACCTCAAAGGCTTCGGGCGTATTTCCAGACCGCCATTTGTCCTTGGGATTCTCAAACTCATTCGTCTTGAGTTCCCCGTTCTTGACCCGCGCTTCTCGCAGCTGCTTCTTTGAAATCCAATCGGCATTGGTGAGCATCATCAAAAGATGACCCCCGTCCAAACTGCTCGTGTCGTAATAACGAACGCCCGCGTGATCCGGAAGAATGACCGGAACAGTCACCCCATAAAAAGACTTTTGGCGGGACCGTCCCTCGAGACCAAAAACGGCATTAATTCGCTCGATGAAAATCTGGGGACTGACCAACCAACGACGGACCGGAGTAAATGGCTTCTCCTTGATTTCACCACTAAAGAGCTTCACGTGATCGACATGATTCCCGTAATTTGGGTAGCGCAACTTATCCTCAAGCGTAGAGGCATCGTGCTTCTTGAGCTCCGTCGCAACCCACTTTAGCAATTCCGCCCGCTCAGCATCTGATGGCTGCTTCTTCTTTTTCTTCGGAGGCATTTGCCCGAAATAAAGTTGCTCCTGAATTTTGTTAAAGAGATCCATTCCAGCATCCACGGAAAGAGCCGAAAGCTCATCGAGCTGAATGTTCCCCTTCTGCTCCCATTCGTCATGACAGGAATAGCAGTAGTTTTCCAAAAGCCCCTCAACTTTGGTCATCTCATCCGCTGCGACAGGCAAGGCCAATAGAGCCAACACGACCCCGAATCGACACAGTTGGTCCGACGCTCTCAAAAGGCGGTTCGCAAAAATTAAAGAGTTCTCTTTCACAGCTTGTTTCAGGAATACGGAGTTTCGCTTAGAAACCTACAACCGCAGGTCGTTTATTTGCGTTCTTATTACTCCTTTTAACGCCGCAGCAATCTGAATCGCACCCGTGGCAGAGCCGCACGAATTTGAAGCAAGGGATCGTGGCACAACGCCTCTTCGATTTCTCCCCTGAGGGCACCGTCCGGCAGCACACTCCCTCCTAATTTTCACCGCGACTTGTCGAGCTGATCTTGCCTTTACGGTCGTTCGTCCCGGCAAGCGTTGACCCGTCATCCATCGCCCAGAGCTTCATGAAACCATAAATTTCTTCAATCTTACTCGTTGCCTTAGCCAGAATCACTTCCACTTCATTAATCGTCATTCCCACTTTGATCGAGTCGAAGGACGCTCCGGTGTCCTGTGATATCTCTCCATGTTTAGTTAAGAACGACGGCTGCCAATTGTAGCCCTTTACGCGACCCAAGGACTTCCTCATCCACTACCTGCCTCTCGCCGCCCGCTTCCGCAGCCTCATCCAAAGCACCCTCAAAACAGATCACCCGGACATTTTCGCCAAACTGACCCCAGACCAACACCGCTCCCTCAATCCCCAAACCCAATGGAACGTCCAACTTCAAGCCGTCGGTAGTGGAAAAACCGCCCTCCGCTACCTTGCCCGTTACGTCCAACGCTCCGCCTTCAGTGCTGAACGAATCCTCGGCTACGATCCGAACGGCAACATCCTCCTCAAGTGGACCGACAGCACCACCAAGAAAACCTCCGTCCTCAAACTCCACGTCCTCGAATTCATTCGACGCTGCTGTCTTCACATTTGACTCCCAGGCTCCTCCAGCCTGCTCACCCCTTCGGGGCACGTCGCTACCGCTCCTGTCTAAAACGCCTGCAAGCCTTCGGCGTTTTTGGCCCAAAGGCTTCATGCGAGTGCGCCACTACGGCCTCGCCG
>JBLHUR010000027.1:0-44395 GCA_047629805.1 Akkermansiaceae bacterium | reverse complement strand
TGACCGCCAATCGCTAATCGCCAACTCCGCACAGCTTGGGGGTGATTTTTTATCGTTCATTGGGTGACATGTTCTCCATCCAGTGCTCGAGGAAGAAGCGTTTTTCGCTGGTGAAGAGGTGGTCGGAGGTTCCGATGATGGGTCGGAGGGTGGTGGACATTTGGAGGGTGACGAGGAGGAAGATGCCGATCCAGATACGGACGGGGTTCTTTTTTTCGGTGGTAGATTGGTTGAGCATCTTCATGAGGAAGCCGGTGCCGAAGGTGAGGGCGATGACCCAGGTGAGGATGACGAGGAATCCGAAGAAGGGTTGGGAGTTAGTGGATTGGGAGAAGACCCAGAGGACGGGAGTGAAACCGAGGAGGAGGGCTGCGATGAGAGCGAGACTGGCGGCGAGGCCTTGGATGATCTCGCGTAAGCGGAGGGTGGTGCCAGTGAGGGCGGTGAAGATGTAGAGGCTGGGGAGGCAAATGACGGAGGCGAAGGTGATGCCGAGGATTGTTTTTAGCGGAGCGGCCCAGAGTTGATCTCCGAAGGAAAAGCTGCCGAGGGTGACGCCGAAGATGAGGAAGCCGGCGAGGGTCAGGCCGAGGAGTTTGAGGGTGAGGTTTCCTTGATGATCGCCTTTGTGGATCGTTTTGATGAGGGAGCCGGGTTGCTTGAGGAGGCCTTCGAAGATGGCGCTGAAGGAGGCATCGGGCGCGAGGGGTTTTTCTTCGGGGAGAGGCGGCGGAGTGGGCGTTTGAGGATCGTTCATGATTGTTGGAATTTGTTGTTTTGCTTGAAACGTTTGAGGACGGGGAAATGGAGGGCGACGATGGCAAGGGTGATGAGGGCGAGGGGGAAGATGCCGTTGTCGTTACTGATGCGTTGGAGGGCATTCCAAACAGTTTCGTAGAAGGTTCCGTCGAAGGGATTGGGGCGGAGAAAGGCGACTTCAATGGTGGGGGTTCCAAAGAAGGGGCGTATGATCCAGGAGAGTTGTGCTCCGACGAAGGCGTTGCCAGCGAGCCAGGCTCCGAGGGTGGTGGCGGCGGTGCGAGCATTTGGAGTGACGGCGAGGAGGAGGCGAGCGAGGTGGAGATTGGCAATGATGCCAGCCATCGCGATGAGGAGGGTGTGGGCGACGAGGAAATTGGCGTGGGCGGAGGTGGCGTTTGCGGCATCGGGCGAGGGGGCATTGAAGGCCATGAAGAAAGTGACGGGAGCGAGGGCTCCGAGGACGAGGGCGGCGATGGTGAAGCTGATGAGTTGGGCGAGGAGAGATTGTCGGAAGCCGAGCCCGCTGCCGAGGAGGAGGCCGAGCATGCCGTTCAGGAGGCCGTTGCAAGCGAGGGTGATAAAGATGAGGGCGGGCATTTTGAGCGCCACGTAGAATCCCATTTCCGGAGCGCGCCAGAGGCCGACGGTGAGGCCGTAGGCCCCGAAGCCAATGATGATGGTGAGGACGCAAAGTCGGATGTTCTTCGTACTTGGATCATCGATCCACTGGCGAAGGTCATCGGGTGCTCCGCGAAGGAGGGCTGAAAGTTCCTGCCGCATTAGAAACGGGGGCTCATGGGAGTGAGGGGAAGGGCGGGGGATTCGGCATCAGGGGAGTAAATGCCCGCGACCGTTCTTTTTGTCTGGTTAAGGGGTGGGTCGCTGCATGCTCTGAGCAAGAGCGGGGAGTAAATCCAAGAGGCGGCCTTCATGATGCCGGGAGCGTGCCCGGGGTATGTGAAGGGGTGATGTGGGCTTTGTGAAGATTCTGGGAAATATGAAGATTACTCTTCGGTCTCCCAGACGCGGACGCGGAGGAATTTTTTCTGCGAGTCGATAGGGACTTGGACTAGAAATTTTCTGCTGCCAAGGTCGGTTGGGTTGATGTGAGTCCAGTTTATCCCATCGCTCGAGGCTTCTCCGCGGTGGAGGGTTTTGCGAGTTGTGGCTTGGCTGGCTGCTGGGCCGAGTCGATAGCGTAGGGTTAATTGGTCAAGTTCGATGGAGAACTGGGGGATGTTTGAGGAATTTAAGTCCGTGGTTAGACGGCGTTGAAAATCGAGGCCGTAGAAATAGCGGGTGAGATTTGAGACTTCATCTTGGAGTAAGCTGTCTTCTCTATTTGGGGAAGCGAGAGTGGAAATCTCACGTGAGTTCGCTCTGATGTTCTTTCTTAACTGATCTTCGTAGCCACCGAGTGGGAAGATTGCGACTTGATAGGCTTCTGTGGGGCCTTCGCATTCGAGTGCGATTCGGTATTGCTTACCTGCAAGGGCGGAAAATTCGAGAAACATTGGGGTGTCGTCTTCATCACCGCTTTCGATTTTTTGTAGGTCACCTGCGTCAAGCTCTTCGTAGAGGTGGAAGCTTTCGAAAGGTTCACCACGAAATGAGGCGACTTCAACTCGGTAGCGTCCGCTGAGAGGGCAGGCCCAATTAAGCCAGACGGAGCCAGAGTTTCCGCGAAAATCTGATGGGTCGGATGGATCGCGCGTCGAGTGGATGGAGCTTCCTTGGTGGTGGGCTGCAAAGGTGTTTCCGAGGTTGATCGATTCTGCGAAGTGGTCTCCTAGAACAGGTGAAAAATGTTCGAGCTGGAGTTCGATGTCTGAGTGCTTGTCCCAGGTCTCAATCGAGTCGGAGATTGAGATGAGGTAGTTTTTGCCTGCCTGCGGGAAGGCGTTGATGATCGCCCTGCGACCGTAGTCGGATGTTCTTAGGAGTTGGAGCTCGTCAAGGGGGCTGTCTTGGGACCCGAGCCAGAGCTTGATCTCGCCTCTACCGATGCTGCTGATGATGACAGGGTCAGAGGTGCTGGGAGTCCAACTCCACCAGAGGTTTTGCGGTCCCGGTTCGTCTGGAAGGGCCGAGGCTTTGAAGAGGCTGCTGCGGCTGGATATGGGCATCTCTTCGCCGAGGTGAATGGCGCTGCTTCGCTGGTCATTTACGGCGTGTCGTGATGGAGCTATGCTGATGCGGGATGCGGAAAGAAAGGGGTTTGTCGCTCGGACATAGATTCGCTCTCCGGGTTGGTCGGAGGAGAGTTCAAAATTTGAGCCAGCGGATGTGGTGGCAGGGACGAGATTCGTAAGAGTATCGCCGCGAAAGAGCTCGATATTGGTTCTTTCGGTTGCTGTGAATCTCCAGTGGCCGGATTCGGGGACGATCCAATACCACCAGACGGTGGCGTTCTCTACGGTCGCTGGTTCGTTCTCTTCGGTAGTTGTTCCGTAAGTGGGAAACTGGGGATTCGCTTGGGGGTGAGTTTGGAGTTCCTGAGCGTGGGAAAAGTCATCATTTGCAGCCATTTCGAATCGTGAAATTTTGAGGGTCGAGAGTTCTCGCGAGAGGAAGTAGGGAACGGTGCTGCGAATGGTAATGATCTGAGATTTTTCCAAGGCATAGACGCTATCACCGAGGAAGTTTTCTGGGACCTTTGGGATGATTTCGTCCTCCGGGATATCGGAAAGACCTCGGAAGATCTGAGTTCCGGGATTCCCGGTCGCTGAGCGGGTGGTGAAGAATTGGTAGGTTCCGCTTTCCGGTGCAACCCAAGTCCAGTAGCGGTATGTGTCGGAGTTACGGGGCAAGTCGTCGGGCGGTGTTTTGACGACCTTCCGCAGTGGGAACGCGGCCCCAAGATGGAGGGCGTTGTTTAGGCTGCGATGATCGTGAGTTGTTATTTTTTCAAAGAGGAAACTTGTGAAGAACCGGCTTGGTTGAATTGGGGGTTTCGAGAGGAGGGTAAAGTAATACCGCGTTCCGGTTTTTGCCTGAAAGGTTGCCGGCTTGGGGCTGCGGCGCGTGACTTCGCGCATCGCTCCGTCTTGAGAAATTTCGTAGACGATGGCGAGTCCGTCGACCTCGGTGGTTAGGCTGTAAAGATCATCATCGGGAGATACCCAAGTCCACCAAGCGCTGTTTGTTAGGACGTCGGGGTAGGCGGTGGGGCCGAGGTGGCTACGCTCTCCTAGCTCGCGAGTTGCGCGTGCGATATTGGCGGAGAGGGTGACGTTTTGCTGCCCGGTCAGGTCGATGGCGTCGTCAAAGTCGTCATTTTGGGGCGTGGAGAAATCGAGCCGTATTTTGAGCCTCCCGATGCCATCTTTGTAGAAAGGTTCGATATTCCCGGCTTGGTCGAAGGCGATGAAGTATTCCAGCCCTGCTTGCAGGTTCCAAATGATGTCGGAGCGAATTTCTCCATCGATGATGTAGGAGGTTTGTTGAAGTTTTAGCTCGGTGAGGTCTGCAAGTGAAGTTCCGGTGTAGTAAGACAGTCGGGCTCCTGAGTCTTCGGTTGGGGTGAGGAGGCTGACTTCACAGGGGCCGTTGACCTCGCTGGTGAAACTCCACCAGACTGAGCCGGTTGGCGCGAAGTTTTGGTGGCTTGGCTCTCCGGGTTCTGCGGTGGCACCGGCGTTCGTGCCTTCGATGATGTGGATCGCATTGAGGTTTCCGAGCTGGGTGCGATTTTCGAAGTCATCATTGACGGGGTGCGCGAGGACGGGGGTGAGTGAGAGTTCGAGAGCGGGAGCTCTTTCATCATAGCTTGCGATGGCGAGCTGATAGGTGGAGCCTGCTTCGGCTTGAAATTTCAGGCGGGTTTCTAAGCTGCCTTCTTCTCGGGTTGCGAGGCGTTTGGTGAGGAGGCGGTCCAAATGTTGGCCGGTATGAATGGCGAGGGAGAGCGGAGTGGTGCTTGAGACCTGAGCTTCCACCCATCCTGAAGTTTCGGGTGTCCAGGTCCACCAAAGTGAGCGGGGAGGATTGGCAGATTGTAAGAGGTGGTTGGTGTGCAGAGGTTCGTTGGTTTCCGCCGAGGCCTCTGCGAGAGTCGCGGTGACGGTAAGTGGGAGTGCGCTGGGGAGGTTCGTTCTTTGGGAGAAATGATCATTTCCGTGTAGCGAGGAGCATTGGATGGCGAGGAGGCAGAGTAGGGTGAAGAGACGGGTCATGGGGATGGAGATGGGTTAGAGGTTTTCTCTTAGGGGCTGAGAGGGGAAGATTAATGTTGCTTGAGTGCCTATCGGGTAGTGAGGGGTGATGGTAGCGGTTCCTTGGTGGAGTTCGGTGACTTCTTTGACGAAGGCTAGGCCGAGGCCGTTTCCTTTCCCGGCGTCTTTTTCGCGGAAGGAGTAGAAGCGTTCGAAGGCGCGGGCGGCGGCGAAGTCGGGGATGCCGGGGCCTTGGTCGGTGACGGTGAGGGTGATTTCTTTTTTGGTTTGGGTGGCGGAGAGGGTGACTGTTTTTCCCTTTGGGGAGAATTGGAGGGCGTTTTGGAGGAGGTGATTGAGGGCGGAGTTGAGGAGGGGTTCGTTTCCGTAGAAGGGGAGTTTTTCGGGGAGGTCGGCGAGGAGGGTGACGTCGGAGGAGTCTGCGAGGGCGGACATTTCTGCGAGGGATTTTTGGCAGCAGGTGGTGAGGTCGAAGGGGTGGGAGTTTTCGAGATGGGTTTGGGCTTCGAGGGCGGAGAGTTCGAGGAGTTGGTGGATGAGTTCTTCGCAGCGTTTTGTCTGGCTACGGATGTTGCCGACGAAGCGGGCGCGGTCGGGTTGGGGCATGTCTTCGTTTAGGAGTTCGGCGGCTCCTTGGATGGCGGCGAGGGGGGATTTGAGTTCGTGGGTCAGGGTCTGGATGTAGCGCTCGGCGTATTGGCGGCCTTCGAGCGATTCTCGCATGTCGTGGAGGGCATTGGCGAGGGTGTTGACTTCGCGACCAAGGCCGACTTTGGGCCTGGAGCGTCGTTCGCCACGGGTTATGGAGCGGGCGTAGGCGGTGAGTTTTCCAACGGGGCGGAAGAGCCAGATGAAGACGGCGACGATAAGGGCAAGGATGCCGAGGCCAATGAGAGCGGCGGCCCAGATGATGGTTTTACGTCGGTCCTGGACGAAGGGGAGGACGTCGCTCTGGGCTTTGGAGACGGAGAGGGAGCCGGTGATTTTGCCATCGCGACGGATGGGTGCTCCGACATACATGATGGAGGAGTTGGCATCGCTTTCGTCGGTTCGGGAGGAGCGTGCACCGTATTTTCCGTTGAGGGTTTTGTAGACGTCAGACCATTCGGAGAAGTCTTTACCGACGTTTTCGGGGTTGGCGCTATCGAATAAGACGATGCCGTTTTGGTCGGTGAGGTAGGCGTTGATGCCGACTTTGTTTTTGAGGACGGCGAAGATGCGGGCTTCGAATTCACGGTCTTCGATTCCTTTGAAAAGGTTGGCGAGATCTTGATCGTTTTCGACGAAGTTGGCGAGGAGTTGCGCGGAATCGATCATGGATTCCTCGGTGGCCTGCAGGGTTTGGGTTTCGAGATCTTCGAGGAGGTAGTCGGTGAGACGATAGAACCCCAAGCCCATGATGAGGGAGATGAAGAGGAGGGTGACCCGGGTGAGACGCATGGTTTTGGTGAATGGGTTATTAAGTGGTGTGGTTGAGGGTGTGGTTGAGGGGAGTTTTCAACCACGAAAGATACGAAAAGGTTGGGGGGGGGGCTTGGTTGAGAGTTTCTGACCACAGAAAAAGCAGAATGGAGTAGAAGCTTGGCTGGGGGCGGACACTCGGGAGCGATGTCCTTCCATTAAAGAACCAAGGTGTAGCCGAGGCCGCGACGGGTTTGGATGGTTTCGGCGGCGTCTTCGGAGTGGAGGCGGAGTTTGGCGCGGAGGGATTTTATGTGGGCGTCGATGGTGCGGTCCATGGCGGAGCCGGGGTCTTCCCAGGCTTGTTCGAGGAGTTGCTCGCGGGTGAAGACGCGGCTGGGTTGCCCGAGGAGGATGGCGAGGAGTTTGTATTCGTGCGCGGTGAGGTCGAGCGAGTGGCCGCAGCAGGTGATGCTCATGGTGGCGGGCTCGTGGTGGAGGAGGGACGAGGTCGTTTGGGTTACGCTTTGGCCACGGCGGAGGATGGCGCGGATGCGGGCCACGACGGTGCGGGGGGAGAAGGGTTTGGTGACGTAGTCGTCAGCTCCGAGTTCGAGGCCGAGGACGTGGTCGATTTCGGAATCGCGCGCGGTGAGGAAGAGGATGGGGACTTGGGAGAGCTTGCGGATCTTTTGGCAGAGGTCGAAGCCGGTGAAGTCCGGGAGGCCGATGTCGAGGACGGCGAAGTCGGGGGCGTGGCGGGAAAAATGATCGAGGCCGGCTTGGGCGGTGGTGACGTGGGTGACGGAGAAGTTTTCCGTTTCGAGGGCGTAAATTAGGGTGTCCGCGATGGCGGGCTCGTCTTCGACAATTAGGACTGCGGGCATCTCGAAGTGATCTTAGGCATCATCGGGATGACTCGCAATCTCAAGTCGTGGAAGGGTTACTCTTTGCTCA
Organism: Akkermansiaceae bacterium; assembly: GCA_047629805.1. Lineage (GTDB taxonomy): Bacteria > Verrucomicrobiota > Verrucomicrobiia > Verrucomicrobiales > Akkermansiaceae > SW10. The sequence goes on along the minus strand of JBLHUR010000027.1, from coordinate 37,100 downwards.
ATAAGCGTGGAGGAGTAGGCTATGGAATCTATTCGCCAATGAAACGTCTTGTCCAACTCATCGCCGCCCCACTTCATTTCATTTTAGCGGTCGCTCTCCCTTTGCATGGTGAAGAGGCTTCTCATGAAAAAATCGACCTTTCTTTTTGGGACGAAATTCCAGCCTCTCCCAGTACCTTTGTTCCATCGGCCATCAAGGACGGTTACTGGCAAGGGCAATTCCAGCGAGTCAACCAAGAGCTTGTTCGCTCAGACCAAGCCGAGATTCTATTTTTTGGCGACAGTATCACCCTGCAATGGTCCCTGGGGCCTGCCACTGGCAAAGAGGTTTGGAGGAAAAACTACTCACGCCATCGCCCCATTAATATGGGAAACTCCGGAGACATCACACCGGTGATGCTCTATCGGGCGCTCAACGGGAATATCGATTTTGATCGCGGGCCGCAGCCCAAGGTCGCGGTGCTTCTTTGTGGAACCAATAATTTCGTCGTGAAAGCCAGTGCGGGCGGCAAGGTGCAGTGGGGCTTGGGTGCCGATTGTCCGCCCGAAGATGTCGCGGCCGGAGCGCGGGCGGTTGCGCAGGTCTTTCGCCGTAAGCTGCCTCAAACCCGGGTGATCATGCTGGGAATCCTGCCGGTGGCTAATGAGACGAAATGGGCCAACTGTCAGAAGACCAATGCGATCAACGCCAAGCTCACCCGAAACCCGGACGAAGTGGCTTTTTTGGATCTTCAGGACAAGTTCCTGCTGGCTGATGGCTCGATCAACCGGAGCTTATTCACGGATGGCACCCACTTGACCGAGGAGGGATATCGAGTTCTCGCAAAAGGCCTCGATCCGCTTGTTTCGAAAATGATGGCCGCAAAGCCGCTTGATCCGGTGAAAATCATGCTCGTCGGAGGTTCCCTCACCGAAGGGCGTGATTCGGAGCATTCCTACCGTCGCTATCTTGACGGTATCTTACGCCGCCAAGGACACCTCATTGACTTTGTCGGGACTCGTCGCAAACACGATGACGGAAAGGGGCAGCCCACCAATCATGAATACGACCCGGATCATGAGGGCCATTGGGGTAAAGGATCCGCCTGGCTCGCAAAAAACATCTCGAAGGCGGTGGCACGAAATACCCCGGATTTGGCGATTCTCCATATCGGGGCCACCGACCTGGTTTCGGCAGGCCAACCTCCGGCCATCTTGCCGGATGAGATCCTGAAGAACATCAAGACAATGGTTGGGGCGCTCCGGTCGGAAAACCCGGACGTCAGGATCGTTCTCGCCAAAATCCCCCCGTTTGAAAAAGAGGACGATTCCGCAGCACGCTTGAATGGTGAAATTTCTCGATTCGCAGAGGCGCACTCGACGTCGCAATCACCGATCGTGGTGGCAGACTTGTCGGCCGGCTTTGTAGCTTCGGAAGACCGGGTTCGGGGAGGCGTTCGGCCCACTCCTCATGGTGCGCAAAAGATGGCACGAATATTTGCAAAATCGGTGGATCAAATACTCTCCGGGAACAAAAAGCCTTGAAGTAACAAGTCGGTAGCCCTCGGTGGCGGAGGCTTGGTTTTCAATGTCTTCAGCTTCATGGAAATCCAAGCACCGACCGCTTCATCAGAGGTTTCGTCCCCACATCAGCCAATCAAAGATCCCGATGTCATTTCTCCGTGATAGGCAAACGGGTATTATGGAGTAGAATCCTGAAGCCGATTTGGATTGAATTCACCGAAACGACAACGTCAGTCATATCCCGTTTTTTGAGGAATGCTTTCGTTCGGTGGAATCGCGATGACCTGCCGGCAAAAAGAATTTTCAAGTGACTAGAATGAGAAGAGCCCGATTGATCCCAGCCGTATTCACGGTAATCCTGCACCCCTGCCTCATAGAATGCGCGGCAGCGTCAGACAAAGATGCCATTGCAGACCCGGTCTTTCGGGTCTCGGAGGAGACAAACGACCTCTTGGACAATTACTGCTACAATTGTCACGATGAGGATACGCAGAAGGGCGATATCAGACTGGATAATCTGGGCGAGTTAGAGAATCCGAAGCGTCTGGATCTTTTGAACCGAATACAGGAGCAGCTCTATTTTCAGCACATGCCGCCGAAAAAAAAGAGCCAGCCAAGTGCGGACGAACGAAAAGCTCTCTTGTCGGTGATTTCGGCCGAACTTGGCGTTCACAAAGCCTCGACCTTGGAGGATAAGTTGCAGAAGCCTGAATTCGGGAACTACGTCGATCACGAGAAGCTTTTTTCCGGCGAATACAAAGGCTTACCCGCATTCACCACTGACCGTCGCTGGTTGCTCAGTGAATACATCTTCAATGCCAAATTTCAGCGGATGCTGGGGGTCTCCTCCCGCATTAAGCGGAAGGGTAAAATGGTGACCGCGGTGGGTGGTAGCAAGATTAGGGACCTTAGTTTGGCGAATCCTTTTCTTCTGCCTGACGTTTCCGGCGTCAGGTATTATGCCAATGAAGACCTTACTGGCGGACATTTGTCGAGCATGCTGACCAATGCTCAGAAAACGTCCGACTACATCACCGGCTATTTGGTGAAAAGGAACAAGAAATATCTTCCGGCCATTAATGAGATCATGGCTCTTGAGGACCGACATCATACCACTTTGGTCTCGCGTTGCGAGTTTCTGGAGAGCTTCATCGCTCCCTATTGCGATGATCTCTACGGCAGCAAAAATGAGTCGTTGCTGCCGAGATTCACTCCAGTAAAACTCAAGCCGATCAAGGCGCTTGCGAAGGGCGAGAAATACAAAAAAGCGCCGACTCACGTTGCCTTGGGAACGATCAAAAAACTCGAGGGGGAGAGTGCCATCCATCAACTCCTGCTGGATCCTGTTTCCGAGAAAAAGACTGACGAGGAACTCCGGGAGTTGTGTGAGCGAATTTGGTTCTACTTTGGCGATCATGAGCGAAAGATCCAGGGGCGCATGACGATTCTCCGGGATTACATGCCCGAGCTTCGTGAACAGGTGATCAAAGACAAGGGCCGTAAGATTAAGCCGCTTGTCTACAAGCCGCTTGATGATGCGAAGATGGAGGTGCTCAAAGAATCGATCATGAGGTGTCGTGAAAAAGGGGATCACTACGATGAGATCATCGAAAAGTGCATGGCGAAATGGGAGCAGGGATTCGAGCAAGAGCGTATCGCGGCGGGACCACCGGCCGACCAACTTCTGGCAGATTTGATCGAGCAACTCAGCGTGCAGGTCCTGGAACGGTCACCCTCTGCAACAGAAGCAGAGGAGTATCTGGCCCTTTCGAAATCTTACGTGTCGAAGCTTGGTAAGCTCAAGGCGGTCCAGAAACTCATCCAAACCTTCATTCTATCGAGTGAATTTTCCTATCGTCAGGAATTTGGAAAAGGAGAATCGGATCAGCATGGCCGACGAATGCTTTCGCCCCGCGATGCCAGTTATGCCATTGCCTATGCCCTGACGGATCAGAGCCCTGATGAGGAGCTGGTGGAGGCGGCTAAGAGCGGGAAACTGACGACCCGCGAGGACTATCAGCGTGAAGTCGAGCGCATCTTGAAGAAGAGAGAGACGATCTATCTCATCGATCCCATCCTGGCCGATAAGAATTATCAGGACAACAGCACCGATACCGCGATTCGGAAGCTGCGCTTCTTCCGCGAGTTTTTCGGGTATCCCTCAGCAATTACGGTTTTCAAAGATGAGAAACGGTTTGGCGGAGACCGGCTTGGCAATGCGACCTCGCGTCTCCTTAACGAGACGGACAGACTCGTCGAGTATATTTTGGAGAACGATCAAAACGTCTTTGAGGAGCTGCTCACCACTGAGGAGTTTTTTGTCTACCATGACGGAGACAATGAGCGGATGCAGGCCGCCTCTGATAGAATCAAGAGCATCTATGCGCGTTTCAAGGACCTCGACTGGAAGAATTTTAAGAATGAAGATTTGCTCAAGCACAAGGAGTTCCTGAGAGAGGTGAAAATGCGGAGCGTTGATCCGGATAAACTGGAGGCCAGAAACCGTCAGGGGAATACCATTCAACTCTTCAAGAAGTCGATGGAAACCATCACGGCCCGCTTGGACAAGGGGCAGAAAGAGGCAGCGCCCTACGATCTCTACCGGGGCTACGGAAACGATTTCATGAGTGGATATAACGTGTCCAAGTTCTTCAACTTCCGCATGGATGACTGGGACTATCAAACAAGCCAGCCCGCCAAGGTCGCCAATCGGAAAGGCCTCCTCACTCATCCGGCTTGGCTCATTGCCCATGCCCAAAATACCGAGACAGACCCCGTGCATCGCGGCAAGTGGATCCGTGAAAAGCTCCTCGCCGGGACCATCCCCGACGTGCCCATCACGGTCGATGCCGTCATTCCAGAAGACCATGGTGAAACCCTGCGCGGTCGCTTGGCGAGTGTCACTGAAACGAACTACTGCTGGAGGTGTCACGAAGACATGAACCCGCTCGGCAACGTCTTTGAGAGCTACGACGACTTTGGGAGATTCAGGTTGAATGAAGCTTTGGAATATCCGGACAAGCTCATTGAGAAGAGTCCTGACAAGGGGAAACTCCTGATTGATACCCGGGACATTTACAAGACGCTGCCAGTCGATCCTTCCGGATACCTGAAGGGGACGGGTGACAAGTCCTTGGATGGTGAGGTGAAGGATGCGATTGATCTGGCGGAACGCCTGGGGAAATCGCGACGGGTTCGTCAGTCGATCATCCGCCATGCTTTCCGATACTTCATGGGCCGCAACGAGTTCCTTTCAGATTCGAAGACCCTGATCGACGCCGAACAGGCGTATCTCGATAAGGGTGGCAGTTTTGATGCTGTCATTGTCTCGCTGCTCACTTCAGATTCCTTCATTTACCACAAACCCATAGAGAACTAGACCGATGATTAAGCGCAGAGATTTTTTAAGAACGTCAGTGCTGGGCTCCGGCGCAATGGCCTTGGCGCCATCGTTCAATCAGTTATTCGCGGCCTCAAGTGGCATTGCAACTGGGGTTCCAAAGCGCTTCATCTTTATTCGAAAGTCGAGCGGGATCCGTCCCGCTGAAATTGCGCTCCGCGATTTTTCAGCCAAGGACAAGGCGCTGGACGAGAAGAAGGAGCCGCTCATGGTCGATCTGGACAAGCATGAACTCCCCAAGTGGCTGCGTGGCCTGGACGCGCACAAGGAGAATATGACGATCTTGCAGGGGCTCTCGGCCAAGATGAGTGAGAATGTTCACTACTCGTTCTCCTCCGTGATGGGGTGTTTTAAATCAAATCGAAACTCCCTCAGCGCCATCAAGCGGGCGACGATCGACTTCGAGCTGGCCAAGCTCTTTCCTTCCGCGTTCGGACACGTCGAACTCTCATTCGCCGGTGGTCGCACCGGCATTGTTTCAGGGTATTCCGCACCGGCGCCGCAGACGCGGAATTACTGCTATGCCGATCCCGATACGGCACGCAGCGAACTTTTTAAATCTGTCTTGAATCCGGAAGCGGTGAATTCGGACAATGACATGCTCTCATTTTTGCAGGGCAAGGAAGGTCAAAAGATGAGTGGTATCAAAGGGCACGAAAAGAAGCGTCAGGAGATGCAGATCGAATCAATCGATGCGATCCGCGAACGGAACAAGAAGCTGATCGCGCTTTCCGGATCGCTTGCCAAGCATCTCCCCGATCTTGCACCCGTGCATGCGAATGGCGGAGCGAATGCGAGCACTCCTGAGAAACAGGGAGCCATGACCTCCGTTCTGATCTCCGCTTTGAAAGCTGGTTTGACCAACGTCGTCACCTATACCATCGATGACCTCGGAACCCCGGTCACCGGCCTCCCTGGAAATGAAACGGACCGGGTCGGCATTCACCCCTTGGGGCATGATGAGGCTTTCGGCGGAGTTCCCGCCTGGAAGACCAGAGAGCAGATCCGGATCAGCCACGTCAATCAGGTCAAGACGATCGTCGAGCAGCTCACGGCGACTCCCGAAGGAGATGGCAGTATGTTCGACAACACGATGATCATGTATTTCCCGGAGAATGGCGAAACCCATCACGGGGTTGGCAAGGAAACCCCCATGGTCATCATGGCCGGCAATAACTGCAATTTGGATATTGCGGGCCGTTACATTCGCCTTCCTTACCTTGGTAACGAAGGCCACAAAACTCTCGGTAACTGGTATACCACTCTGCTCAATGCTCATGGAAATCCGATGGAGCACTACGGCGACCTCGATCTTGAAATGGCGCGTAAGAAACTCGATCAGACCGGTTCGATTAAGCTGTTCATGGCGTGATTTTGACCAAGTTTATTCGAAACTTTTTAAAAAATGAAGATCTCAAAATCTATCCTCGCGCTGACGTGTGCGATTCTCTCTGTCCTCACTGCTTCTGCTCAACAAACGAAGCCGGAAACTGCTCCTGAAAAATTGAAGGTGCACGGCATTTTTCGAAGTCACATGGTCATTCAGCGCGATGAAGCCATCACGATCTGGGGCTGGGCGCCGGTTGGGACAGAGGTGAAAGTCGATTTCGGAAAGAGCACCGCGACCAGTAAGTCCGCTGGCAAAGCGGGTCGCTGGGAAGTGACGTTCGACCCACAGCCCGCGAACGCAAATCCACAGACGCTGAATGTCACAGGGGGAGAGACGATGGTCAAAATGGAGGATATCTTGATCGGCGATGTCTGGGTTATGAACGGGCAGAGCAACATGGCCTTCGGCCTGAAGGCTGTTTATCAGGCTGGCTTTGAATCCGCTCAGGCTCATCTGCCGCACTTGCGTCATATCAAGATCAGGTCCGGTGCGGAGTCCGAGTATGTCGAGACGGATCTCAATGATGATTTTATTTTCGACGGGGATCCTGACGATTTGAACTGGCGCGTCGTCACGCCGGAGACCTCGCTCGAGATGGGCGCAATCGGATTTATTTTTGGTTCGCGATTGCAGCGGGCCCTGCAAATTCCGATTGGAATTATCGATAACTCACGGGGGGGAGCTTCGCTTGAAAGCCTCGTTCCTCGTCATAAGTTTGCAGATGATGCGATGGCTGCGGAATACTTGAAGTGGGTCGATGGCCGTCGTGCGGAGTTTAGTTTTGATGATTTTTTTAAGGCTCAAATGGAGAAGTGGAAATCCTCCGAGGAGAAGTATCAGAAGGACCTGGCCGCTGATAAAGAGAAAGGCGTGACAAAGAAACGCCGCCGCCCCAGGAAGCCGGACGGAAGCATTCGCACTTGGTCTGTTCCTGGTCGCAGTCCCAGCGATGCCGCTGCTTGTTACAATGGGATGTTTGGCGTCTTCAAAGGGCTCAACATCAAAGGGGTGGCCTTCCATCAGGGCTTTAACAACGCGATGATGAACACGAGTTGTAAGCCGAAGTTTTATCGCACGCTTATGAAGCTCATGGTTGATGGTTGGCGGGATGACTTTGGGGAGAAACTGCCTGTGGCGATCATTGGATTGTGTGCGGGTGGGAACGCGCAGACGCGGCTCAACTTTGAGCAGAGTGGGCTTTCGACCGCCGCCTACATTCGTGAATCCCAGAGGTTGGGGCTGCTGGATGCCGAAGAGCAAAGCGACACCGTTTTCATTCCTGCGTATGATCAAAAAATTCCCCAGCTTCATACCAAGAAGAAAAAGGAGCTGGGCCTCCGCACTGCGCGATGGGCTTTGAGAAACATCTATGAGATGGAGAGCGTTGTCTGGGAGACCGGAGAGCTTGTCTCCACCGTGCCAGAGGAAGGCAAGATCCTGCTTACTTTTGACAAGCCCGTCCGGGTTGACGATTTCGGCTCAGAGCTAGAGGGCTTCGCCCTCGCCGATAGTTCAGGAACCTATTACATGGCCGATGCCGTTTACGTGGAAAGCAAAGATAAGAATGAGCGCTATAAGCAAATCCTCGTATCCAGCCCTCTCGTCAAGGAGCCCGTCTCCGTGCGTTACGCGTGGTCCCGAGCCCCTATGGGAAATCTCAAGGTTAACGGAATTCCCTGGCAGCCACTCCACAGTTTCCGCACCGATCAGATCGACTTTACACCCGAGGTGTCTCACCAAGATCCTGACGGAGCAAAAAAGAATTCCGATACGATTAAGGTGCTGAAGGCTGCTGCGGCTGAAGCTCTCAAAACGAGACTTGAGGCAGCTAAGCGGTAGCTTTAATCCCCGCGCTATCTTTGGGTTTTGGAGAACTCACGGGTCAAGAGTTGCCACTCTCGATCGTCGAGTTCCCATTCGCTGTAGAGGGCGACGCCTTGGTAGTTCTTCGGGAGGGTTTTGTAGCTTGAGAGGCCGGCGTGGATTCCTTTGAGCCCGTGTTCGAGGTTTTCGACATCGGGTCGGTGATAGCCGGTGTCGGCGTCATCGTAGGCGGGGAGTCCGAGGAGGACAGGGGTGTCGCCAGACCAATTCAGGACTTCTTGCGTCCATGATTTGATGAGGTGTTGGTAAATTTTGGGAAAGCGGATGGCGGTGTCATACATCATGGGGGCGATGAGGTCGCAGCGCTTGGCAACTTCGCGGAAGTAGGATTCGTCCCAATGGACTTCGGGGGCGGGATGCCAGTGGGTGGGAGGTGGGTAGGCGGCGACGGAGAGGATTTTGCCGGGAGGGAGGGCGGTTTTGAGTTCGTCGAGAAGTTTGAGGAAGTCGGGATCACCGCTGGGGAGGGGTTCGATGTTGACTTGGACTCCGGCGAGGCGAGGGTGGACCTTTAGGAGATCGACAGCTGAGGTGACGAAATTTTTTCGCCAGCCGGGGGAGTCGGGCGAGCAGTGATTGTGAAGGACGCCGCCGATCCAGGGGATGACCTGGAAGTCGGAGAAGTGGTCTAGGAAGCGTTCGGTTTGGGCGGAGTCGACTTGGTTGTTGGAGCCGTCCGGGTGGCAGGGGCAGAGGTGGGGGAAGAGATATTGCATGCGGTGGGTTGCCATTTTGGTGGCGAGGTTTTGCATGGCGGTGTCGTTTCGGAAGAGTGCGGGATCGCGATTGTTTTCGGTGAACCAATCGTCGTGGCCGAGCCAGCCGTGTTGGAGCCAGATTCCATTTTTGCCGAGGTCGTGGCGGCCATCGCGGATCGTTTTTCCGGGCGAGAACATGAGGTAGGCAAGGGCGATGAGGCTAAGAACTGCGAGGAGCAGGATGAGGGTGCGAAGGGGCGGGCGGGTGAGGGGTTGCCAGATCTTCATTGGATGCTGAGCTTAGCGGGAGACGCCGATCTGGAAGAAGAGAGAGCGTTGATTGGTGCGCCGGACGCGGGATTCCCAGCGGGCGATCCCGTTGGCGTCGGGCGCGGCGATGCGTCGGGTCTCAACTCCGGATTGATAGAAATCAATGAGATTTCGAGAATATTCGACGGTGGCATTCGTTCCCTCGCGGAGGTTGTATTCGATGGCGAACCATTGAGCGGGTTGGCCGTTGTCAAGGCCATCAATAGTGCCTGTGGCTTCGATGAGTTGGTCGCTTTGAAGGGGGTCGCCGCCTTGAATATACTCCGTGAGGTTGTTGTTTGTATCGTGGTCGGCGTCGGCGAACCAGTCGGCGAAATAGGGGTAAGATTCGTCTCCGAAGTTTTCTTGCCACCAGGTGATGGCGGGGCTTTCGTCGAGGACTTTTTGAATTTGGAATTGGTCGCGGATTTGACCGTTTGAGTCGAGGTAGGATGCCTTTAAGGTGTGGCCTTCGACATCGATGATCATTGAGCCGAGGGCGCGGATGGTGGAGACGTGAACGGGGTGGGGGGTGGGGTTGGTGATGGCGTTTCGATCTTGGCCTGAAGAAGTCGACCAACTACTTAGCTTGCTGGAGGAACCGATCGTGGCTGAAATTTGACCGGAGTGGGGGGTGGTGAGCTGTTTTTGGTAGGGGGCGTATTCGGATGTGTATTGGAAGAGGCCGGTCTGGCGATCAGTGAAGCCGAGAGGTGAGCCTGGGCCGGGATCGAGGGCGTGTTTCTCGATTCGATAGGAACTTGATATCTCGTAGTGACCATCGAGAAGATGGGAGCGTTCGTATTGATGACTGTGGCCGGAGAGGACGAGATCGACGCCGAAGTCTTCGAGGATGGGGAGGTAGTTTTCGCGTGAGGTGTAGTGTTCGGACTCGGCATCCGAGTTGTGTGAACCTTTGGTGTAGGGGCCATGATGGAAGAAGGCAATGATCCAGTCTGCTCGGGTGGCTTGCAGGTCGTTCTTAAGCCAGTCGATCATTCCGGGAGGATCTTCTTCGGAGTTGAGGCAGATGAAGTGGATGTTGCCGTGATCGAAGGAGTAGTATTTTTCAGTGCCGGAGGAGACGCCGCCGCTTTGGCCGTTGGTAGGGAGTTCGAAGACGCCGTAATATTGGTTTGAATATCCCTCGTGATTTCCCATGGTGGGCCAGACGGGGGTGTTTTTGAGGAGTTCGGGGAAGATGTCAAAAAGGCCTCTTTGGTATTCGGAATCGGTGCCGGAATTATAGGCGTTGTCGCCGAGCATGAGCCAGAGGTCAGCGGGGTTTTCTCCGGCGTATTGGAGGTAGGCATCTTTGACATCTTGGACGCCTTGTCCGGGGAGGCCGGAGTCGCCGACGACCCAGATGCGGGTTTTGTCGGGGGTTCCGGGGAGGGGGGGCGTGATGAAGAATTGGTCAAGATCGCGGGCGGGTGCGGGGGAGTTGTCGGAGGCGATTTGGTAGTAGTATTTAGTGGAGGGGGTGAGGCCGGTGATGGTGACGGTGTGGTCGGTGATGATTCCGTTTAGGGAGGATGGAAAGAAGGTGAGGGGGGCCGGGGCGTTGGCGCCGGTGAGGATTTGATCGAGGTGGTTTGGATCGGGTCCATATCGGAGGAGGGCTTCTCCGGGGTCCCGGGTTCGCCATTTGATGGTCATTGAGGAGGGGGAGGCTTTTTGGAGGAAGGGAAGCCGCATGATTTGAGGGAGGATCTGGAATGTCCCGACGGAGGTGGCGGGATTGCCGAGGGCATCAGTGGCTAGAATTTCAAAGGTGTAGGAGCCTCCTTCGATAAATTTGGGAAAGGTGATTTGGTGAGTGGTTTGGAGAACTGAGTTCTCACTGACTTGTTCGAGTGAGAGGGGATCAAGACCATATCTGACGCGAGTGGCGGCGGGGGCTGTGGTGGTCCAGTTGAGGTTGATGTTAGTGAAGTTAAGACCTCCAAGTGTGGGCTGGGTGATGGAGAACTTTTGAGGAATGCCGCGGAGTTCGAACTCGGCGGTGAGGCTGGTATTGTGCTCGAGATCATAGGGGTGAATGGCAATGGCGAGGAGGTTTGGTCCCGGAGGGATGGTGAAGTTTACGGGAAGGTTGAGGGAGAAGTTGCCGCTGGTGTTTGAGTCATAGAAGGCGGCCTGATTCCAGGCACCGAGGTTGGCATTTGTGGGCATGGAGAAGGAGAAGAGGGGTTGCCCGTTGAGATAGGTGGCGATCCCTCCGAAGAGAATGCCATCGAGGGTGAGGGAATGATATCCGGTTTCGCCGCCGTCGATTTCTTTGCGGAGCCAGATGGGTCGGATTTTGGAATCGATGGTTTGAAGAACGGTTTCACCGGGGCGAAGGTGTCGATCTTGGGAAACGAAAGGGGAGGATTGGTTCAGAGTCAGTGCGGGGCCGTCGTAGGAGGCTGGATTGAACCAAGTGGTGAGGAAGTCGGGGTCGTTGGTGAGGGGATCGGCAAAGGTTCCTTCGGAGATGTTTTCGAGGACGGACCAGCCGGAACTCTGACGGGCGAGGATGAGGTGATCTTTGGTACGGAAGCTGGTAAGGGTGGGCGGGGTGTGGCTGTTTCCGGATGGATCGAGGACTTCAAGGAAGTAGGTGGTGGCCGGGGCAAGGTTGGAGAGGGGGAGGGGGTGGAAGGTGCGGTTTCCGGCAATCTCGGTGGAATCGAGGAGTGCGGAAGGTGAGAGTCCCCAGCGGAGGCGGGTGGATTGAGCTTGAGAGGTGGCCCAAGACAGTTCGGCTGTCGTTGTGGTGGTTTGCAGGGCGAATGGCAGGGTGGTTGCGTCTTGCAAGGGAGTGCCTGTGAGGGCGAGGTCAAAGACGTCGTCATCACGGTTGTGCGAGATATGCATTTGGACGGCGATGAGGTTGGGTCCAGGAGGAAGGATGAGGTCGGAAGGAAGCTGGATGATTGATCCTCGGTTGTAGAGGCCCTTGGATTGACCCCAGATGGCTTGGCTGGCGATAGGGGTGTAAGTTTCGCCGATTTTATTTCCGTTCAAGAAGACGGTGACTGAGGTGTCACTATTACTGTTAAGTTCGAGTTGGTGGAAGCCGGTTGGGCCGCCGTCGACTTCTTTGAGGAACCAGACGGCTGCTGGTTGGGTGATGATGGTGGTAGCAATCGTAAAATTGGGGCCGAAGGGAGCGGGTGAGGGGGGGCTGAAGGCTGGGCCATCGTAGGTGGCATTGCCCTGGTAGGTGCCGATACTTTGGGTGGACCAGGTTTGATAGAAGTCGGGGTCGAGGGTGGCGGGGTCGATGGAGAGATCCGTGGCGGGGTCGCGGGGGTTTAGGTAGGACCAGTCACTTTTGAGGGGGATGATAGATTTTTTTGGGGTGATGAAGCTGTTGATTGAGGGGGGATCGTAGGAGGAGCCGTCTGGTTTGAGAATTTCGTAGTAGAGGCGTTGGCCGGTCGGGGGATTTGGGAGGGGGATTTCGTGGATTTTGGAAGAATCGGGAAGGGTGATGGAATTGGATATGTCATTCCGGCTGGGGCCGTAGCGGATGAGGCTGGGAGTAGGGGCTTGCGTCAGCCATTGGATGGTGGTGGTGGAGTCGGTGATCACGGGATCTGCGAGAGGAATCATATCTGATGATCCTGGGACGCCGGTGAGAGCCATGTCGAACACGAGTTGAAAGTTGTTTTGATCGAATGGGTGGAGTGAGATGGCGATGATGTTTTTTCCCGGGAGCAGGAATGCGGGTTTCCTGGAAATTTGCTGAATGCGGTTTTCCCAATAGAAGTTCCACGCATTTTCAGACTGAGTGACTCCAAGGCTATTAATGATAAGCTCGCCATTTAGAAAGAGGTGGTAGGGGCGGGCGCTACTGAGGTCGAAATCGAGGTTGCGAATGCCGCTGGGTGGTCCGTTGATTTGCCGGACGAGGTAGACGGCACCACTGCGGTCTGCGCCAGGGTTTTGAAGGAGTGTTCCGGCTGGGCCGGCCCAGCCGCCAGAGACCCGGATGGGAGTGGTTTGATCCGGGGTGAAAGCGGGGCCATCGTAGAGGCTGTCGTTCATGCCGAGGGTCATCCATGTGGTATTAAAATCGGAGTCGCTGAGGGCGGGGTCGATGCCGAGGCCTTCGTTGTCGAGAGAGTGGAGGACCTGCCAGCCTGAGGAGGATTTTTCGATGAAGGTGGAGTCGGGAGTGGTGAAGTGGCCGATGATGGGATCAGGGAAAGGGGTTCCGTCACCGCGGAGGACTTCGTAGAAGTAGGTGGTGCTACCTTTTAGATCGGCGAGCTCGAATTGGTGGAAGATCCGGTCACCGGAAATTTGGTGGGTCTCTGGATGGGTGCGATTTGTTCCAAAGCTGACGATGGTTGGTTGAGGGGTTCCGGTGAGGTAGCTGATGTGGAATCCGTTGGCGGAAATGTTTTTCTGAAAGTCGCGGATTTCGGGGATGGTTTTTTGGGCCACTTTAAGTTCGGCTGAGAATCCGAGAGAGGTGAGATTTGACTCGGAGCTGTGGACGGAGACGGCGAGGAGATTGGGGCCAGGGTTCAGAAAGATGGGTCGGCCGAATGCGTTGCTAAAGGTTGTGGTGAGTGGTTGGGGTTGTGGTGTGGAATTTGCATGTGCGATCCAAGTGTCGCTTGCTGGCGTATCGAAAAAAGTACGGCCGATAAGTTCTCCGTTGAGGTAGATGAAACAGTCATCTCGAACGCGGACGTCGAGTTCGAGTTCTCCGAAGCCGTTGGGACCTCCGTCAATGGATCTGAGAAGCCAGAGGGTGTGGCCTTCACCTCCGGCAGGTGGGGTAAGTTCGGTGGCAAAGTTTGGGAAGCCAGCAGCTTCCCCGTATTGGATGGGGGTTGAGGCTGAAATAAAGGCGGGGCCGTCGTAGTTTATGGTTTTAAAAGGTGGGGCACCGAAGCCGGGAGGGGTGTGTTGGAACCAGGTTTGATTAAAGTCGGTGTCTGCGAGGGAGGGGTTGATGTCGTTCCCTTCAGCGTTGCGGACTTGTAGGTAGTGCCAGCCGGAATCTACGTGACTGAAAATAATGGCTTTTGGGATGGAGATGATACCGGAAGTTGAATCACCTTCCCAGGATTGGAGATCGGGTTTGAGTATGTCATATTGAATACGGGAGCCGGGACTGAATTCGCGGGTGAAGTGGTGATTCCGAACGGCTGAGTCGCCTTCGATGATTTGCGTGTTGTTGATTTTGACGATTGTTTTTTGGCGGTCGGCGGTGGCCCAGCGAAGGTGGAGGCGGTTTCCGATAATATTTTGAGTGACGAAGGAGATGGGGACTATTCCGGGTTCACCGGTGATTTGTAATTTGAAGCCGAAGTCCTCGGCTTCTTCGGAGACGCGGGCGGCGGCGATGGCAAGGAGGTTGGGGCCGGGGCGGAGAATTACCTTTTCAGGGGGGAAGGTGATGCGGGGTAGATCGAGGAGGGAAACCCCATCGCCTGGCTCGCTGACGTTAAGGTTCCCGTTGCTCAACGGTCTCGCGTTCGGAGTTAAGGTAAGCGGCAGTCCATTGAGGTAGATCACAGCTGCGTCTCGGGCGAGCATCTTGACATCGAGATTTTGGTAGCCCAATTCGCCGCCATCGATGACCTTTAAAAAGTAACCATTTGTCCAGGTGGAATCGGCAGGGGCGTCGAGTGAGGTGCCGCCCTGGATGCCGGGGACGTTTCCGGCGAAAAAGGGGGCTGCTTGGTCGGTTTGAAGAGCGGGTCCGTCGTAGGTGAGTGGACTGAAATAATCTCCCAAACTTTGGTCGAGCCAGGTTTGCCAGAAGTCAGGATCGGCGAGGGTGGGATCTACCTGTTGGTTGTTCTGATCGAGGGCACGGGTGGAGGCCCAGCCGGATGAATCGAATGGCAGGATGACTTGTCGTTGTGCAAAAACGTGAGTGATAAGGAGGCAAAATAAGGTGGGGAGAAAGAGGGGTTTCATTTCTGGAGAGAGGCTTTGATTTTGGCGAGGAAATACTGGAGGTCGCGGTTCTTTCGAAGGCGAGCGGGGAGTTGGTGGTAGGCTTTCAGGGCAGCAAGAAGAGCTTGGTGGGCGTGAGTGGGATGTTTGTGTTGAGTCCAGATTTGGGATTCCTCGTAGTTGAGTTTTACGAGGAGGTTTGGGTAGAGGAGCTTGAGGATGTTGAAGGATTTTTGGGCAGGTTTGACATCGTGTTGGACAAGGGAAGTTTGGGCGTAAAGTTGGTGGAGTTGGATGGATTTTGGGTGTTGGTTGAGGCCGGATATGAGAAACTCGCGAGTCGCTTTCTGGTTTTCCGCGTCGAAGGCGGCCTGGGCGGCGAGAGCGAAATCTTGCATGGAGGGGGCTGCGGTATTTCTCAGAAAGAGCTGCCAGAGTATGATGGATTTGGCGGGGGCCGCGAGGAGAGCTTTTTCCCGGTGCGCTTGAGGGGTAGGATCAGCGACGAGGGAGAGGTGTTTTTTGAGAGCTTTTTGAGCGAGAGGGAATTCCCCGCGCTTTCGTTCGAACTGTGCGAGTTTTAGAAAAGCGAGAGGGAAAGGTGGCTGAATGAGGGTGGCTTCCAGGAGGTCGTGCCGGGCGGCTTTGGGATTGCGATGACTTTGGTGGAGGTCGGCGCGGGTGAGCCAGAGCTGGGGGTTGTCGGGAGTCTCAGTGATTTGTGCTGAGATTTTTGTGATTTGCTCATGAAGATCTCCGTGACCAAAGGCGACGGAGATTTGAAGAATGGCCAGGACGAGGAAACGCATCCATCGAAGTCTAGATTGATGCCGTAGGTCGAACAAACGAAAAGTGAGTTCTATCGAGTTTCTTTGAGGGTGGAATCAGCGGTGGTTCCTCGCAAGGTGATGAGGGTGAGAAACTTGGGGTGTTCTGAAAGTAGTTCTTGGGCTGAGGTGGGAATGCTAATCTGTAAGATACTATCTGGCAGGATGACGAAGTATCGGGAGCTTATTGAGAAGAGCCGGGCGGAGATTGAAGAGGGTTTCATGCGAGGGTTTCGATAGGGTTGCTGATGGCAGTCGGGAGTATCGGCGGGATGGAGTTTGGTTTGGTGGGAAGGAGGAGGAGTTGGGAGATTTTTTGGAGAAGAGAAATGAGGATAAGGGGTTGCGTGCGCTGAGAATTTGGGCGGGGCCGGAGATTCGATTTTCTGAGGTTAAGCCGGTGATTCGGAATGCGGTGGAGGCGGGGATTGGGGTGATTGTTTTTGCGGTGAAAGCAACGCCGGATTCGGAGATGTGTCAGGATCTTGTGATGGAGCTTTACCTCGATGAACAGGGCGAGATTGATAGGATTTGTCGTGGTCTGACTGACTTGATGATTGGCGAGAGCGGGCAGCTGTCACACCGGGATGAATCGGGTGCTTTGAATTTAATCGAGGTTGAGGGCTTTATCGAGCTCTTGGAACTTGCTGGGATGGTGGAGAAGAGAGCGGGAGATCGATCTATGCCGATTCGAATGTTTGTTGATGGGAGGGTGGGATGTCAGGGGTTTCTGGATGCTTGGGCGGCGCTTTTGAAGGGAGGGATTAAGAGAGGGATTTGGATCTATCGACTGAATGATGACGAAGAGCCAGTTCGTGAGCGGGGGAATTCTCTGATTGAGAAGAAGCCGAAATCTCTCGGCGCGTGCGAGTGATAAACCGGGATTCTAAAGGAATGCGTGATTGGCTGGTTCTTATGACTTTGTCCTTCAGACTAGAGAGCTGCCTCCGGACTGGAGAGGTTGATGACGCGGCGGAGTTTTTCGCCGGGTTTTGGTGGGGTGTAGTTGGTGAAGGTGATTTGGATGGGGGCGAGGTTTTGGGAGTGGAAGTAGGTTTGGAGGGTTTGTTGGATGGCGGTTTGTTGGGGGAGTTCGTTTGGGGTGATTTGGAGGGTGAGTTTTGAATTTTGGGAGATCATGCGGTAGTCTTGAAGGGTTGTTTTTGAGCGAGCGATGAGGCGGCAGAGGAGATCGGGGTAGATGGTGATGAGTTGACCGTTTTTGTTGGGGAGCTGGAGGAGGTCGTCTTCGCGGCCGATGATTTTTGCCAGGGGGGTGAGGGGGCTGCCGCAGGGACAGGGGCTGGATTTGAGGACGAGGGTGTCGTTGAGGCGGTAGCGGATGATGGGTTGGGTTGTGCGGTGGAAGTCGGTGATGATGGGGATGAAGATGCCGGCTTTCTGGTCGAGCCATTCCTTTTCGATGTGGATGAGGTCTTCGTTGAGATGGAGGGTTCCGTGGGAGCAGGTGGTGGCGAGGAAGCCTTCGGTGGCTTGATAGATTTGGTGGATGGTTTGGTTGAAGAAGGCGGTGAGTTCGGTCTGGGTTTCTTCGGGGAGGACTTCGGCGACGGAGATGATTTTTTTGAGGGGGCGGGTGGTGGGAGTAATCTTTTGGGAGCGGGTAATTTCGCGGAGGACGGAGGCGGGGGCGAGGAGGAGGTCGGGTTGGAAGTCGATGAGGGCATCGAGGTTTTCCGGGAAGGGGGCGAAGAGGTCGAAGAAGCGGAATTGGATGCGACTTTTTCCTTTGCCGGTTTCTTCGTAGAGGGAGCTGTTGGCGCGGAGGAAGAGGGCGATTTTAGTGGGGGTGAAGAGGGAGCTGGGGAGGGCTTTTTTGAGGATGCGGCCAGCCCATTGGGGGCTTTCTTTTTCGGAGGCGAGGAAGAGGCCGCGGTGTCCGCTGGTGCCGGTAGAGAGGCCGACGGTGAATTTGTTTTTTTGGCCTTTGAAGAGGAGGTCAAAGTTGCGGGTTTCTTCGGCTTTTAAGGCGAAGGCCATGAGTTCGTCGTGGTCGAGGCCGGCGGTGTTGAGTTCGCTGAGGTTGGTCATCATGCGGGCTTTGTCCATGAGGGGGTAGGCGGCGAGGTTGGCTCGGTCGGCGAAGGGGACTTTAGCTTGGTAGTAAGGGGAGGTTTTCCAGATGTGGCGGAGGTGGCGGGTAAGTTTTTTGTTTTGGTGGTGGGGGAGGTTTTGGGGGGTGAGATGGGAGTCGAGCCTGCCTTGCGCCAGGTAGGCGGAGAGGAGGCGGAAGAGTTGGAGGGGATTCTTCATGAGAAGGTGATCTTAGTGGGGACTCGGGAGGAGTCGTGGGAGGGGTAGGCTTGGTGGGTTGTTGATTTGTCGAGCCAGTGGCGGATTGCGGTCTGGGTTTTTTGGTAGGCTCTGGGGTCATGGAGGATGGCGCGGGCGATGCGGGTGATTTTGGTTTGGCCTTCGAGTTCGTGGTGGGTCCAGAAGGCGTCGGCGGCCAGGAGGATCTTTCTTTCCGGGGTGGAGATGAGGAGGCCGCAGTGGCCGGGGGCGTGGCCGGGGAGGGCGATCCAGCTGTAGGCTGAATCGGGGAAGATGGGAGTTGGGGTGTTGAGTGAGCTGGGGGTGAGGAGGTGGGAACAGGCGGAGAAGTCGGGGGGGATGAGTTGAGCGAGGAATCCTTGGCGGACTTGTTGGAAGCGGCTGAGCTTGGTGAGGAGATCGAGGGAGGGGGCGTGGTAGTGGAATTGTGCTTTTGGGAATGAGCGAAGGCCGGCGATGTGGTCGGCGTGGAAGTGGGAGAGCAAGAGATGGGAGATGTCGTTCGGGGAGAGGTTGCGGGAGGCGAGTTGGGCGAGGAGTTCTTGGTCCTCGGTGAGGGTGACGGGGGTGGTGAGGGCGTAGAGTTTTTCGGGCCACTTTTGGGAAGCTTGGAAGAAGGCGGGGGCGTAGCCGGTGTCGAAGAGGAGCCAGCCTAGTTGGTCGTCTTCGATGAGGGCGACCTGGGCGGGGAAGCGGCGGCGTTTGAATTTGCCGCCTTTTCGGAAGATGAAGTCGGGGAAGGTGCAGGAGCCGACAGTGAGGAATTCGAGCGACTTAATCATGGGTGAGTTGGGAGAGGGCTTTGCTTACGGAGAGAGTGGGGGAGAAGTTGAGTTCGGTTTGGAATTTGGTGATGGAGAGAGTGCGGGAGTGGGCGAGGATGGAGAGGGAGTAGCGGGTGAGGAGGGGTTCTTTTTGGGAGCGGAAGAGGTGGCCTTTTTTTTCCAAGAGAGAGGCGGCGAGGCGGGCGATGGGGTATGGGAGGGGTTTCCATTTGATGGGGATTTTGATTTGGTCAAAGAGGCTCTCGACGAGGGCACGGAAGGTGAGGGCTTCGCCGTTTGAGATGTTGTAGATTTGCGGGTCGGGAGAAATTGGGTGGTTGAGGGAGAGTCGGATGGCTTGGGTGACGGTTTCGACGGGAGTGATGTCGAGGAGGTGGGTGCCTTGGTTAATGAGGGGGATACCGCGGTCTGCGTTGACCTCGACGAGACGGGGGAGGAGGGTGGGATCGCCGGGACCGAAGATCGCTTGGGGGCGCAGGATGGTGAGAGAGGAGGGGTGGCTTTCTGCGAGGGTTTGGAGGTCGAGTTCGGCTTGTTGTTTCGAGTGGGCGTAGTGGTTGAGGGGCTTTGGGAAGGGGGTGTTTTCGGGGATGTCGAGTTGGTGGCTGAGGGTGGCGAAGATGCTGGGAGAGCTGAGGTGGATGAAGCGGGGGATTTGGAACTTTTTTGCGAGGTGGAAGAGGTCGAGGGCGGCTTGGTAGTTGATGGCCATGAAGGTGGAGAGGGGGCCCCAGGAGTGGCAGAGGGCGGCGGAGTTGACGATGGCGTCGAAGGGGATTTGGGAGCAGAGAGTGATGAGTTTTTGAAGACCGTCAGCGGTGGTTAGATCGCAGGGGATGGGGTGGCAGTTTTTGAGTTGGGCGAGGCGTTTTTGGTTACGGCCGGTGGCGTAGACTTGGTGGCCGGCGGTGGCGAGTTGGTGAGAGAGGTGGGAGCCGAGGAATCCGCTGGCTCCGGTGACGAGGATGTTCATTTTGCGATTTCCAGGAGGGTTGTGCCGAGACCGAGGCCAGCGCCGGTTCCTATGAGGATGATCTTTTGGCCGGGGAGGACTTCGCGCTGAGTGAGGAGATGGTGAAGGGCGATGGGGATGGAGGCGGCAATTTGGTTGCCGTGATCGGCGAGGATATTGATGACTTTTTGTTTGGGGATTTTGAGTCGTTTGGCGAGGAGGGCCATGGCGGTGCGGGAGGCTTGGTGGGGGACGACCCAGTCGATGTCGGAGAGGGTGAGATTTTGTTTTTTTAGGAAGGTATCGAGGTGGGGTGGGAGGAGGCGGGCGGCTTCGAGGTAGAGTTTGCGGCCATTCATTTCGAAGAGGAATTGGTCGTGGTTTTCAGCGCAATGTTGGTAGCCGGGGAGGTGGGATCCGCCGCCGAGGATTTGGCATTCGGAGGCGAACTGGCCGTAGGTCGCGAAGTGTGCACCGAGGTGTTTTATGCTGAGGCCTTGGTCGCGGTCGAGGAGGTAGGCGACGGCTCCGTCGCCGAAGAGGCTATAGCTTTTTGGGGACTTTGGGTTGAGACCTTTTGAGGCACATTCGGAGACGACGATGACGAGCCGTTGGTAGGTTCCGCTGGCGAGGTAGAGGTGGGCGATTTCGAGTGCTTTGAGGAAGCCGAGGCAGGTGGCATCGATATCGAAGCAGGAATATTTTTGGTGGCCTGCGGCTTGTTGGATGAGAGCGGCGGTGCAGGGGACGGGTTGGGCGTGGGAGGCTCCGGTGTAGATGAGGGCGTCTAGGTCGGAAGGGGCGAGCTTGGCTTGGGTGAGGACTTGTTGGAGGACCTTGGCACCCATCTGGGCGATTGTTTCCTCGGGGGAGGTCCAGTGACGGGTGTGGACTCCGCTGAGTTTTAAAGCGGTGCCTTTTTTTAGGTTGAGGGAGGTGTCGATATCGTGAGATGAGATGAGCCGACTGGGTCGGTAGGTTGCGATTTGACGAATCTTCATGGATGGAGACTAGGGTGGTTGGGGAGATGATGGGTATTGATTATTCTGTTCTTGTAATTGATGGTAACGATACTGTGAGGGGAGGGAAGTCGGACTATGCTATCGGTGTAGATGAGGGAAAGGAAGGAGGTGATTTTGGTGACGGGGACACGGGCTCCGGCGGGCTTGGAAATTGTTTGGCGGCTGCATGGTGAGGGATATCGGGTGGTGACGGCGGATTCAACTCCGGCGCGCTTGTGTCGGGGATTGGAAATTGTGGAGGAGAGTTTTGAGCTGAGTTCGCCGGTTTAAGATAGGGGGCGGTATTTGGAGGAGATTGCTTCGATTTGTGAGCTTGATGGAGGTTTGTCGGGAGATGGGGTTTGAGATGATGTTGAGTCGGCAGGTGATTTCTTAGGGGATCCTGTCTTGCCTTCTTGGGAATCAGGTTGATGGGTTGGGATGAAAATGACCGAAGCGCTGCGCGATCAGATTATTCGAATGGCTTGGGAGGATCGGACGACCTTTGACGAAATTGAGAAGAAGACGGGGTATCGAGAGGCGGATGTGATTAAGGTGATGCGGGGGAGTTTGAAGGCGTCGAGCTTTCGGTGTTGGCGGAAGAGGGTGAGTGGGAGGGTGACGAAGCATCGGGGGCTTTTTGAGAAGAGCCGGGCGGAGATCCGGGAGGGGAGAGGGCGGGTTGAGCGGGGGCGGGTCGATTTTTCGTGAGTGGGGTTCCCTGACTGGGATTTTAACCACAGAATTAGCGGAAGGAGCAGAAGCTTGGTCGGAGGAGGTTCTTTGCGGTCGTCCTCTTGCTGTTTGTTTCAGGATGTGAGGGGGAGAACTCGGAGGGTGAGGGTGAGATGGAGGAGGTGGATTCAGGTGATGAGGTAGAACATTTTTTTGTGTCGGATATGCCGCATTCGGTGAATGGCACTTCGTTAGGGGGTTTCTTGGCCAAAGGCCTTCCTTCTATCAGCCCAGCCCAACGGGCTGGGTGTGGGGCAGAGACCGAGCTGTTCGCTGAAGACGAACTTCATAAGGCGGCCCTGATGACCTTGTCCTTCAGACAACTCGCGTGGTTACCCTTTTCACATGGGGCGGCACTTTGCTTGCCCCATGCTGGTATGAATTTGGCCGTTGGCCAAGGGAGGGGTGGGCAGTCTAGAGACAGCCCTTCCTTGGGGTGGTTTAATTTAGCCTAGGTCGTAGGCGTCTAAGTCGGCGGTGACGATGACGTCTTCGGGGGTAGGGGTGGCTTTTAGGATTTTGTTGAGGTGGTGTGAGAGGGCGCGGGGGTTGGGGCCTCGCATGAGGAGTTGGAAGCGGAATTGGGAGTGTGATTTGGTGAGGGGGCAGGGGATGGGGTCGCCTAGGATGATGCCGTCGGGGAGGTTTTCGGCGAGTTTTCGGTGGAGGGTTTGGAGGGTGAATTCGGCGCGGCGTTCGTGGGAGGATCGGGCGAGGAGGAGGGCGACGTGGGTGAAGGGGGGGTAGCCGAATTGTTGGCGGACATCGAGTTCTTGGGCGACGAAGCCATCGAAGTCGTGATGTCTTGCGAATTGGATGGAGGGACTGTGGGGGGTGGAGGTTTGGATGATGACTTCGCCGGCCATCGCTCCGCGACCGGCGCGGCCGGCAACCTGGGTGAGGAGTTGGAAGGTGCGTTCGCCGGCGCGGAAGTCGGGGGCGTAGAGGGAGAGGTCGGCGTTGAGGACGCCGACGAGGGTGACGTTGGGGAAGTCGAGTCCTTTGGCGATCATTTGGGTGCCGAGGAGGATGTTGATTTTTTTGGCGCGGAAGTCGCGGAGGGTGTCGCGGAGGGTGTTTTTTCGGCGGGTGGTGTCGGTGTCGAGTCGGGCGATTTTGGCAGTTGGGAAAATTTTACGGAGGATGGTCTCGGCTTTTTCGGTGCCGTAACCCTGAAAGCGGATGGCGGGGTCTTTGCAGTTGGGGCAGAGACGGGGGACGATGGATTGGAAGCCGCAGATGTGGCAGACGAGGCGTTCGTCGCCGCGGTGGTAGGTGAGGGGGATGGAGCAGTGGTTGCACTCGATGGCGTGGCCGCAGGGTGGGCATTGGAGGGAGCGGGCGAAGCCGCGGCGGTTGAGGAAGACGATGACTTGGCCGCCGTCTTCGAGACGTTTTTCGATGGCAGTACGAAGGATCTCGGAGACGATAGCGTCGCGGCCTTTGTGCTTTTTGGCTTCGATGCGCATGTCGACGACGCGGGTGAGGGGGAGGGAGGCTCCGTCGGCGCGTTCGGTAAGTTTAACGAGTTGGTATTTGCCGAGCTGGGTGTTTTGGAAGGTTTCGAGTGAGGGGGTGGCTGAGCCTAATAGAACGGTGCATTTTTCGAGGTGGCAGCGGACGACGGCGAGGTCACGGGCGTGATACTTCGGTGGGTTTTCTTGTTTGTAGGCGGGCTCGTGTTCTTCATCGACAATGATGAGGCCGGGGTTGTTGAGGGGGGCGAAGATGGCGGAGCGGGCACCGATGACGATGCGGGCTTTGCCGGAGCGGATGCGGTGCCATTCGTCGAAGCGTTCTCCTTGGGAGAGGTGGGAGTGGAGGACGGCGATTTGATCGACGAGGGTGTGGAAGCGGGCTTTGAAACGTTGGACGGTTTGGGGGGCGAGGGCGATTTCGGGGACGAGGACAATGACTTGTTTACCGAGGTCGAGGGTGGCTTGGGTGGCTTGGAGGTAGACTTCGGTTTTTCCGGAGCCGGTGATGCCGTGGAGGAGGATGGGTTTGGGTTTTTCGGAGTTGAGGCTTTTGACGACGGCTTCGTGGACTTCGGCTTGCTCCTCATTCAGAGTGAGGGGCTCGGAGGGGACGAAGGTTTCGTTGGCGTCGGGGTCGCGTCGGACTTCGAGGTCGATGAGTTTGATCCAGCCTTTTTCGACGAGGGCTTTGAGGGAAGCGGAGGCGGAGGGGCCGCCGAGTTCGGTGATGGGGACGGGTTTGTCGGAAACTGAGAGGAGGGTGAGGATTTGGTGTTGGCGTTTGGCGCGTTTGGCAAGGGTGGTGAGTTCTTCCTCGGACGGGGGCTTTGCGAGGACGGCGGCGCGGCGGGTTTTGGCGGAGCCTTTTTCACCACGGATGGAAGAGGGTATGATGGAGCGGATGACTTGCTCGAGGGGCGTGCCGTAGTAGGAAGAGATCCATTCGGCGAGTTTGAGAAGGGGGGCGGTGACGAGGGGTTCGGGGTCGACGAGGTCGGTGAGGAAGCGGAGGGCGAAGTCTCCTTGGGGTTTATCGGCGACGCGGAGGACGGTACCGGTGGCGGGGCGGTTGCGAAGGGGGATGCGGACGCGGCAGCCGGGGAGGACTTTCAGATTTTCCGGGATGGCGTAGTCGAAGACGAGTTCTGAGGGTCCATCGATGAGAACGCTGGCGGAGAGTGGCATTGCGAGCGGAGTATGGTGGGGAATCGCCGGGCTAGCGAGTGGCTTTTAGTATTTGCTGGGTTAAGTGTGAGGTCCGAGGCAGGGGGATCAGTGGAGGGAGATAGGCTTTGGTTAATCGAGAGGAAAGAGAGCTCACGTAGAGTTGCAGGGCCGCCGAGGGGTGGGGGATCTACTAAGGGGCCTCGATCAAGCGGAAGAACATTTTGGGAGTCTCGGAGGTGAATATGGAGGAGTCCTCGAAACTAATGGTGGTTGAGATTCCTTCTGATGCAATCGAGTCAGTCGCCTCGTTCCATGTGGATAAATCGGATGAAGCCTCCAGAGAGTATGTTTTATTTGCTCTGGAGCTGAAGGTAAGTTGCACTGTATTGCCATCGGCCGAACGGGAAAATGCGGTGATCTCCAGAGGAGCGCTGGGAGCCTCTCCAAGCACGGTTCCCGGGTTGTTGTAGAGGTCCTCGACTTCGGTCGGATCGAGTTCGATATTGTAGAGCTGGAAATCGTCCATATCGCCATTGAATCCGGTTCCCGCAGCAGAGCGGGTTCCGATCCACAAACGAGAATTACTGCCTCCATTATATTCTGGGATTTCAAAGGTCTCGGTATTTTCCGCGACCATGACGCCATTGATGAAGAGGCGGGTCCGATCTGCTGTGAAATCACCGAAGCCGGTCGAGTCAAGATGGGTCACGACGATGTGTCGGATGGCGTCATCCGGGGCGGCATTTGCTTCCGAAATCACCGTGTCTACGCCCCCGATTCTAAAAACAACTTCTCCAGCGTCCCCCAAGGTGCAACCGAAAATGGAATCTGCGAGACTAAACCCCGGGTCACGATTAAAGAGGGTGTCTTGCCCGCTTCCGGCAGTAGGACGAATCCAGAGTGAGTAGGTGAAGGATGGCGTATTCGGGAAGTCATTTGCGGTTAAGACATAGTTGCCACTCCCGCCTGCGTCATTGAACATCGTGGAGAAACCTTCGTCGCCTGCGATCGGGGGGCGTCCAAAAACAGGAGCAGGAGCTCCGGCATTTACGACCATGGCGGCACCAAAGCCATTTCCGGCAGTTTCCGCTGGAGATCCAAATTGACCAGTTGGAGACCCTGCAGGATCGTCGAATGGAAGTCTAAAGAGGAGCCCTTCGACCGCTTTCGCCGTCAAAGAAAGGGGGATGGATGGATGGATGATGTCATCACTGACGACTTCGATGCTTGCAGAGAAAGCTTCACTCGATCCGCTGGGATCAAAGGATACCCCGATCTCGGCGGTAGCCTCTGCGGCGATGGTAAAGGGGAGAGTCTGATCTGTTGAGAAGGCTGCCGCGCCTGGACCCGTGATATTGAGCTCGGTGATTGTTGCGGGAGAGGTCCCTTCATTCTTTAACGAAAATCCTCCCTCCGCAATTTCATCGGGACCACTCACCGGAAAACCCGGTTGGCTGTGAGTGAGGTAAACTGAACCGTCGAGTAAGATCACCACTTCGTAGTCATCAACCCCGCCTCCGGGCACCCCACGCCCCGTTCCTTCAAGGTTCGGATCAGTGGGCAAACTTCCAGCGTCACCATTGGCTCCGCGAATCCAATTGGCCACCACCAAATAATAGGTGTCGTTCGCTGGAGTAGTGAAGCGGATGAAGGAGTCGCGAGAAGTTCCATCATCGTCGTTGCTCGCCACCAGCACACCCAAACTATTGTAAATTCCGATGAGAGAATCGACCTCGGTACCATTGATGTTGGAATTCAGATCAAAGACAATTTCCTGGCTGGCGTTGGCGGGGACCGAGAAGAAGTCGTAATCACCTGTGCTATTTCCTGTCGTGGGTCCATAGGGTCCATCGCCATTGTTACCGTTCGAGAAGACTCCACCCGCTGAACCAGCAGTTAAGGTCGATGGGGTTGCGGTTCCAATGCTGTCGTTAGGCTCGATCTGAATGACCTGAGCACTGAGAGGAGAAAACAAGCTGAGATGCGTGGTAATTGCCCAGAGTGAGGATTTCATTCCTTTGGAATACGAAAATTTTGCCTCACTAAGCAATAGGATAATGGCTCATGGTTAACGCGAGAAATGAGAAACGAAAAATTGGTGATGTGCCGCTTGGCCCGTCGTTACGAGCGCCTGCGGCCAGGGGGGATTATAAGCATAAGCGCAGTATCGGAGAAAGGGCGGGCTCGCGAGTTGCTTTCGATGGTGGGTAAGGTTTGGTTGAGGCGGATGGAAAAGAGCTCGCAGGGGTAAGAGTATCAGCGGATGGAGAGAGGGGAGATTTTGTTGCGCTGAATCGAGAGCCGGGCAGCGATGTTTCCAAAATAGGATGAGGGAGGTTCCTTCTTTGGATTTGAAGGAGTTAGGGCTACGCTGTCGGTCAACAGCGATACAACCGCACCTGTCGTTGTTGATTGCCCTTACAGAATGAAAATGTTGCCGAAAATCTATTTGCCACTTGCGATCCTCTCGCTGTCT
Source organism: Akkermansiaceae bacterium (assembly GCA_047629805.1). Classification (GTDB taxonomy): domain Bacteria; phylum Verrucomicrobiota; class Verrucomicrobiia; order Verrucomicrobiales; family Akkermansiaceae; genus SW10. The sequence continues at coordinate 10,291 of JBLHUR010000027.1, read as the reverse complement.
GCGCTCGCGAAGGAGGACCGCTTCGTTGAACTGGAGCCGGCAGCTACCGGCGTGGATTTTGCACACACGCTCGATCCGGATCATTCGCAATCGTATCTTTACCACTCCGGATTTGCGGTGGGCGGCATTTGCTTGGGTGACGTGAATGGGGACGGTTTTCTGGATTTGTATCTCGTGAGCGGTCCGGCGGAAAATCGGCTCTACCTTGGAAGTGGTGATTCAAAATTTGAAAAGAAGCCGGTGCCGGCGGTCTCGGGAGAGGATGTCTGGGGGACTGGTGCCAGCCTTGTCGATATCGACAATGACGGCGACCTTGATTTGTATCAATGTAACTACGATTCGCCGAATCAGGTATTGCTCAATGATGGTGCGGGTCAGTTTAGCGAAGTTGAGGGTGGGTTGGGGATCGGGGTGGTCGATGCCTCAATGGCGGCGGCATTTGCTGATGTTGATAACGATGGGGACCTCGACCTTTTTCTCCTTTGTAATCGCTACTACAATCCGGAGGGGCGCACGCAACATCCTCCATTCCGGGCCGTGAATGGACGACCGGTGATCTTAGCGAAATACGACAAATACTATGACATTAAGCGGAAGCCCCGCGGAGGGTTTGAGGTGGATGACTACGGCAGAGCGGACTACTTTTTTCTCAACGAGGGATCGGGTGCCGATGGTTTGCCGCGTTTCAAAGATGTGAGCGAGGATGCCGGCCTCCACCAAAAAGGTTTTGGGCTGTCTTGCGCTTGGTGGGACTTTGACGGAGATGGCGATCTGGATCTTTCTGTCGCGAATGATTTTACAACACCGGATCGCCTTTACCGTAACGATGGTGCTGGTTCCGATGGTGTGCCCAAATTTACGGATGTGGCTGCTACGACGCTGCCGGCCTCTTCGTGGTCATCGATGGGGAGTGATATCGCGGACGTCAATAACGACGGGCTGCCGGATCTGATAAACGTCGATATGTCTGCGAGTTCGCATTTCAAAGCGAAGCTCAATATGGGAGAGCTCCCTCCGAAACACCGGTTTCTGCTGGAGACTGGAACTCCGCGGCAGGCGATGCGAAATCATCTCTATCTCAACAATGGCACTGGTATGTTTTCCGAGGCGGCCTGGGCAATGGGGGTGGCGAGCTCCGATTGGAGTTGGACGGCAAAATTTGGAGACCTCGACAATGATGGCTGGCAGGACTTGTTTGTCTCGAACGGGATTGTGAGGAATTTTACGAATGCGGATTTTTCAAAGAGTGTGGGGAGCTTTGAACGGGCGCGGATTGGGCGAACCGAGTGGGAAATCTTTAAGGAAAGGCCGCCTATGAAGGAGGAGAACTTGGTATTCCAGAACTCGGGTGGCACTCGTTTGGAGAAGCGCGGAGACTGGGGGCTTGGTCTGGTGGGAATGAGCTACTCGGCAGCGATGGGAGACCTCGATAATGATGGCGACCTCGATTTGATTGTGTCCGATCTCGGTGAGCAGGTGAAAATTTATCGCAACGAATTGGCGACCGCCGACAGTCTCCGGGTCAAGCTCAGCGGACGTAAGAGTAATCGTATGGGGATCGGAGCAAAGGTGGTGGTCACCGATTCTAGAGGGCTGCAACGGACCCGCTGGATGAATCCTTGGACGGGATTTCAGGGACAGAATGATACGACCTTGCATTTTGGTCTTGGTGAGGCTGTGGCCGCGAAAGTGATGGTCTACTGGCCTTCTGGCATCTACCAAGAAGTGCGGGTCGCTCAAGGACAGCGGGAGATTTTGCTCGAGGAGGAGGCTGTTGGGACCGCTCCGGAAGCGACTGCTCCGTCCCTGCGATTCACGGTCGCCGAGCCGCCTGGATTCGTGCACGAGGATCAGGTTTTTGATGACTTCGAGCGTCAGCCGCTCCTCCCGAGTAAGCTTAGCCAACTCGGACCTTGTCTGGTAAATGGCGATCTCGATGGTGATGGCGACCAAGACTTTTTCGTCGGCGGGGGATATCGTCAGGAGGGAGCGGTCTATCGTAATGACGGTGGAAAGTTCGTACGCAGCGAGCAGCCGGCCCTCGGGGGATTTACAAAATATAGTGAAGATTCCGCCGCCCTGTGGTTCGATGCCGATGGCGATGGTGATGATGATTTGTTGGTCGTTTCTGGCAGCAGCGAAAAGGAACCGGGCGACGTTCTCTATCGTGATCGACTTTATCTGAATCCCGGCAAGGAAGGTGGATTCGAGCTGGCGCTGGCTCCGGATGAAGCGTTGCCGGACCTGCTCGACAGCGGATCGTGCGTGAGTGCTGCGGACTTCGATTCAGATGGCGACCTCGATCTCTTCATCGGTGCCCGTTCGATTCCGGGGAAATACCCGCTCGCTCCTGCGAGTCGTTTGTTACGTAATGAGACGGCAGATGGGGTTGTGAAATTTACTGAAGTGACGCCCGATTCCATCAAAAAGCTCGGCATGGTGACGGCGGCCGTGTGGACCGATCTCGATGGCGATGGCTTGCCGGATCTTGCGGTCGCCTCGGACTGGGGACCGGTCATGATCTTTCACAATCAAAAGGGAGAATTGAAGAGGTTAGAGGCCGCTGGGGAGTCTGCCGGTTGGTGGATTTCTTTGGCCGCGGTAGATGTTGATGGTGATGGCGACCGGGATCTTGTTGCGGGTAACGCGGGCCTTAATACGAAGTATCAGCAACCTTCTGCGGCGAAGCCTGTGATGATCTATTACGGCGATATGGACGGCAGTGGGAACAGTCGGATTGTGGAGGCGAAGGGGCAGAAGGATCGGGATCGGCCTTTACCGGTGCGTGGTCGTAGCTGAACGACCCGCGCAATGCCCGCCGTGAGCGGGCTCTTTAAAACATACCGCGAATTTGCGGGTGCGAGTCTTCCTGACATCTACGGAGAACGGCTCACTGCCGCATACAAAGTGGAGGTGAACGATCTTTCCTCAGGGGTCTGGGTCAACGAGTCAAAGCTTGGGGAGATCAGCTTGCGTTGGCAGGAATTGCCATTTGAAGCACAGCTCTCGCCGGTCAATGCGATCGCTGCGGGTGATTTTGATGCTGACGGCAGGGTGGAGTTAATTCTCGCGCAAAACCATCACACAAACCAGGTGGAGACCGGTCTCTGGCGGGGGAATCCTGGTTGCCATCTTGAGTGGCGAGGGGATCACTTCGTTACGATCGCCCCGAGTGTGAGCGGCATTCAACTGCCCAATGATACGAAAGCGATCCTCGTGATCGATGTTGATGGCGATGGAAAGCAGGACGTCTTGGCTGGTCAGAATAGCGAGAAGCTTTTGTTGTTTCGGAATACATCCAAGTAACTGGTGGGCACAAAAAAGCGGGGAAGGAAAAACCTGCCCCGCTTTGAAAAGTGGTATTTCACTGAAATCTACCGAGGCTTACTTGCGACGGCGGAAGAACAGGGCGAGACCAGAGAGGCTCAGGAGGATCGTGGAGGACGGCTCAGGGACCGCAACGATTTGGAATCCAGAAAGGGCCATCCGATTGGTGGTCGAAGTCATTGAGATATTCAGCTCGGATGCGGTGAGGCCGGACCAGAGGGCGTAGTTTCCGGTGCCGTCGGTGCCATTGACATAGGTGAATGGATCCGCTGCGAGTGCTGCGGGGTCAACGTTTTCAATGAGGGTGGTGGGAGCAAAGGCTGAGTTGGCTTCGGTCAGGGTGTAAACCGACCCACTCCCGGTAGAATCCCTATCGTGTCCCGAATAGAGGTAGAGGTCGTAAGTTGCATAAGGGATCTCTGTGACGTCCAGGGTCGTGGCCTCGCCGATCGTGTTTGTTGAGAGCCATCCGTTTACCAACTCTCCTTCGGAGGTGTTGGTAGCGCTGTTCCAGTTCCAGCTTTCACCGGATCCCCATGATACGTCGAGCGACGATGCCGCTCCGCTTCCGTTTAGGACGTCGACGGCGCTGCCGCTTGTGCCGGGGGCGTTGGTCCAGTTTGCCTGGGACACGACTCCGGCGGTATCAGCTGGGTCGAGGAATGCAGTCGCGCCGTTGGCAGTGCCACCATTGTTATCACCGCCAAAGCTGACGCCGATTGAGGCAGCGGAAGCTGCACCTGTGATTGCAGCTGCGGCTGCAAGGTTCATTATTTTCTGTTTCATTGTGTTGTGTGAAGAATGTGATTTTTCGATCACGTTGTGGGCGCTAATCAAATCATTCAAGGGGAGTTTCTAACAGGATTACAGGTTCTTGTCAGCTCAATTTATGGAGAATGTTTCGTGAGTTAGCGGAGGGTGATTTTAACGCGATAAAAGCGTCTTTGGGTAGTGGGGGTGATTTGGTAGCTTTGTTGGGTGAAGCCTGATTGGGGGAGGGTTTCGGAGGTGGGGGAAGTGAAATCGTTCCAGGTAACTAGGTTGGTGGAGGTTTGGACTTGTTGGATGAGGTCGTCGGCGGCGAGGTTGTGGGGGACTTGAACGCCGTTTTGGGTTGGAATGAGGGGGCGGTTTTGGAGGGCGTAGGCGATGAGGTCGCCGCCGGGGTAGGTGGAGGAGTCGAGTGAGCCGGGGTTGCCTCCGGGGGTGGTGGAGGTGCGCCAACTGGCGGGATCGTTGGGGTCGAGTTGGGAGGTTGGGCTGATGCGGACGAGGGAGAAGCCTTCTCCATCAGGGGCTTCGGGCCAGGGGGATTTGTCGTTGTATGAGAAGCTTTCGACGGTGAAGCCTTGGGTGTCAATGAGGGTGATGGTTTCGCCGCTGTTGTCGAGGGAGCCGGAGTAGTCGGCGGGAGTGAGGATAAGTTGGGCTCCGGGGGCGAGGGTGGTAGCGACGGGGAAAGTGTAGGTTAGGCCGGCGGTGAAGGTGAGGTTGCTGAGGTTGATTTCGAGGTCGGAGATGTTGGTGAATTCGATGAATTCGTTTTCCTCGGTGGCTCCGGGTTCGTTGTAGTAAAGTTCGGAGATGACGAGGTTTTGGAAGTTGGCAGCGGTGCCGGTGAGGATGTCGGTAGTTTGGAGGGCGGACCATTCTCCGTTTTGGAGGACGCGAGAGTTGTAGGTGGCGCTTGCCGTGAGATCGATCGGCTCGGTGTAAATTTGGGCGCTGGGATCGCGAGGGTCTGTTCCGTCGGTGGTGTAATAGATGGTGCCGTTGGAGTTGGGGTTGACGATGCTGAGGGTGGAGAGGAGGTGGTTGTATTGGGGGGCGTCTACCCCGGGATAGAGGTTGCGGGCGCGGAGTTGGTCGAGGGAGATGGCGGGGCGTTGCTGGAGGTAGGTGCCGAGGATGTAGGTTTGGATGGGGTAGTAATGTTCGTTGCGGGTGTAGAGTTCGAAGTCGGAGGACTGCCAACCACCGGCGGCTTGGACGTCGCGGCGGTAGTCTCCCCAACGGGCGGATTCGGCGACGAGGGCGAGTTCCATGTCGTTGGAGCGGCGACGCCAGATGACCTCGGACATGCCGGGTGCGAGGGGGCCGTTATTGAAGAAGGCGGAGTGGGCACGGTCGGCGAAGCGGAGGCGGTATTCGGCGTTTTTGGTGAGGTCTTGGTGAATGCCGGTGGGGCGGTTGTTTCCGTTGAGGCCGGTTCGGTTGATGTTGAGGGCTCCGTTGATGGGGGCGGTGGCGGTGCGTGCGGGGGAGATGGCGAATTCGGTGTCCCAGGGGATGACGTGGAAGGGGACGCCAGTGGGACCGGTGCCGGCGGCGCGCCAGTTGTGGCCGTCCCAGTCGTTGTTGCCGACGAAGAAGTTGATGAGCATGTAGTCGATGAAGGAGTCGATATCGAGGTGAGACTTCATGGTCTCGTAGACGGTGGAAGAGGCGATGTTCCCTTCGGCGATGTCGGTCATGGCGTTGAAGGCGGCGATGGTGCCGTAGGTGGCTTGGCCGGAGTTGATGGCGTCGTAGTCATCGTCTTGGCCGCCGAAGTAGGCTTCCATGAAGTCCTGGTCGGGGCGTTCGTGAATGTGGTAGAGGCCCCAGTAGATACCATTGATGTAGAGGTGGAGCCAGCGCCCGTGGACTCCGGGGTTGTCCATTTCGAGGAAGAGATCGTTGACGAATTGGTCGCGGGCGTATTGGGCTTTGTTGGCCTGCCAGAAGTGGCGGTGGGTCCAGCCGAAGTTGTAGCCGGAGCGGAGTTGGAGGGTATCGAAGTTTTCGACGGCGTCTCGTCCATCGGGGGAGTTTTTGAAGAGAGGATAGTTGAGTTTTCCGGCGCCGTAGTCGTTGCGGAAGCGGAGGGAGAGGGAGTGTTTGGGGGTGTCGGGGTTGCGGCTGGATCCGCCTTGGATGCGGAGTCCGGCATCGATTTGGAAGCCGGTTTCAGAGCCGTCGTGCGCGATGAGTTCGGCGGAGACGGGGCGTTCCCAAGTCGGGCCTGAGCTTTGGGGGTTTTGGTAGAGGCCTTGGGGGCCGTAGAAGTCATCGGGGGCGATGGTGAGGGAAAGGGAGGAGAATTTTTTGAGGGCGGGGATGATTTCGTCGGAGTAGGCGGGGTCGGTGACGATGTCGGGGTCCATTTCGTAATCGGCGATTTTTCCGGCCCAGGTGGTGGTGGTGTTGGGTGGGTTGTTGGGCTGGGTGACGACGTCGTTTAGGAAGAGGTAGCTCTGGGTATCGATGTTGGTGGGGAGGAAGTTGGCTTTGAAAGCGGCGGCTCGGAGGATGGTGGTGGTGGCGATGTTGAGGGGAGTGGAGTTGGAATAAAGAGTGCCATTTGAGGGGGATGGTGCGGTTCCGTCGATGGTATAGTAGATCTCTGCGTCTGGGGTGGCGGTGGTGATGGTGAGGGTGAAGGGGGTGTCGTAGTGGCCGCGATCGGTGCTGAAGGTGGTGTCTTTGACGAAGCCGAGTTGGGGGTTGCCGAGGTTTTGGGAGCGGGGGGTGGATGGTGAGAGGTAGCCGGAGGAGGTGTAGCTGACGTCGGTTTTTTGAGGGGGGTAGGTGGGGGAGAATTCCTGGATGATGGCTCCGGTGGGGGAGGTGAGGGCGAGGTATTCGCCGTTGGCGCTGAGGGAGAAGTTGGTGTGGAGATGGCCGGCGGAGTCGGGGGTGTTGGTGCCGGAGGCGAAGACGAGGAGGTATTGATCACCCGCGAGGGTGGTGGTGGCGGGGAGGGGCCATTTGGTGAGGTTGGCGGGGTCGTCGGTGAGGTGGTAGCCGGAGAGGTCGAAGGGGGTGGTATTGCGGTTGTGGATCTCGATCCAGTCGGTGGAATTTCCGTCGCCATCGTCGAGGGAGGAATTGTCGGCGACGAATTCGCTGAGGCGGGGCAGGAGCGCTTGGCCATCGACGGTGATTTGTAGGGAGGATGTCGTGCTTCCTTCAGGGTTGGTGGCGGTGAGGGTGTAAACTTCGGTGAAGTTGGCGGTGAAGGTATGACTGCCGTTGGTGGCGACGGTGCCGACGGCGGGGGAAATTTCGACGGAATCGGCGTTGGTGGTATTCCAAGTGAGGGTGACGGGGTCGCCGGAGTTTGGGGTGGGGTTGTTGGCGGTGAAGGAGGTGATGGTGGGACGGGGGGCGGGAGGGTCGAAGGCGAGGGCTCCAAGGTTGTAGACTTGAGCGAGTTGGGCATCGGAGAGGACGCCGAATTGGTCGCCGGTTTGGAAGATGGCGATGTCGTCGATGGCTCCGCCGAAGTCGTTTGAGCCGGCGGCATTTGCTTCATCGGCTGCGATGAAGACGCCGGTGTTGTGGACGATGGCGTTGGTGCCGAGGGAGGAATTGGTGGTGGTGGCGGAGGTGATATTGTTGGTGGCGATGGAGTTGCCGGTGTCTTGGAGGACGGTGAGCTTGCAGGTGCCATCGCGCGAGTCGTAGCGGAGGGCGAAGAAATACCAGGAGCCGTTTGAGAGAGTGAGAGGGCTGGAGACGGTGGTGTTAGAGGATCCGTTGCCATCGCGGAGGAGGGCACGGACTTGGGTGCCGTTGCCGCCGAGGTCGATGCGGATGCCGGAGCCATCGTTTCCGGTGCCGGAGAGGGTTTCGAAGAAGCGGTCGAAGGCGTTGAGGGTGGTGGGGCGGAACCACCAGGTGAGGGTAAATTGGTCGCTGGGTTGGACTTCGGGAGAGGGGTTAATTTTGAAGCCGGAGCGGAGGGGGAAGTCGTATGCGGTGGCGTGGGGGGCGGTGAATCCTTTGGTAGGGGTGGCGGTCCCTATGAGGGTGCCGGGGTTCTGTCCGAGGGAGTCGGTGACGATGGGGGAGGGGGAGGTTTCGTCGAGGGCGTAATGGGCGACGAGGTCGGCGTAGGCGGGGGTGAAGAGGAGGATGAAAGCTAGGAGGGTTTTCATGGAGGGGGGAAGCTAGGTTGATTTTGGGGGGACAGCAAGCTAGGGGATTTTGGTTGAGGGGAGTCTCACGCGGAGTAGCGGAGGTTTTTTTTTTTTGGAGGGAGGGGAAAGGAGGCGGTGCGGTGGCTTTTTGAGGTTCGGTGTGATAGCCTTTTTGATGTTCGGATACTTTGGGAGGAGGGTTTTGGAGTCGGTGCTTGAGAAAGTGATGGATCGGGTGGTGAAGGATCCCACGAGTGTGGATTATGTGATGGCAGAGAAGAGAGAGGTTGAGGAGGGGCAGGAGCGGTGGATGGCGGGGGCGATTGGGAAGGAGAGTTTTCGGGAATTTGTGGCGGAGTTGGATGGGGCGCTGGAGAAGTCGTTTCGGCCGGGGCAGTTGAATACGTTGATGGGGAAGATCTCGAATCTGGGGAAGGGGGAGTCGGAGTCGTCGTTTTTTTCGGTGAGTTATCGGGGGCAGGCGACGGCCTTGCAGATGGTGGCGACGGGGGAGGAGAAGTCGATTTATGTGAGGATGGAGGGGAGTGGCCCGGCGATGGAGTTAGTAGCGGAGAAATTTGGGCCGAAGATTGAGGCGACGGTTGATTTGGCGAGCTTAGAGGAGGTTCCGGTGGGGTCGCCGAAGTATGAGGATTTATTGCATCTGCGTTTTTTGGAATTGAGGTTGCCGCTGGGGCTGCGGTGGACGGTGGATGATTTGAAGTGGGAGCAGGCGGAGAGGCACTTCGGGCTCTATTTGCTGGATCAAGCGGTGGCGGTTCTGGCAGCGCGGGAGTTGGCTGAGGGGGTGGTGAAGTTGCGGCAGATCGCGACGGCGAGGGCTTTTCAAGGGAAGGGGTATGGGCGTCGCTTGATGGAGTTGGTGGAGGGGAGACTTGCGAGCGAGGGGCTGCGGGAATGCGAGCTTCACTCGCGGATGGACGTGGCTGATTTTTATGAGAGGCTGGGGTATGAGCGGGAGGGGGAGGTGTTTGAGGAGATTGGGATTCCGCATGTGAAGATGCGGAAGGTGATCAACTCGGGTGGGTAAGTTTGATGCCGAGGAAGACGGCGGCGAGGCCGAGGATTACGGAGAGGGCGATTTTCAGGAGGGCGAGGTGGGTGAGGCCGGTGGTCCAGAGGGAGTGGGTATCTTTGGCGAAGGTGGAGAAGGTGGTGAAGCCGCCGAGGAAGCCGGTGGCGAGAAGGGGAAAGACCCAAGGGGGCGAGGTTTTGTTGGTGAAGTATCCGAAGAGGCAGCCGATGAGGAAGCAGCCGAGGAGGTTGCAGGTGAGGATGCCGAGGGGGAAACGGTGGAGGGCTGTTTTTTGGGCGAGGGTCTGGATGCCGGTGGAGAGGCCGTAGCGGGCGAGGGAGCCGAGGCCGCCGCCGAGGAAGATTAGGAGGGGGGTCATCGGTTACTTGGTTATTTTGTGGAGGAGGGAGCGGATTTTTTCGAAGTCTTTGTGGCCGGGTGAGATTTCGGCTCCGGAGGCGATGTCGAGGGCGGCGGGGTGGACGGCTTGCAGGGCGTCGGCGGCGTTTTGGGGGGTGAGGCCACCTGCTAGGATGAGGGGGATTTGGGGGTTGGCTTTTTTGAAGTCGGTGGCGAGGGACCAGTCGAAGGTTTTTCCGGTGCCGCCGTAGTCGGGGCCGGCGGGGGTGTCGATGAGGAGGGCGAAGTTCTTTGCAGGGAGGGGGTAGTCGGGGAGCTTGGTGGCGGAGACGGCGCGGATGACGGGGATGTTTTGGTCGAGGAAGTAGGAGATGTCTTCGAGGGTTTCGTCGCCGTGGAGTTGGACGACGTCGATGAGGCATTCGTCGATGAGGTCGGCGGCGAGGGGGCGGGAGTTGTTGACGAAGACGCCGATGCGGAGGATATCGCCTGCGACGGGGGGGGAGATGTGGGAGGCTTTTTGGGGTGAGCAGTAACGTTTTGATTGGGGCCAGAAGTTGAGGCCGAGAGCGGAGACGTTGAGGGAGGCGAGTTGGAGGGCGTCGGATTTGGTGGTGACGCCGCAGAGTTTTAGGGAGGGAGGGGAGGAGAAGAAGGTCGAGAT
>JBLHUR010000026.1:0-44725 GCA_047629805.1 Akkermansiaceae bacterium | reverse complement strand
TCCACGATCCAGCGATAGTTCCCAACGTTCAAGGTTTCGCGCAAATCCAAGCTGGACTGACGCGCTCCCTTTCCCGGTCGGTAGCCAACGCTTTCATCATAGAAGTCCGCTTCCCAGATACTTTCTAGTATCTGTGGGGTGGAGGATCCGAGATTTGGGGTGAAGCTGAGAAAAACGGCGCAGCAAGTCCCGGTGGTGCTTTCGAAAGGAGAAACGACTCGGCTTTTCAACCAACTGGAAGACCTTCCCGTGGTTCTATTTGTTCCCGGCGACCCGAGAGTCGAAGGATCGGGAATCCGGGATCAAAAGACGGCATCATCTCCACGGAGGAGTCTCTAATAGCGCGATCAAGAAGGCTGCCGAAGCGGCGGGGATTGAGAAGCGGGTGACGAGCCATGCCTTGCGGCATAGTTTTGCGACTCATTTGCTGGAAGCGGGCACTGATTTACGCACCATTGATTCGGGGGCTCCCCCCGCCCCCTCACCCCTGCGGGGACGTCGCATACGCTCCTGTCCAAAACACCTCCAAGCCTTCGGTGTTGTTCAAGAGCTTCTGGGGCATGAGGATATTACCACGACGGAATCGAGCGGAGCGAGATGGACAGGAGCGGGAGCGACGTGCTCCGTAGGAGTATGACTGGGGAGGAGCATCAAATTTATCTGCATGTCTCGATGGGAGCGAATGGGTTGGGGGTGGTAAGTCCTTTGGATGCGGTGGCGTGAGTGTGACGAGCGATTGTTGATCACGTAGAGGGCTGAGCTCCACGCGATTGTTGGTTGCGGGATGGGCGTTTGAGTCTTGGTTGGGGAGGGCTTGGTTGAGGGGATCAAAAGTGCCACCTTCGACTACGGTTGGTAAAGAGTCAGGGCGATGGCCATGGGGGCGGGGCCGAGGTCGGTTTCGCGGCCGTTGGCTCCGGTTTTGCCGCTTCGTTGGCCGGTGGCGAGGAGGCGGAAGCCGGTGAACTCTCCCGCTGCGGTGTCGAAGGTGGCGGTGCCGTGGAAGTTTGGTGAGAAAGAGCGTCCGTCGGCGGCCATTTTGGCGCTCCCGGTGAGTTGGTAGGTTTTCTTGCTCCCTTCACTTGAGGTCAGGCGGGTGAAAAGTTGGCCGCTTTGGATCGCGTTACTTTTCCAATCCTCCATCTGTCCGCGCACGGCATCTTTGAGGCGGGTGCGGGCGAGTTTTTGGAAAACTTGATCGGGGATCGCGACCTTTTTCTTGCGGTCGGTGAGGAAGGTTTTGGCCTCGGCAGGAGTGAGATCATACCAGCCGAGGTTGTAGGGATTTGGGAAGCGGGCATCGCCTGGGCGTTGAACATCTCCACGGGGAAGATCACGGTAGGTCACTTGAAGTTTGAGGCCGCCTTTTTGGAATTTTTCGCCGCCATAAATCGCGAGTTTATTGGTCGGAACGGGCTTGGGATTACTTGCGACTTTTTTCCACTCAGCCAAGCCATCGCTTAGGGCCTTGTGGGCAACGTCTCTGGTTTGGCGGGCGAATTTTCCGGAGAGATAGGTGCCATCGGGCATGAGGCAATAGAGGCCTTGGTAGGTCGAAGTTTGCTTGGGGAAGATCCCATCAGGCGCGTTGGCGACGTAGGATTTGAAGAGCTTCGTGGAGGCGGGGTTGGGGGGATCTTGCAACCAGTCGGGCGGGTGGAGGAAGAAGGTCTCCTCGATGACGCAGACATATTCGGAAGCGATTTTTTGAATGTTAAGATCTGACCAGATCTCACGTCGTCCAATGACGCCGTTGTTTCAGGTTTCGCCGCAGGGGTGGCCGTTCATGGCCCAGAGGAGGATGGGGCGCTTGAGTTTTTTGGCCTCGTCAGCCGCTTCGGAAAGGCTGCTGTGCCAGCGGATGGCACGCCATCCCAGTTCTTCGGTCGAGGGGCGGACGAACTTGATCCATTCGTCGAGATTCGCTCCGGTGATCTCGGGAACAGGCCAATGAATTGGTTTTTCGCCAGGTTTGAGGGTTCGGCTTGGTTTCCAGTCCGCATCAGTAGTGAGGCAGAAACAATCGAGCATGCCGTGGTGGTTGTTATCCGAAGTGAAGCGCACGCTGACCTCTTGTTCGCCGGCTTTTAGACTCTGCCGACCCGCGCTGACCCAGGCGACGAAGCGGAGGTCCGGCTTTTTGTCGCTGGCGATGTTGAGGTTTTCGTGACTGTCTTTTTGAAAATTGACGGTCGTCCATTTGCCTTCGCCAATGCGGACATCGAGCTTTGAAGCGACTGGATTGGCGCGAAACCAGAGGGCGTATTCGCCGTCTTTGGGCACCTTGATTTGATATTTGGCCTGGCCGATCTGGTTTCCCCAGTGGGCCAGGAAGTCCTCGCCCGAGAGCTCGCTCTTGTTGACGCTGGAATACCATCCGTTGTTTTGGATTGTATTTTCGGTGGCGGATTCCGCCTCAACCCAGACCGACTGGGCGGCCGCGGTGGCAATCAATAGGGAGCAGGTGATGACTTTCATTGTTCTTTCGACTACCATCTCTAGCTCTTGCATTCTTTCAAGGAATTCTCGTAGGGCCGGTTCGGGGTGGGAGAGATCGATTTTTTTCGCATGATCTCTTGGGAATAGCACGTTATTGTGAACTGGTAGTTTCATCGGGCAGCCGTTGGAAATCTAATCACACCTAGCTTATGAGAATTCTCCCTACTGTTTGTGCCCTGTCGTGGTGCTTTTCCTTGATCCCCCTGACTGCCGAGGTCGTCATTAATGAGATCATGTTCAATATCCCCCGGGGTGAGAATCTGCCCGAGCCCACGAATGAGGAGTTCATTGAAATCTCCAACCCCGACACTGTGTCTGTATCGCTGGAGGGGTGGGAGATTGATGCGGGGGTTTCTTTTACCTTTCCCTCGGTGAGCATTCCCGGAGGTGGTTTCCTGATCATCGCTGCGGATCCGGCGGCTTTTGCGACAAAGTATCCCGCTGTCACGGCCACGGTTCTTGGGCCGTGGGCCGGGAGGTTGAGCAATTCGGGGGAAAAGATTCGCTTACGAAATGATATGGGAGAGGAAATCGATGAGTTGACCTACTCCGATGACGGAGATTGGGCACTGCGTCGGCGTGGAGTTTTAGACAGCGGCCACCGGGGATGGGTTTGGGATTCGCCCGCCGATGGGGGCGGTGGGTCTTTGGAATTGGTGAATCCGGACCTGAGCAATCGTTCGGGGCAAAACTGGGTCGCCACGGCGGCCGGGGAAGAAACTCCGGGAGAGATCAACGGAGTCTTTTCTCCTGATGCTGCTCCCATGATTTTCGAGGTGAAACATACGCCGGCCATTCCCTCGGCCACGGATCAAGTGGTCATCACGGCAGCCTTAAATGACATCGCAGGAGAGACTCTGAGCGCGACTCTCTCTTATGGGACAAATAGCAATGATTCCTCCAACCGCAGCGTTCTTCTCATGAAAGACGATGCCTTGAACGGTGACGGTGATGCAGGTGATGGCATTTTTGGTGTTACCCTGCCGGCTTTTCCTGATGGCACGGTAGTGGATTTCTATATCACGGCGTCTGATGGCGCTTCTTCCCGGACTTGGCCGGGGCCGACTGATGAGTCGGGCGGGCAGGGGGCCAATGCCCTTTATCAGGTCGAAGAAGTGATGGTCACCAGCGATCGGGACCTCCCGGTTTATCGGCTAATTTTGAGCCCGGATGAGAACGAGGAATTTGCCTTCGATAACTATAATCGTAACAGCAACGCGCAGATGAATGTCACCTTCATTGCGCAGATCGGCGATGATACTGATATTCGCTATCAGGCCGGGATTCGCCGGCGCGGCGCGGGAAGTCGTAGTCGTAATCCTCGTACGATGCGTCTCGTACTCCCAGGCGATCAGCCTTGGCAGGACACTCGGAAGATGAATCTCAATGCGCAATACAACTACCTCCAGCTTTTCGGGCAAAAGCTCTTTGCCGCGGCGCGGCTTCCCTCGGCGAAAGCGCGCGCGGTCGAGCTTTTCATGAACGGAGCAGACCAGGCGAACTCCGGAGAAGTTCTTTATGGAGCCTATGTTCACATGGAGCCTCAGGGGAGCGAGTCGGTGGCCCGTCAGTTCCCGGACGATGCCGCGGGCAATCTCTACAGCAAGCGTCGCCCTGACAATCAGCTGGCTTATCGCGATGGAGACCTTGCCGCTTATCAAGCCGATGGTTGGGACAAATCTACCAATAATGCTGAAGCGGATTGGTCGGATCTCGATGCCTGGCTGGCAGCAGTGCAGGACACCGAAAACCCCAACTATCTCCCGAATCTGGAGTCCGTGATGGATATCGACCAATGGGTCCGTTGGTTCGGCGTGATGACTCTTTTGGGAAATGCCGAGACCAATCTTTCGAATGGGGCGGATGATGATTATTACGTGTATGCCGGACGTCTTGATCCTCGGATCAAAGCAGTCCCGCACGATCTCGACACCATTCTCGGCCTTGGTGACGGGAGTGCGGTGACGGATCCGGAACTCACCATTTACGATATGATTGAGCGTGGCGATGTCATCCCGGCACTCGTTCCCTTTATCAGTGCCCCAAAGGTCATGCAGAAGTATCACATGGCTCTGCGCGACCTTATCGAGGGGCCTTTTGCCAAGGTGAGCTTCGATGAAATGATTACGAACTGTCTGGAGAGCAGGGTCCCTCCCTCGGTGCTCACGGGAATGATTAGCTTCATGGATGCCCGCCGAAGTTACGTGCGATCCGTGGTAAATCCCAACCTCACCATGACGACAAATTTGCCGGTGCAAGATGGATATGTCGAGGCCACCAACGCCAGTCCGGCTTTTTCAGGAACATTCAATCTCTCGGAAGCCACCAGTGTGCTTGTGAATGGCAAGCCAGCTCTGATCAACTTTACCAACGGGACCTGGTCTATCGGTGGTTCCAGCCTGATCGAGACCCCCTATGTTACGGCCGGTTCTGATTGGAACTACCTCGATAATGGCAGCGATCAGGGCACGGCTTGGCGCGCGGTCGGCTTTGACGACAGTGGCTGGAAGAATGGAAACGGAGAATTTGGCTACGGAGACAGCGATGAAAATACCACCATTCTCTACGGTCGCCTTCCTTTCAATTTCTTCAACGATGGGAACAGCAAATACCCCACGACTTATTTTCGCAAGGTCGTCAACATTGCCGATCCGTCTGCTCACGAGGACTACCTTCTCCGGCTGAAGCGTGACGATGGCGCTGCCGTCTATGTGAACGGGACGCTTTATGCCATCGATAACCTCACCGAGAACGCGGCCTTTGATGCGGTTGCGGAGCTCGCGGTGAACGAGCCCGAGGAAGGGACCTTTTTCGATTTTTCCATCCCTGCTTCGGCTTTCCAAGCCGGGTCCAATACCATCGCGGTAGAGATTCACAATGCGGCGACAGATAGCAGTGACCTCAGCTTTGATCTCTCCCTGCATGGTCGCAATGAACCTCCTTCGGTATTGTCGATTCTGAACCCGGGGGTCAATCGCGTCATGGTGGAAGCTCTGGATGCTTCGGGTCAGGTCGTCGAGACCACTGATCTGGACGTTTGGTATGATAATGGCACGGCCATTTTCCTTTCGGGAACTTTGAGTGCCGACACCACACTGGTGGCGGTGGATGGGCCCTATCTCATCGACTCTGATCTCGTGGTTCCAGTGGGCGTGACGCTCACAATCGAGCCAGGAACGAGTTTGCTCTTTGGGCAGGGGGTCAGCCTCACTGTGTTGGGTCGGCTGCGTGCCATCGGGACGTTCTACGAGAAGATCCAATTTTCAGTTATTCCGGGGAGCGGAGACACTTGGGATGGCGTTATTTTTACGAATACCTCTGAAGACAACCGGATGGTGGAATTGGATCAAAATTTCTCCACCTCAGCGAGTCACTCGGTGGAGGTAGATGATGCGCGCCTGACTCTGGATGGCGTCCGCTGGCGGGGTACGAGTGAAACCGTACTTGAAGCGAGTCGCCCACAAATGAATGTCATCAATTGCGATTTCCCACCCTCAAGCGGGAGTGAAGCCATCCATGGATCTAATCTTTCGGGCGATCAGTATTTTAATCTCATCGGCAATGTTTTCCAGACTTCATCGGGGTATAACGATATCATCGATTTTTCGGGGGGGCGGCGGCCCGGCCCGGTGATCTACGTCTTAAATAATATTTTCGAAGGTGGCACCGATGACTGTCTCGATCTTGATGGCGTCGACGCGCATATCGAGGGAAATATTTTTCGCAATATTCACACTGATGACCCGGATCGCTCCAGCACCGCGAATGCCATCGCGACGGATGGAGATGCCCATATCACAATCGTGCGGAATGTCTTCGACAATGTGGACCACGCGCTTCTGTTGAAGAATGAGTCGGATGCAATCTTCGAAAACAATGTCGTTCGGAGGGCGACTCTTGGCGCCATTAATTTCCGCGAGCCTCTCCGCCCCGATGTTGATGCGGGGAGCGATATCCTTTGCCGTGGGAACATCTTCATCGATAATGCGGTTGTCTTCCGCTTCCCTAATCACCTCCGCGCAGGGGGAGGCACGCCAAATATTGTGGCGGACCGGAACATCATGCCTGCCGCCGCGCATATCTACGGCAGCAATAATCTGGACCTCGATCCCGCCTTCGTGGATGCCGAAGGGGGAGACTACCGCCTTCTTCCTAACTCGCCTGCGATGGGCTCGGGAATCAATGGTGCGGACATGGGTGCAGCGGTCCTGCAAGGGGCCACGGTGTCCGGAGAGCCTCCAGCTCTGACGGATGAGACGAGTGCTACTTTGACGGTTTACATGCCCGGTATTTCCGGAGTTGGGCTGGGAGGCTTCACCACCGAGTATCGTTGGCGTCTGAATGGCGGAGCCTGGAGTGGCGACACTGACATCGTGATACCCATTTCTCTGATTGGCCTCGCGCTTGGCGACTATCAAGTGGAGGTGCTGGGCAAGGATTCTAACGGAGTTTGGCAAACCGTTCCGAATGCTTCGCGGATCTGGACGGTGACCACGACCTTGCCTCCGGTGGTGAGGATCAACGAGCTTCTTGCTGATAGCTCGACCGGGGCGGATTGGGTCGAGTTTTACAATGCCGGTTCCTCGGCTTTCAATCTGGGAGGGTTTGTCATTTCGGATAGCTCCGAGGGAATTCCCGGGATGGTGCTTCCGGCCGGGACGATGATCGGAGCGAAAGGTTTCTATCGTATTGAGTTGGGAACCGAGTTTTCGCTGGACCGTGATGGGGAGACCTTCTTCCTCTTAGAGAGCTCGACTGTCGTGGATTCGGTGACCTTTGGTCATCAGCTCACTGATCTGAGTATTAGCCGACTAGGGCGTGGTGCCTCCTGGGGTCTGAGTCAGCCGACTCCTGATGCTGCGAATATTGCCATGGGTTCCGGTGATGCCCGCCTTCTCAAGATTAATGAGTGGGTCGCCAATCCCCGCGTCGTGATTTGCGAGGACTTTGTGGAACTCTACAATCCCGGGAATTCGCCGGTCGCGCTTGGGGGGCTTTTCCTTACTGAAAATCCCGGAGGTGAGGTGGATCAGGATGCCATTCCGGCGCTCACCTTTATTGAAGGGGGCGGATTTGTCGCCCTCGACTTTTCCATGAATGCCGATTCTAGAAACGTGGCTCTTTATACCGAAGATCTTGAAGAGATCGATTTGGTGGCCTTTACTTTTCAAGTTGAGGATACTTCATACATCCGTATTCCGGACGGGTCGGGGACGATCCGTGCCGCGGTGCTCCCAACGCCCGGTCGCTCTAATGGCGGCTCCGCCGGGACTACGGTCACCAATGACTTTTCGCTGATGACATTGGATGGAAGCTGGAACTACGAGGCTTCCGGCACCGATCTCGGGACAGGCTGGCGCGAGACGGCTTTTGATGATTCAGGCTGGTCGACTGGAGTGGGGCTCATCGGTTTCGAGGATGACGATCTTCCCGCGCCAGGTCTCCAGACGACGCTGGCCGATCCACAGGGGAATGATCCTTTCATCCCAACTTACTACTTCCGGACCGAGTTTACTTACACGGGTGATCTTGAGGCCACCTCACTTTTTATCAATGCGGTGTTCGATGATGGCGGTGTCGTTTATATGAATGGGCAAGCTCTCTACCGACAGGGGATCGATGAAGATCCCTCGTATGACACTCTCGCCAGTTTCAGTGGTGATGCGACGATTCAGGGGCCTTTCATGGTTCCCACCGGGGCTCTTGTGAACGGCGTTAATGTCATTGCTGCTGAGATTCATCAAACCAGCACTGGAAGTAGTGATGTCGTCTTTGGACTCAGTCTGGACGCGGTGGAAACAATCTTCACTCCAGCTGACGATGCTGCGTATATAGCGGCCGTGAAGCTGATGCAGAATCTTCGCATTACCGAGGTGATGTATGACCCGGCCGAGGGGACTGCCTTCGAATTCATCGAGCTGCAGAATATCGGCACCGAGCCGCTGGAGCTTGAGGGCGTGCGCTTTGTGGACGGGATTGACTTTGTCTTTCCGCAAATGACGCTGGCTCCGGGAGCGTGGATTATTTTGGTCAACGACCAGGCCAGCTTTGAGAGTAAATATGGTGCCGGTCTTCCGGTGGTCGGTCAGTATGAGGGAAAGCTTTCCAATGGTGGCGAGGAGATTGTCCTGCAACTTCCAGAACCGTTCGCCGGAAATATTCAGAAATTCACCTACAACGATAGCTGGTATCCGACATCGGATGGGAACGGCACGTCGATTAAGATCATCAATCCAGAAGGCCTCGTGCGTGACTGGGATGACCGACTTGCCTGGCGCGCTGGAGCGATCAACGGAACGCCGGGGACGAGCCTCTCGATCAGCGCGGGAAGTCATCAGGTCATCATGATCAATGAGACTGCGATCCTGAATGGCAGCGTGGCAGGAGATTGGAATCCTTCGATTTCATGGGCCCAAATCAGTGGGCCGGCTCCGGCGGGCATCAGTTCCACCACGGCCGCTTCGCCAAGTGCTTCCTTCACTCTTCCGGGAACTTACCGCTTCCGCTTCACCGCTTCTGATGGCGGGACGGTCTTGACGAGCGAGACCTCGGTGGCGGTCGATGATCGCTACGATGCGTGGTCTGCGCGCAACAATCTCACGATGGGTGCCCCGGATGATGAGGATGGCGATGGCATCGACAACCTCATGGAGTATGCTCTCGATCTAGACCCTCGTGCGAAAAATGGCCCGGTGCTTTGCGAGGTCATCAATGGTCAGTTCCGCTATACTCGCTATCTCAGAAAATCGGATCTTACTTACGAACTTGAGGCCGCGGCGGATCTCGAAATCTGGGGGGATGAAAATGACTCCCTGCTTGCGACAACTCCGGATGAACAGCTCCGGGCTTACAATTTGTTCGGGGAGGCCCGGAAGTTTGTGCGCTTAAAGGTGACGAGGTAGTAGAGTTACTTCGCCTTTTTGCTGAACTCGGAAGCATCGACAAAGACGATGGTAGAAAGGACAATTAGAGAGAGGTTGTTAGCAGGAATCCCGATAGGGAGTAAGAGGAATCATCATCGTCGGCAGCATCGGATAGATGCGAGAAGTAGAGGTGAATGGTGCTTTTACCGTCTTGATACTTTTGTCGATAGCGGGAATTGGGGCCGAGCCAATCTGAAGTCAGTCGCTCGCCAACCACCTTCCTGATTTTTTCAAGTGAGGTCCCATACGTGATCCCGTTGGGAAAGGCCCACTCTTGATTGCCTCTGTAGACGTCCGTATTTCCGAAAGATTCAGGAAGGCTGCTCTCAATCAAAGAGTATCCTATCCGGATTCCTGAGAGTTTTCCTTTAGTGAAGATGAAGGCTTTTGAGCTGCCGTAAATCGCGGCGTTGGATTGGGCATTGAGGATGACATAGCCAGTTGGTGGTCCCTGTTCTGTGAGGACTTCATCTTCCGGCGTGCCCACGGAAATCCCGAAGAAACTCTCGTTTGGAATGATGAGAGGCTTGCCCTTGGAAATTCGAGAAGGGGAATCTCTGATGGGATCGTCTCTGTCAGAGAAGATACGGGAGAGGTTCCACCCGGCTAGAATGACCATCGCAATCGTCAAGAAGTAGTTCGCCTTGAAATTCATTTCGCGGGTGTGGACGCTTTCTTCGGTTTGATGAGAATACGGTGAAGGGTGTAGGCTGAATCATCGTCGCCCCGGTCGACGTAATGGGAGAAGTAGAGGTGGATGACTTGGTCGCCATCGAGGTAACTTTTCTGATAGGGAGTCGGGTCGTCTTCGAGTTTGTCGCCGAGAATCTTTCTGATCTTGGCAAGGGAGAGGTTTTCTCGAATTCCGTTGGGGAGTTTCCAGCCGATATTTCGGTAAGTTTCCTGCTCGGTGTGGAAGGCACCCACGAGATTACTATCGATTATACCGTGGTTCAGATAGACTCCCGAGAGTTTGTCATCCTTAAAAAGGTAGGCGATGGAGTTTTGGTAAATCGCGGCGGTGGCTGATGACGCAAGGACAACGAAGGCCTTTGGCTTGCCCAGCTTTTTGAAGACGGCTTCTTGCGGCGTTCCGAGGGCGATCCCAAAGATGCTCTTGTTGGGGACGATGAGCAGGTTGGGTTCCTTTCCGTCCTGGATTTTGGCGACTTTGTTGCGGATGTCTTGGGCAGAAACGGCACCGATGGTGCCAAGGAAGACGGAGAGAAAGAGAATTGGAGATTTCATGTTGAGGTAAAATAAGTGGGGTAGTCTCCAAGATCTTATCTTTTTGAGCAATGGCAAGTCACCAGGTTCGTGAGGGTGTAACTACCACGTTGTGGGCATCACTGGAAAAAGCTGATTTTTGACTTGTCCTTTTGAACACCTGACTACCGGAGATTGTGAGGAGAAAATCAACGTTTGGGGACCTTCATCACAAGCTCGGGTAAATCCGGTGGATAACTTTGCTCCCGTGAATGACCAATCGCAGACTTAGCACTTCTCCACCAATCAACAATCCGGTATCTGGTTCATGGACCTACCTTCAGCTCATGAAATTTTTCACCCTCCTTTCAATTTTCGCGACCACCTTGGCCCCAGCCAAGCGGCCCAATATCCTTTTCCTCTTTTCGGACGACCACGCCCTGCGTTCGATCTCGGCCTACGGTGGGGACCTTGCCAAAGTCGCGCCTACTCCGAATATCGACCGTCTCGCCGCCAGCGGAGCGATCTTTGAAAACTCCTTCTGTGGAAATTCGATTTGTGGCCCCTCCCGCGCCACCATCATGACCGGAAAGCACAGCCATAAAAATGGCTTCCTCCGTAACTCCGGTAAAGGCCTCGACCAATCCCAATGGACCATCGCCAAGGCTCTCAAGGGAGCCGGCTACAACACCGCGGTCATCGGGAAATGGCACCTTGTGTCTGATCCCGTCGGCTTCGACCACTGGGAAATCCTTCCCGGCCAGGGCAGCTACTACAATCCCGAATTTATCCAGATGGACGGGAGCACCAAGCGCTTTCCAGGCTACTCCACCGATATCACCACCGACAAAGCCGTTAAGTGGCTCGATAGCCGGGACAAAGAGAAACCCTTCTTCCTCATGTGCCAGCACAAGGCACCACACCGGACCTTTGCCCCCGCCTTGCGTCACCTCAAATCCTTCGATGGCGTCACCATTCCCGAGCCTCCCAGTCTCTTCGACGACTACGCCAACCGCAGTAAAACGCTCCCCGAAAACGAGATGGAAATCGACCGTCATTTCCACTGGACCTACGACGCCAAGGTCCGAAAGGACGAGCGAAAAGGCATCGAACTCCCCGGACCCGACCGCTATGGCATGGCTGAATACCGCCGCATGACGCCGGAGCAAAAAAAGAAATGGGATGCCCACTTCGGCCCCGAAAATCAGGCCTTCCTCAAAAAGGTCGGCACGATGAGCCACAAGGAAATCGTGCAATGGAAATACCAACGCTACATGAAAAACTACCTCGGCACCGTAAAAGCGGTCGATGATAGCGTGGGCATAATGTTGGACTACCTCGACAAGAATGGCTTGGCTGAAAACACCATCGTCATCTACGCCTCCGACCAAGGATTCTACCTCGGTGAACACGGCTGGTTCGATAAACGCTGGATGTTTGAAGAGTCCTTCAAAATGCCCTTCGTGATCCGCTGGCCCGGAGTGACCAAGGCCGGATCACGTCCGATGGAATTGATCCAAAACATCGACTACGCCCCCACCTTCCTCGAAGCCGCCGGCCTCAAAGCGCCCGCCGAGATCCAAGGCAAGTCCATCGTCCCCACCCTCAAAGGCGAAGCGAAAGATTGGCGGAAATCCCTCTACTACTCCTACTACGAAAAAGGAGAACACAACGTCCCCCAACACTTCGGTGTCCGCACCGAAACGCACAAACTCTTCTACCTCCCCGAAACCGATGAATGGCAAATGTTCGACCTCGTCAAAGACCCGCAGGAAATGAAAAGCGTCTTCGGTAATCCCGCGTATGCCAAAGTACAGGAAGAACTCACCATAGAGTTCCACCACATCCGGAAGCACTATGAGGCTCCGCCAATGAAGTAAACTACTGCTCAAAGGGCGTCTCGATCCATTCGAAGCCCAGTTTTTCAGGCGGCTCTTGATTGATCTCGACGAATTTTGTCATCACCCGGATCGAAAGTGGTCTTCTCTTGCGCTCCGAAATCTCCCGAACCTGGTCCGAACGCACGACGGCGTGACTCTTTTTCAAGTCAGCATGAGAGAGAGAAACGCTCTCTCGTTTCCCGCCCAAAGAAAACAATCCGTCACCGGAATCACTCGCAGGAAGTCCCATCAAAAGGGCTGCGAACAACAGAAGCCCCAAGCCTCCCACCAGCTGGAAACTCTTACTCAACGGTCGCAAATTTTCGTTCCACCACTTCGAGCGCGAGCGCCTCCAGAGTTTCGTCTTGGAGTTTCTCAATCGCTTCGATGGAGAAGCCCTTGGCGACGAGCGTGCGGGCGTCTCGAGCATTGATGCCGCGAGCTTGGAGGTAGAAAATTTCTTCGTCACTCACGCGCGCTGCGGTGCTTCCGTGGGAGCACTTCACATCATCGGCGTTGATTTCCAAACCAGGCATGGAATTTGCCTCGCACTCATCGGTCATCATGAGATTACGACAGGTTTGGTAAGCGTCCGTTCCATGTGCTCCTTCGTCGACGAAGATGAGGCCGGAGAAGATGGTCTTTGATGAACCAAAGAGAGTGTTCTTAAAGAGAAGATTCGAGTAGGTATCGCGACCACCATGGTGCTGGAAGGTCCGTTGGTCGTATTCCTGCCCGGTCGAGGGAAGGGCGACGGAGAGGATTTCAGAGCGGGCATCCATGCCATCTACCGTCGAGTAGGTTTCCTCGCGGACCCACTTTGCACCGGTATGAATGACCGCTTGGGTCGCTTCGGCGGAGGCTTTGAGGCAGGAGTCAGCAAGGCGTATAAGCTTGCTGGCGGCGTTCAATTCCTGAGTGACGAGGTAGGTCACTTTTGCTCCTTCGGCGAGGTTCACATCGACCGCGCTGAGCACGGTGGTGGCTGCCGAATCGGCGGAGAGGAAGCGCTCGATCACTTTGATCTTCGCGCCCTTTTCGGCCTCGATGACGAGAGTGGGGAGGAGGAGACCTTCGCCAGAAACGAGGTGGATGACTTCGATCGCGACCTCGGAACCAGCCTTCACGGAGAGCCCATGAGATGATTTCGCGGTGTGCAAGGCTGCCAGTTTTTCGGAACCAAGTCGTGACTTGGGGCCGAAGGATTCGGACAGCACCGTGACAGAATCATGGGAGCCGGAGACAAGCTCGGCATTTTGAAAAACGAAGCGTGAGTATCCTTCCACGGGAGAAGGCAGATCGGCCGACTGACCGGAGCCGACGAGTTCGAGTCCAGAAAGATTAGCTTTTTTCCAGGAACCAAAGCGCCAGTTTTCCACGGTGCGAATTGGCCAATCGAGTTCCTCGTATTTTTCGAGGGCGGGAGAAGTGAGAGTAGCGAACATTAAAAAGTACGTTGTGCGTTAACCAACCGAGCCTTCCATCTCGAGGTCGATGAGGCGCTTTAGTTCGACGGAGTATTCCATCGGGAATTCGCTGACGAGGTCATTGATAAAACCGTTGACGGCGAGAGACATGGCCTGAGCTTCAGAGAGTCCACGTTGCTGCATATAGAAAAGCATTTCTTGGCTGACCTGACTGACACTGGCTTCGTGTTGTGTCACGTGCTGGTTTCCCTTCACCGTGATGGCCGGATAAGTATCGGTCCGGCTCTTCGGGTTGATAAGGAGGGCATCACACTCGGTGTTGTTTTTGCAACCCTTGAGGTGCTTCGGGATGAGGACTTGGCCGCGATAGGTCGAGCGCCCTTCACCGACCGAGATCGATTTGGAGACCACATTGGAGGTCGTGTTGTTGGCCGCGTGAACCATTTTTGCGCCGGTGTCTTGGTGCTGGCCGTCGTTCGCAAGAGCGATGGAAATGACCTCTCCGCGAGCGCGCTCGCCCTTCATGACCACTCCAGGATACTTCATGGTGAGACGTGATCCGATGTTACAATCGATCCAGCGAATCTCAGCATCTTCGTGAGCCAGGCCACGTTTTGTGACAAGGTTGAAAACGTTGGACGACCAGTTCTGCACCGTAATGTATTGGATCTTCGCTCCCTTCATGGCGACGAGTTCCACCACTGCCGAGTGCAGCGTCGCGGTCTCAAATTTGGGCGCAGTGCAGCCCTCCATATACATCACTTCGGAACCTTCATCAGCAATAATGAGGGTGCGCTCAAATTGGCCGAAGTTCTCCGAGTTAATGCGGAAGTATGCTTGCAGCGGGTGTTTCACCTTCACTCCTTTTGGAATGTAGATGAAGGAACCACCAGACATCACCGCCGAGTTGAGGGCGGAAAACTTGTTGTCGCCTGTTGGGATGACCTTGCCAAACCACGGGCGGAAAATTTCTTCATGCTCTTTCAAACCTTCGGAGCAAGTCACGAAGATCACGCCTTCGTCAGCGAGAGCTTCTTTGACATTCGAGTAGGCTGCTTCCGAGTCATATTGAGCCTCGACTCCCGCGAGGAAGGCACGCTCTTGCTGGGGGACGCCGAGGCGGTCGAATGTTTCCAGCACTTCAGGAGGGACATCATCCCAAGAACGCTTGGGAGTTGCACCATCCGAGAGATAGTAGCGAATTTTATCAAAA
The DNA here is from genome assembly GCA_047629805.1 of Akkermansiaceae bacterium. GTDB lineage: Bacteria > Verrucomicrobiota > Verrucomicrobiia > Verrucomicrobiales > Akkermansiaceae > SW10. The sequence continues at coordinate 29,577 of JBLHUR010000026.1, read as the reverse complement.
TCAATCGCATTGAGATCCTCTGTCGCCCAGTTCGTAGGCATTGGCTTAGATCTGAAGACTTCAAGCGCGCGGTGGCGAAAGTCATTGATCCACTGGGGCTCATCCTTGACCTTGGAAATGTAGTCTAGCGTGTCCTTGGTGAGGCCGAATCCGGCATCAAATTTATGGTTCTCAGGAAAGGAGAAGTTTCCAACTTCGTCTTTTTCTTTGGCGACTTGTTGAACGGTGGCTGTTTCGGAATTCATGGGGAAAGTTTTTTGATGATGCTTTTGGCAAGGTGTTCTTTAATTTCGCGATGGCGGAGAATGGGCTGGCAGGCTGCAGTGAATTTGCTTTGATACCAATCGTGTTTTCCGCCGTGACGGATAGATTCGCATTCGAGATTTTTTAATTTTTAAGGAGATCGACTCGCTTCATGAAGTCACGAGCTCACCATTGTATTTGATATTGGGAATTTCGCCACTAGTCAGATCTTTGTAGAGATCGGCGAGATGGTCCTGCAAATCCTTTAGGCTCCTACCCTGTGTTTCATACGCAGGATAGTTATCGCGGTATCCGAGGAAGTCGGAACCATCTTGCCAAGAGGTATAAGCGAGTTTCATTTTTCTATGCGGTCTTGAGGAAATCGTATCCGTTTTCCTCAAGTTCGAGAGCGAGTTCAGCACCACCGGATTTGACAATCTGGCCGTCAGACATGACATGCACGTGGTCGGGTTTGATGTAGTCGAGCAGGCGCTGGTAGTGTGTGATGACGAGGAAACCCCGCTGAGGCGAGCGCATCGAGTTCACCCCTTTGGCGACAACTTTGAGGGCATCGATATCCAGGCCGGAGTCAGTCTCATCGAGGAGGCAGTAGCGAGGATCAAGCATCATCATTTGGAGAATTTCATTGCGCTTTTTTTCGCCACCGGAGAAGCCCTCATTGACGGCCCTGCTCGTGAACTTGCGGTTCATTTCCAGGTCATCCATCTTGGCATACATGTCCTTATAAAAAGCCACGGCATCAATCTCCTCGCCCTTGGGAAGGCGGGACTGCAGAGCAGCACGGAGGAAGTTGGCATTTGAAACTCCCGGAACCTCAGCAGGATACTGAAAGGCTAGAAAGACCCCAGCCCGCGAGCGTTCATCGACTTCAAGCCCAGCAATATCGACCCCATCGAGAAGTACGCGACCCCCGGTCACCTCGTAGTCGTCATGACCAGCGATGACTTTCGAGAGAGTAGATTTTCCAGATCCGTTTGGACCCATAATGGCGTGGATCTCTCCGGCCGGAATCTCAAGATTGAGACCCTTCAAGATGGGTGTTCCGTCAACGGAAGCGTGGAGGTTTTCGATGGTTAGACTCATGGTGTGGGGAAAGTAATTTTATTTGCCGAAACTGCCCTTCAGGCTGATTTCGAGGTGGCTGATTTCGGTTCCTTGAGGGAGTTCGAGCATATCTTCAAGCTTAACTCCCTCTTTAAAGACGACATCGTGGATTTTTCCGGATTGCTCGTCGTGGAAATGACAATGATCGGCCAGATTTGGACAGTAGCGGGAGGATTCACGCTCAAGATTGACCTGCCGCACGAGGTTGTGGCTCACGAGGGCTTCCAAGCAGTTATAAACGGTCGCAAGAGAGATCGAAGGCATCCTCTTTTGTGCCCGGCTGAAGACATCATTTGCGGTCGGGTGGTCAGGTTTCTCCAAAATAACCGCAAGCACCTCTCGACGCTGCTTCGTCATACGAAGTCCTTCCAATTCCGCTGAAAAATTAGCGGGATCGGGGTTTTTTCGTTGGGCTTGAGTAATCATCGACGGGGGGAAGCTAGATCGGTTTTATTGTGGTTCAAGTTCTAATTTAGAATTATTCTAATTCGTGATTACGAACAATTCAGCCCAAAAAAACCACCTTAGGAAAATACTTTTCCCACTCCTGCTACTCTCTCTTCAAGCTCAGGAACTAGAAATACTCAGCACCCTGATGAACAAAGCCCGGGAGGAAGCGAGCATTCCCGCAATCGGAGCAGTGACCTTCAATTCTGAAAAAGTCCTACACATCAAGATCGTCGGCACCACCAAATCCGACCAAGAGATCCCTATCAAAAATGACGCCGCTTGGCACATCGGCTCAAATGCCAAAGCAATGACCGCCACTTTAATAGCCGTCTTGGTCGAAAAAGAACTCCTCACCTGGGAAACCACCATGGCCGAGATCTTCCCAAAGTTTGCCGACACGTTCCATCCCGACGCAAAAAAAATCACCATCACACAACTCCTCAGTCACACCTCCGGCCTCCCTGCCAACCCGGAACCCCTCGACCGCCTCAAATCACGTCTCGACGTCACTAAAATCGGCCTTGTTTTAAAACCTACCGAGGGCTTCCTCTACTCCAACTACGGCTACATCATCTCTGGCGCCGTCATTGAGAAACTCACCAGCAGCTCTTGGGAGAAAGCCATCATCAAGCACCTCTTCAAACCTCTCGGTATCAAAAGCGTCGGCTTCGGCGCTCCCGAAGGCCGCAAGGCGATCCGCGGACATCTCAATGGCAAACCCGTCGGCACCGGATTCCTCGGCGACAATCCCACCCTCTACGGTCCCGCCGGCGGCCTCCACCTCACCCTCCCCGACTGGGTCCTCTTCTGCCAAGACCAGATCAAAGGCCACCACGGCAAAGGCAAGCTCCTCAAACATGCCACCTACCAAAAACTTCACACCCCGGTCTCAAACAATTACGCCCTCGGCTGGGGCACCCAATCCAAAGGCGGTAAGATCACCCACCTCCGCCACGATGGGAGCAATACATTATGGTACGCCCGTGCCACCCTCGATCTCAGCCAAAAGACAGGCACCTTGATCATCGCCAACGAAGCCGTCCCCAAAATCGCCGAGTGGTTTGGTAAAATCGGAGAGGCCCTCGAATGACCAGACTCAGACTCATCAAGCACTTCCCAGTCTGTTTTAAATGATCATCGTCAGCTATGAAAAAACATCAAAAACCACCCCCTATCAAATCGAAGCAGCGCACGCCCTCATCTACGGAAACGGAAACGGAAACGGCGACGGACATCGCGTTTCTGCACGAACTCCAACCGACCGATCCGCTCACCTTAAACGCCCCCTCAAAACTTGCGGTCGAATTCAAGAATGGTCTGGCTGGAATTACAGCCACTCGTCTTGTCCCTATATCTCGCGGACCTGGATCTTGATGGTAAGGACGATCTCCTTCTTCCAAACATCGGAACCACCCCACCCGTCCCAGACGCCAAACTCGCCCGAAATCTCGCCCCTCATTTCTCAGACGACCAACAGACCCCTGCCTTCCCCCATCGCAAAGACCGCAACGACCACTCGCTCTTCTACGACTTTAAATCATCCGATGACCTCATTTTTTGGAATCACCTTTCCCTCTCCAACAGCACCGCCAACGACCTCGGAACAACCTGGGAGCAAGTCACGATTCCCCTCTCCACCCAGCCGCTCAAAAAATTCTACCGCCTCTCCGCCTCACACGACCCCGGTCGCTAAAAGAATTTTCATAGCGAACTCCGAAAATCAGCTTAATATCCTCCCATGAAATTTATCGCCATCTTCTGGGCCCTCTCCATCTCCCTCCTCCTCGCCGAAGACTCCAAATTCACTGTCGGACACTTCTCCTTCACCGCAAGTGACTCCTGGGTCAAAGCCCCCTCCTCCCCCATGGTCAAGGCCGCCCTCAACCACGGCAAAAAGGACGGCCCGCTCCTCAAATTCTACCACTTCGGCCAAGGCCAAGGCGGTGGAGTCAAAGCCAACCTCGATCGTTGGAAAAGCCAGTTCAAGGGCGAAGCCAAAGTCACCCCCGAAGAAAAAACCTACGGCGAACAAAAGCTTACCATCGTCACCATCACCGGCACCTACATGGTCGGCCCCATGATGTCCCGCAACAAGGTCGCCACTCCCGACTACATGCTCCTCGGCGCCGTCATCCCCCACCCCACCGGCGATGTCTTTTTAAAGATGACCGCTCCCGCTGCCGACCTCAAAAAGGTCAAAGCTGACTTCGAAAAACTCATCGCCAGCGCCTTCCCCAAGTCCGAGTAGCCCGCAATATTCTCATCGCCCAAGTGAAGGAATTACTAAAATTCCAAAAGCTCACCAACGGCGACGAACAACCCAGCTAACCCGTCGGATCAACAACTCCCTCAGAATAAAAAAGGGTCACACCACCATCGTTAAAGGACTCGTCACCGACCGCCAAAGAAGCGTCGAAGAAAAAAATCCCCTTCCTCGGGCGCGCTCTCACCAAAAAAACACTCGCTACGTTCCAGACCAAACTCATCCTCGCCGTCACCGCCGAGCGAATCCGCTAGTCTTCACTCAGCTCAACCTTAAGCCGGTAGAATTTTTCATCCTCCAGCGGAGCAACCAAAACAAGAGCTTCAGGTCCACGGGTATACTCCGCCTCGGGCACATCTTCCCAATCGTTTGCCAGATTTGTGCTCTGTTGCAAACGAACCGTGACACCGACGGCAGCGGCATTCAGAGGGAATTCGTAGCGAATTTTCAATGGATCTTCCGGATCAATCCGGAGGGTTCCCGGCAAGGACTCTGGTTTGGTAGGATCCAAATCGAGAACGAATTCTAGCAAATTCTGAATTCCATCCCCATCCGGATCGGCAATCGCATCAACCAAAAGCGGATCATTCAAATCATCTCCTGTCCAGAAAGTCGCCACGAACTCCTCATAAGGGGTCGGAGGGTCTTCCCCAGGCTCTACGGTCAGCGTGACGAGATAAGGTGCAGTCGTTCCCGAAGTCCGATTCACTCGTCGATACCCCTTGATCGTGATCGCATACTCACCCGGCTCAGTTGGCACGCCCGCGATAAACATCACCCCACTTTGCGGCCCACCAAATGATAAGCCAGCCGGCAACTGCTCCACCCCATCAATCTCCCCACTCGCTGCCGCCAGAGAATAGCGACTCGTCCTAAATGACCAGGCGAACTGATCTCCCGCGGTCACCGTCGCCGTCTCAGTTGCTCCATTTAACGGCACAATCGTAATCGTTTGCCCCGAAAGCGAATGGGTCCCCACAAAAGTCACCGTCAATGGTGCCGCGAAATTCACGCTTCCTGCTCCTCCGAAAACCGGGCTCAGGTTCTTCAAAAAAGGCAAGCGCTGCGCCACCATCGCGAGACTGCTCGCGAGCACATTGACCGATCGTTCGTATGCAATCTGGAGTTTCATTATCTTTTAATTACAGCCACAGCCACCGCCACCAATTCCGTTTCCGCCATGCGAAGTCTCACGCGAATAATACATGTGATCCGACATCGCATCACCCAATGGGTCACGCTCTGGCGACATCACCTTTGAAGCGAGATTCTTCCTCTCCGCCGGGGTCGATACCACCGTGCATGAAGGCAGGAGCAGAGCAGCAGCCGCGAGTAATTTAAGAGCCAAGGACATATTTGTGGATTTGTGAACTGTAGTGAGTTTGCAAAGTGCCTTGCAAGATGGCTTCGACGCCATGACAGCAATCAATCTCAGCTAAACCCTCATCAACACCTAGGATGCAAGAGTTCGTCGAAAGTAGGCCAGCTGTCAAACAATCATCTGCCAAACAAGATGTCGTGAGCACCTCATTGTCAGCAGGCCACCCACTTCTAGGATCAATAATATGCCCAAATTTCCTCCCCCCGATCATTCGAAAACGCCGCCCATTTCCCGATGTCGCCAGCGCCTTCCCCGTGAAAGCCAATCGAAAAGCCGCCGCCTCTTCCTCCCGCGCATCCTCCACCCCAACCACCCAACAAGGCCCTTGCGGAGGTTCCCCAATCGCCGCGACATCCCGCCCCAGATCCACCAAGCAATCCGCAATCTCAAACTGCTTCGCAAAAGCAATCACCTGATCCACCGCATACTCCTTCCCAAATCCCCCGATCTCCAAACCCATCCCCTTCTCCGGTAAAAAAACCACCCCACTCCCCCACTCCACCGCAGGCCACGACACCAACTTTCTCACCTCCTCAACCTCATCTCGCGTTGGCAAAATATCCCTCTTCCCCGCCTCATCCCACAAGCGCGTCAACGGAAATGAAGTCGGATCGATCAAGCCCTGCGAAACCCGATAAGTATGCTCACACAACTTCAAAACTTCCTCCTCGTCCCCCGACACTTCAACCGCCCGAACTCCCGCCTCCGCATTGACCCGACAAAGCAAACTCCCCGGCTTAAACCGCGACCACTTCTCCTCAAATTCCCGTAACCAACTAAGTGCCACCCGCCGAAACTCCTTCGCTCCCTCCACCGATTCCGTCCGAAACTGAACCTCGCACTGTGTCCCCAGTGCTCGAAACTTCAGCTTAAAAAGCCCTCCTGTCAGATTCGCCGTCATCCTTATTCAGAAGCGCCACTGCGCACCCACTGAGACTACATTCGCCGTCGGGAAAAAGGAGGCAGGAGTTTGCGAATCCAGACCATTCATCTCATACCGCTCCAATTGTAAATCCAGCGTCAAATCACTCCGCACCTCCCACGCCATCCTCACCCCGTAGGTCAACGCCTCCATCTTCGAGAGCCGGTAGTCCGACGAGTAATTTGCCCCACTCCCGTCGATCAAATCCGTCCCATCCACCCCCGTATCAGTCAAAGAAGAGTAATAATAATCCGCCTCACTCTGCTGATAATACCTCACATAAGGCGTCACGCTCAACTGCTCGTTCACCTGCTGAATCCACTTCAGCTCGAAAGTATGCCCCCTCACCGAATCACTGTTCGTAAAAAATCGATACGACAACTTCAACGCCCCATCCACCTCCTCAAAATACTGCCGCACACTCGCCTTCGCCACAAAGCGATGCTGCTCACTCGGCCGATTCTCAGAATAATCAAAAGTATCCGTCACCGGAATCGGGCCAAAAGGACCATCAATCACCACCGTGCGATCTTGCGAAATCCTCCGATAAGGATCCGACAAATACCCCGTGCTCCGCCCATATCCTAAATTAAAATCGACCAGCGTATTCCGCGTCACAATCTGCGAAACCCCCACGCTCACATCCAACGTATCCTTATCCCGGTTCTCAAAATTGTTCGTGAAATCCGTCGCCAGCACCTCGTCAAAAGCAAACGAAACCCCGCCCGTCACCGTCGTATTCTTTTGATTAAACTCCCGACTCACCTTCGCCGTCACCGCATTCGAACGATAGTCATCCTCCTTACTGTGCGCATACTCAAAGGTCAGCGTATAATCATCCACCTCATGCTCGATCGTCGCCACCGCCACTCGGCGCTCATCTGCGATTTCCTGAAAAAGCCAATCCCCGTCATCCCCACGCGCATGAATCCCAATCGGCGTCTCCCCGCTCAGCGAATCAATCGCCAAGCGCAGATTCGCCGAGGTCCCACCCCAGCTATGCTTGTAGTCCAAATAGTGCGACTCCACGTCAATCCGCCCATCCGCCTCATCATAAAGTTGAAAACGATACCTTAAAATATCCTGCCCATCCGACGAACCCATCGTCAGGGCAGGCAGCGCAGGAAAAACAATTCGACTAAAAGTCACGGCTCATTATGAGTCTTCTTCGCCGGACATGTCGATCTTTTCTATCTTCGCCGTCTCCCGCAACTTCCCCGCCAGCGCCTGCAAGGCCTCCCGGCGCTTCCGTGCCAATGCCCTGTTCTCCAGCTCTTCTCTTACTTCCTCCATCGGCACCACCTCCTCCTCCTTCCGCTCCATCACCTTCACCAGATGCATCGCATGTTCGTAAATAATCACCGGCGACACCTCATCCGTCCGCATTGAAAAAAGAGTGGCCTCAAACGGATTCGTCGGCCGATCCAGCGAGATCCATCCCAGATCCAGCTCACCCGTCGACTTCTCCGTCTCCCGCTTCGCAATCTCCTCAAAGTCTCCCCCCTCCAGCGCCTCCTCACGCACCGCACACATCTTCGAAAACACCTCCTCCGCCGTCGTGTTCTCATTCAGCGTCTTCATCAAATGCAAACTCCGCGCCTCCGCCGGCGTCCGGTATTCATTCCGATGCTCTTCATAAAAAGCCTTCACCTCCTCCTCACTCACCTTGTCATCATCTCCCAGCAAATCCCCGATCAGCTTATCCATCCGCATCGACGCCGCAATCTCATGGCGCATCATATCCCGCTGCGCCTCCAGCATATCCCACGAGGCCCCATGCTCCCGGTATGTATCGATCATTTCCTTCAACTTCGGCTTGATCTCCTCCTCCGAAATCACCTCAAACCGCTTCTCGGCCTCCTGCGCGATCAAAATCGAATCCGCCACCTCCTGCTCCGCCTGTTCATAAAACTCCGGATCACGTTCGCAGCAAGACACCAGAAGCTTCTGCTCCTCCGCCGATTTTACGCGATGAAACGTCTCCTCCACCAATTCCTGATCAACCAATTCTCCATTCACTCGAAGCATGGGGAACCCTTGCCCACCCACCTCAAAAACGCCACCCGTTTTTCCCACGGAGGGACACTCTCCCGAGTGTCCCTCCACTTTTCCTCATCTCCATCTCGACCAAGTCCCAAAAATTCAACATTGAACCCTCAATCTTAAAAGTTGAACGTTCCCACCATCCACCCATGCCAGAAACTCCCAACCAGGCCCCATCATCTCCAGCTCTGACACCCCCTCCCCTTCCTCCAGCGGACAAGTCCCCCTGGAACGGCTGGGCCACTCTCCTCTGGGCCGTCATCCTCTTCCTCGGCTGGCAGATCATCATATATGTGGGCATCCTCATCGCAGCAGCCATCGAAGGCCTCCTCATCTCTGCCGCCTCAAATCCCGAAAAACTCTCCACCGACGGCGACGTCATCGGCCTCATCACCTTCGCCACCATCTTCTTCGTCTGCCCCGCCTGCTGGCTCATCGGCAAACTCCGCCCCGGCTGGACCGGCTGGGAATACCTCGGCAACGCCCGCACCAAGTGGTGGCACTGGCCCCTCTGGGGAGCCGCCACCATCGCCTGCTCAATCATCTTCGGCATCCTCGGCCCCCACCTCGGAGTCGATGGCCCCGACGACTCCATGGTCCAAATAGCCAAATCCACCCAATTCCCCCTCCTCCTCTTCCTCGGCGTCGCCATCGGTGCCCCCTTTGTCGAAGAATTCATGTTCCGGGGAGTCCTCTGGCGCGGCTGGCGTGCCTCCCGCCTCGGCCTCTGGGGCACCCTCCTCCTCACCTCCTTCTTCTGGGCCATCCTCCACCGCCAATATCCCCCCATCCTCATCGCCTACATCTTCTGTCTCGGAGTCATCTTCGGACTCGCCCGCGAAAAAACCGGCAGCCTCTGGATCCCCGTCTGGATGCACGCCCTCAATAATGGCCTCGCCACCCTCACCATGCTTAATCTATAGATAAACCCTCTTATGAAACGACGCCATCTCCTCACCTCCTCCGCCCTCGCCACCGGAGCCTCCTTCCTCCAATCCGCCTCCGCCCAGGAAAAACCAACAAAGCCCACCCTCAAAAAAGGCGACGTCATCCTCTTCCAAGGCGACTCCATCACCGACGCCGGCCGCAGCCGCAAGGAAGCAGACCAAGCCAACAACCAAGGAGCCCTCGGACGCGGCTACCCCCTCTTTATCGGCAGCGATCTCCTCGGGGCCCACCCCGGCCTCGACCTCCAAGTCTTCAACCGCGGCATCAGCGGACACAAAGTCCCCCAACTCCAGGCCCGCTGGCAAAAAGACACCCTCGACCTCAAGCCCGCCGTCCTCTCCATCCTCATCGGCGTCAACGACATGTGGCACAAAATGAACGGCCAATACGACGGCACCGTCGCCACCTACCGCGATGGTTTCGACACCCTCATCAAAGACACCAAAAAGAAGCTCCCCAACACCACCATCGTCATCTGCGAACCCTTCGCCCTTCGCTGCGGAGCCGTCAAAGACACCTGGTTCCCCGAGTTCGACCAACTCCGCGCCGCCGCCAAAGAAGTCGCGCAAAAAAACAAGGCCCTCTGGGTCCCCTTCCAAACCATGTTCGACGACGCCATCGCCGCCGGCACCAAACCCGAACACTGGGCCCGCGACGGAGTCCACCCCACCTTCTCCGGCCACTCCCTCATGTCCCAAACCTGGCGCAAAGTCACCGGCATCTAAGCGACAGAGCTTAGACTTCAGCCTAAGCGCCTCTTCCTCGCTCTTCAGTCCCAACGGGACATCCTAACGAAGCCCAGGGCAACGCCCTGGGTTTTTCGTGCCCAGAGAAAGGGTCAAGTAAACCGCTCCGCAGCACCTCAAAAGAAACCGCAGGCCCCCGCCTCACCCCGCTGCAAATCCCGATTACCTTCGAACACCCACCCCGTTCAAGAGTCCCACTCACCATGAGAAGCCACCTCCAAAAAATCCTCACCCTCATCGCTCTCGCATCAGCCATCTGCGCCGCCACCCTCCTCTACCTCGACTGGCGCCCGCCCCGGGCCACCGCAACCATTAAGGTGAACCCGTCACTGATCCACAGCTCTCTCGATGGATGGTTTTTAGGCTATCCAACGAACCCCAAGATTACCCTCTCGAAGGAAACACTGTCCCTTGCATCCAAGATCCTCAAAATCGAAGAGGAATGGGCAAAACAAGCACTCCCCCTCGTGAATGAGAATTTTGAAGTCAATCACGTCCGAGGGACTGACTTCATCACGATAACCGCAGAGAACAAAAACCGTTCCAGGGCAGCCAAAATCGCCAACGCTACTGCCGAAGCCTATGCCCAACTACGGACCGTATCCGAAAAGAACCGCACCAAAAGAGCGCACGAAAGCCTCGACGAAGAACTAGCCTCCCAGCAAGAGGAAATCACGGCCTATCACCTCGAACTAGAGAAATCAGACCGAGCCCAAGACCCCGTAGCCCATTCAAACAAACAGCAAGCCTACGATCTAGCCCGCTCCATACTCCGCGAAATGAAAATCATACAAGAGGAACCACGCAGCCTCCTCAACATGCCCCGCACCCCCGTCACCATCCACAAGCGCGCAGAGTAGCCCCCAACCAAGCCTCCGTTTCCTCTGTGATCACCCCCATAAATCGTATGGGGCGCAGCCCTATACGCGACCAAGTTCTGCTCCTTCCGCTCTTTCTGCGGTCGTTCCCCAGCCCCTCAAAAAAACCAAGAATTTTCGCACCGATTTCAAGAAATATTCGGCATCGATTTCACAGATTCCTCCCGACCAGCTTCAATCCCCCCAACCAAGTTTCGTCTTTTTCGTAAATTGCGTGGTTGCAAAATCCCCACACAAGCCCCCCTCAAATCAAAAAACTAAAAACGTAGTTTATAGTTTGACATCCCCCAACCTTCCCGCCCATCGTCCCCACATCATGAGCGAAGCCGAACTCTCCCGCCGCGAGCGCCAAATCCTCGAAATCCTCTTCGAGCGTGGCCCCTCCACCGTCGTCCAAATCACCGACGCCCTGCCCGATCCTCTCTCGCGCAATGCCGTCCGAACCTTCCTCACCCACCTCGCATCCAAAGGGGCCGTCACCCGCGAAAAGCACGGCCGCGAATTCACCTACCACCCCGCCACCGAGAAATCCACCGCCGCCAACTCCGCCCTCTCCAAGGTGCTGGATGTCTTCTTCAACGGCTCCCTCTCCGACGCCGTCGCCGCCCGTTTCGGAGGAGGCAAAAAGAAAATCTCCGACACCGAACTCGCCCGCCTCGAAGCCCTCATCGAAGAGGCCCGCCGCCAGAAGAAGCAAAAATAATCCTTACTCCCAGATTTCATGTATCACGACATCATCTCTCCGCACAATCTCCTCACTCTGGCCAAAATCACCGCCCTTCTCATTGCGGCCTTCGCCATCGCGCCCCTCATCAAAAACCCCGGCCTCCGCTCATCCCTCTGGATCACCACGATCCTCGCCCTCCCTGTAGTCATCGTTCTTTCCTCAACCGCATCCTTCATTCAGCTCATCCCCGAACAGAAAAGCTCCACCCTTGCAGCCAGCAAAACTCCCCTCATTCCAGAGGTCACAGACAATGGCCTCCTTGAAGTAGAAACCTTTTTCCTCCTCGATTCCCCCGCCCTCGAAGCAGCCCCACCCCTAAGCGCCACTCCACAACTCATCGAATCAACTTCCCCTCAACCATCGCCCTTCCCCTGGCTTCCCACCATCTACCTCCTCGGTGCCATCCTCGTCATCCTCCCCCACATCCATTCCCAGATAAAACTCCGCCTCCTCAAGAAATCACCACCTTCGGGAAAACCCCACACACTCTGGAATGAGGTCAGCTCTGAACTTGGACTCCAGGCAAGGCTCCAGTTTACCACATCCCCCTCCGCCCCCTTTGCAAGCGGCATTCTCAAGCCCACCATCCTCATCCCCAACGAGAGCGAAACCTGGAGCAGCCCCCGCCTTACCTCCGTTCTCTTGCACGAAGCCGCCCACCTCAAACGCCGGGACCCCCTCACCCGCTACCTCTCCTCAACCGTCAAGGCCCTCCTCTGGTTTCACCCCCTCGTCTGGCTCGCCCATCGCCAACTCATTGCCTCCCAGGAACAAGCCTGCGACCAATACGCCCTCAACTTCGGTATCGAACCGGAAGACTACGCCGCCGACCTCCTCCGCTCAGCTGCCCATTCCCACACAACTCCTTCTCAAGCCCTCGCGATGGCCCGCTGGTCCCAAATCGGAAACCGTATCCGCCACATTCTCAACTCTAAAAACCACTCCCCAACCACCATGAAAAAAATTGCCTCCCTCTCCGCTCTCGTCTCACTCAGTGCCCTCGCCATCTCCTCCATCGGCTTCGCCAAGCAAGTCACCACCGAGACGACCACCACCACCACAACGACCACCGTTAAAGAAACCCCGGACACCCCTCGTCCCAAACTACCCAAGACATCTTCCACAGCCACCATCCAGATCCACCCCCGTGTGATTGCACTCGCCCCCGGAACCAATAACTCATCACAGTTACCCCTAAACTACGTGGAGATTGAATTCGAAGCCATCGTCGCTCCCGAAACCCTGAAGCTCGCCGCTCAAGCCCTCAAAATCGACCTCAAAAAGAACAAGAACGCCATCGCAGATCTCAAAAGCAAGATCCGCACTGCCCCCGTACGCGGAACCGACTTCGTCGAAATCATCGCTCACCATACCGATAAAAAAGAAGCCACCCGCATTGCCAACGCCGTCGCCAACGCCTACCTCGAACGCCGAACCGCAATCGAAGCAGCCCGCACCAAAAAAGCACTCGCCGCCCTCGACGACGAACTCATCAAACAATCCGACCTCGTCCAAAAACATCGTCAGGACCTCACGATCCTCATCCAGCAATATGGAATCCCGTACTTCGACGGAAACAACACCAACCCTATGGGGACCACCGAAGAAGAGATGTTTCAGAACGCTCGCAAAAAGCTCACTGATTTCCAGACTCAACGAGATCAGCTCAAAATCCAGCTCAAGGAACTCGGGGAAAAGAAAGACGATGAGCTCCTTCGCTACGCCGCAGGACTCACCCTACCCGAAAACAAAGTCACCCTCTCCTACACCAAACACCGTGAGGCCTTGGAAAAGCGAGCTATCTTAATCGCGAAAGGATTGGCAGAAAAGCATCCGGAGATCGCCGCTGATCTTGCGCTCAAGCAACACAACTACACTCAAGGCAAAGAAGCCTATGAACAATCTCGCTCCATGCTTCGCGAAATGAAGATCAAACAACAGGAAGCACGCGTCCTTCTAAAAATGCCTCGCGCTCCCATAACTCTCCACGAAAGGGCTCGCTAGAAATCCCCAATCCCCACCTCCAAGGCGTCAGGACATCTCCTGACGCCTTTTTCATTTCCCCCTCGTAAACCCAGCCCGCTTCCTCCTCACTCTCCCCCATGACCGAGACCTGCAGCCCCACCCTCAGCCTCCTCGCCCGCCAATTTCCCACCGCGGCCTCCGTCATGTCAGAACTCGCCCTCCTCCAGGCCAAGCTCACTCTCCCAAAAGACCGCATCCACATCATCAGCGACATCCACGGCGACGACCGCAAACTCCGCCACGTCGTCAACAACGCCTCCGGCGGCCTCAGCAACCTCGTCAACGAAGTCTTCGGCAACGACCTCACCGAAAAAGAAAAACACACCTTCCTTGCCTTCCTCTACTACCCCGTCGAAAAAATGCGACGGTATCAGGAGCACCTCCAAGACCGCGACTGGCGACTCCGCAAAGTCAAAAAACTCCTCCGCCTCCAATTCCAACTCGTCCGCACCCTCGCCAAAACCATCGCCAAAGACGCGATCCTCAAACTCATCAAAGAAGAGTTCAAAGTCCTCTACATCGCCCTCCTCGACGAAGTCTCCTTCCAACGTGATCCCAGCTACGTCGACTCCATGATCGAAGCCCTCGCCGACTACGATCAAGACATCGTCGCCCTTCACGAAGCCTCCCGCCTCGTCCGTAACCTCGTCGTCACCGAAGTCGTCGTCGCCGGCGACCTCTTCGACCGGGGCGAACGCGGAGACCGCGTCATCCACTACCTCCGCAACCAGCCCAAAGTCAGCTTCACCTGGGGCAACCACGACGTCACCTGGATGGGAGCCACCCTCGGCTCCGATGTCCTCATCGCCACCGTCCTCCGCATCTCACTGCGATACCTCCGCCTTTGGCAACTCGAAGAAGGATACGGCATCCTCCTCTCCCCCCTCGCCCAACTCGCCAAAACCATCTACGCCGACGACCCCGCCACCTGCTTCCACCCCAAACGCCAAACCGACTTCGCCGATGAAGACCTCATCGCCCGCATGCACAAAGCCATCGCCATCCTCGAATTCAAACTCGCCGCCCCCGTCATCCGCCGACACCCCGAATGGAAAATGGACCACCGCCTCCTCCTCCATCAAATCGACCACCAAAACGGCACCATCACCCTCGACGGCAAAGTCCACCCCCTCAAAGACACCCACTTCCCCACCCTCGACCCCGCCGACCCATACACCCTCTCCAGCGAAGAAAAAACCTGCCTCGCACGCCTCCGCCAATCCTTCATCTCCAGCGAGCGACTCTGGCAACACATGCTCTTTGTCGTCCGCCAAGGCGGCATGTCCCTCAAACGGGACGAAGCCCTCATCTTCCACGCCTGCCTCCCCACCAACCCCGACGGCACCTTCCGCGAAGCCCATATCGACGACCAAAAACTCAGCGGCCAAGCCCTCTTCCACGAACTCGAACAGATCGTCCGTCGCACCTACCGCCAAGGCGCCCACACCGTCTCCCAGGACCTCGACTACTACTACTGGCTCTGGGCCCACCCCGACTCCCCCCTCTTCGGAAAATCCCAAATGACCACCTTCGAGCGATACTTCATCGCCGACCCCGAAACCCACCGCGAGGTCAAAGACCCCTACTTCCAAAAAATCAACGATCCCGACTTCGTCCGCAAAATTGGCCACGCCTTCGGCATGAGCGACGACGTCCTCATCATCAACGGCCACGTCCCCGTCAAAGTTGAGGACGGCGAAGACCCCGTCAAAAAAGGCGGCAACGCCGTCACCATCGATGGTGCTTTTTCCGAATCCTACGGCGACCACGGCTACACCCTCGTCATGGGCCCAAATGCCATCCGCCTCGCCGAACACTCCCACTTCGAATCCATCGATCACTTCCTCGACTGCGACACCGACATGATCCCCAACCTCCGCGCCCTCCGCCAGTACGAAACCCCTCGTATATTATCGGACACCCACGAATCCCAGGACCTCCAAGCCCAACTCTGCTCTCTCAACAGCCTCCTCCAAGCCTACCGCTCCGGCCAAATCACCGAATCCTAGAAAGGAACCGCGATCTCCGAATCGCGACCGCCAGGACCAAACCACCCCATCCATCCAAAAAACGCCCACCCTCATACCTCACCGCCACCCGCCAAAATCTCACCCTCGCAAGTTCCACAACTCACAAATTCGCATTCCAAAAGTCCATTTTTTGAACTGCCTATCCTCTCAGCTCCCCCAGTCGCCATTTCTAAGACCCGGGGGGCACGCTGATCGCGGCTCCCCTCTCCACCCTCCCCGCATACTCAAAATCCAAACCCGTCAACCCACCCGCCGAGTGCGTCGTGATCGAGACCCTCACCTTCCGCCACTGCATCAATAGGTCAGGATGATGATTCATCCCCTCCGCAACCTCAGCACACCTCACTGCAAACCCCACCCCATCAAGATAATTCTCAAACTCAAACCGCTTCCACAGCACCCCTCCCGCAACCTCCCAGCCACCCAAGGAGTCCAAAAATTGCGCGATCTCCTTCTCATCCAACAGCTCTGACATCACCCAGCAATAGCAGAACCTCTCCCCCTCCTCACTCCCCAATTACATTTCATTCGAACGAAGTCGCTCCCGAAGAGTCTCACCCCCCAATGAAACGCCCCCTTCTCATTATCGGAACCCTCCTAGCCCTCGCTCTCATCACAATCCCCGCCGTCTTCTTCTACCTCGACTGGCGTATCCCCCGCGCCACCGCCACCGTCCAAATCCACCCCTCAATCATCGCCATCAGTCACGGTAAAAACTCAGATGGCACCCCCCACAACATGACCCGGTGATTCATCGAATCCCCAACTGAGAAGTTTCTCAGTGCCGAAACCCTAAAACTCGTCATCCAAAAAACCGACCTCTTCCCAAACCTCGATCAAGGAATTCGCTACCTCAAAAAAGTCACCACCGCTGTCCCCCGCAAAGGAACCGACTTCATCGACATCACCGTCAAACATCAGCCAAAGGAACAAGCCATCCTCCTCGCCAACACCATCGCCCAAGTCGCGGCCGAACACCAAAAAGAAACCGAAATCAACAGAGCCGGACGAGCCCTCGAAGCCCTCGACGAAGAACTAGACCACCAGGAAATCCTCGTCGCCGACCACCGCAAGGTCCTCGAAACCCTCATGGCCCAATACAAGCTCCCCTTCCCCTCCAACGAAAAACCCTTCCCCACCTCAAAAGAAATCCCCTCCGAACCCAACGCTGACACCGTCGATCTCTCCCTCCGCCAGCACACCTACACCCAAGCCCTCGACTCCTTCCAACAATCCCAAGCCATGCTCCGCGAGATGAAGATCAAACAAAACGAATCCCGCACCCTCCTCAAAACACCCCGCGACCCCATCACCATCCACCAGCGGGCCGAATGACTCCTCGCGTGATTCCTCGAGTAATCCCCGAGCCAAATCCCCCTTGGCCAACGGCCAAACTTAAATCTCCCCCTTCTAGCTTGGCCAACGGCCAAATTTATACCAGCCCAGCGTAACGCGCTGGGTCTCTCACCTCCACAACCCGTTCGCTGAAGGCGAACCTCATAATTACCCCCTAACACCCACCCCATAGAGCGCGCCAAAAATCGAAAATCTTTCACCACCGATTCACCCCAAATGAAGCACCCCATCACCAATTGCACAAAAATCATCTTTGCATCCTGCTTCCTCATTGCAGGCATTCTCTGCTACCTCACCTGGCCCCTCCCTCGTGCCACCGCAACCATCCAGATCCACCCCGCATTTATCGCCATCCCCTCAAACGGTCACAGTCACTCCGGCTACATGGAAAACGAGTGTAAAATCATCCTCTCAAATGAAGCCCTCACCATCGCAGCAAACACCCTCGCTATTCCTAAAGACCAACACAACGAGGCCTTCCTTCTCATAAAGAAAAATACCAAAACCAATCCTATCCGAGGCACCGACTTCATCGAAATCACCGTAAAAAACAAAGCCCCTGATCAAGCCGCAAAGATCGCAAACGCCATCGCCGAAGCCTACGCCCAACGACGAGCAGAAATGACAAACGCCCGCGCCAAAAAATTCCTCAAGATTCTCGACGGAGAACTTAGCGCTCAAAAGCAAATGATCGACGATCACCGCAAAGATCTCGAAGTCATTCTCGAAAGTCACAACCTCGAATTCCCCGCCGATGACAAAACGTTCCCAAAGGCCAACGACCTTCCCGCCGGTCATTTTACAGGAGATTCTGATCCCTTCCTTCGTCGCCACCCCTACGACCAAGCCCTCGAAACCTTCGAACAATCCCGCGCCATGCTCCGCGAAATGAAGATCAAACAAAAGGAAGCCCGCATCCTCCTAAAGATGCCCCGCAAGCCAATCACCATTCACAAACGAGCGGAATGATTCTCCGCGTGATTTTAGCCCTCCAACCAAGCCTCCGCTCTGCTCACTCTGTGGCCAAAATCCCCCCAACCATGTTC
Source organism: Akkermansiaceae bacterium (assembly GCA_047629805.1). Lineage (GTDB taxonomy): Bacteria > Verrucomicrobiota > Verrucomicrobiia > Verrucomicrobiales > Akkermansiaceae > SW10. The sequence goes on along the minus strand of JBLHUR010000026.1, from coordinate 11,394 downwards.
TGCTCCTTCCGCTTATTCTGTGGTCAAAATCCCTCCACCTAGTCCTTGCTACCAAATGATAAAGCGCCTCATCTACATCCTTGCCACCCTCGCCCTCTTCTGCGGAGCCGCCCTCTTCTACCTCGACTCCCAAATCCCCCGCGCCACCGCCACCCTCAAAGTCAACCCCGCCGCCCTGCCTTCGTCCACCGGGAAACTCTACTCCGGTTATAGGGAGAATTCCTTCAAGCTCATCCTCTCCCCCGAGACCATGAACTTCGCCGCCGACAGCCTCGCCATCCCCTCCCAGGACCGAGCCGAAGCCATCATCCAAATGACCAAAAACGTCACCGCCAAACCAATCCGAGGCACCGACTTCATCGAAATCACCGCCAAAAATCCCAACTCAAAAAAAGCCGCAAAAATCGCAAACGCCATCGCCCACGCCGCCATCAAACACCGGAACGAAGTCCAAGTCATCCTATTCAAAAGCACTGGAAGCCTTCAAAGACTCTCACAGCACCCTCAACTTTAAAAAAGGCGACCGCATCAACATCCTCCCACACATCAGACCAACCCTGTCTCCCTTAAGCATCTACCTACTTGCCAAGTAGCAAAAAAACATCCCCCAACCAACCCCAACCCCAACCCACAAAATTGAACATCTCCCACCCCCAAGAGTCTCACCCCTCATCCTAAGCCTCCTCACCAAGCTCAAACCCAACTGGCTCGACTCCGGAATCAAGTCCATCACCATCAAAGAACCCGAACCCCTCTCATCCCCCGTCTTCCCAAAACTCGCCCCCCTGGAAGCACTCGCCACCCTCCAGAAAATCGACGACGAACTCGACCAAGCAAGCATCCGGTTCACGATCAACCGAAAAACTCTCACCACCCTCATCTCCCGCTACGGCATCCCGGAATACCAACCCAACACCACCCACAAAGACCTCACCGCAGAGCAAAAATCCACCGAAAAACTCCTCGCCAAATTCCTCGCCTCCTCCAACCCCGATCAATTCGCCATCGCCTCAAACCTCGACCTCCCCGACAACCCCGTCGCCAAACACCTCGAAGCCCACCAACTCGCCCAAGAAAAAAGCCGCAAGCTCATCGCCTCAGGCATCGGCCCCAAGCATCCCGAAATCAAAGTCATCAAAGAGGAAATCTCAACCAGCCTCCAACTCGCCACCGAAGAACTGAGCTCCATCGAAGAAGCCCTCCGCGTAAAAGTTTACCAACTCGAAAAACAAGCCCGCCATTTCGATGATTGGCAAAAACTCTCCGCCCCCGAGCAAAAAACCCTCCAAGCCTCCTATCAAAACGCCAGATCCCAATACCAAAACTCTCTCAAAAAACTCCGCCAAATCAGCGCCATGAAGAAGGCTGCCCAAAATTCCGTCCCAGTCCCAGAGTAAGAAAACCCTTTTCCACATCGTGCCTCATTCGTATATCGTGAGGACATGGCGGGGCTCCCGCCTAACTCACCTCACTTTCCATGACCCGCACACTCCTCAAGACCCTCTTCGTCCTCCCCTCCATCCTTCTCGGACAAATCCCCAACGAAATTACCCTCAACGACGGCACCGGAACCAAAACCTGGATCGTTTCATCTCTTCCCGCTTCCTCAACCCTCCGACAAGCCGCTCCCACCGACCTCGTCCTTTATCCTAAAAACGCCCCCAAAACCTCCGCCACCCGCCGCCTCCTCACCCGTCGCATTCACCTGGAAATGGACGGCACCCTCACCGCCGCCACCATCGCCAAATCCGCCAAAGCAACCTCCTTCAAAGTCCCCCACTACTCCCAAAAAGACCTCATCCTCACCTTCCCAAACCCCGGCGACTCCCTCGCCCAACTCCCCCTCGTCTCAACCCTCCCCGGCGTTAAATCCGCCCGCCCCCTCCTCTCCCAAAAACGCAGCCCAAGACTCACCCCAAACGACCCCCGCTTCGCCTACCGCAACTCAAACACCTCCTACCAATGGCACCTCAAAAACACCGGCCAAAACGGGAGCATCGCCGGACTCGACGTAAATGTCACCAGCGTCTGGGACACCTACCTCGGCACCGGTGTCACCGTTTCCGTCGTCGATGACGGCGTCCAAGTCGCTCACGAAGACCTCGCCTCCAACATCAATTCTTCCATCGACCACGACTGGAACGACAACACCCCAAACGATCCCACCCCACCCCTCGACCTCCAAGCGGATGGCACCTACTACAGTCACGGCACCAGCGTCGCCGGAGTCATCGCCAGCCGCGGAGATAACAACCTCGGCACCACTGGAGCCGCCCCCCGGGCCAACATCGTTGGCCTCAAAATCCTCGCCGCCGAAGTCTCCCCCGCCGAAGAAGCCGAAGCCCTCGCCTGGCGCACCGACATCATCGATATCTGCAACAACAGCTGGGGCACTCCCGATGACGGCTTCACCCTCTACAAGACCGACCCCCTCATCGTCAGCGCCCTCGCAGACAGCGTCGCCAACGGACGCGGAGGAAAAGGCACCATCTACGTCTGGAGCGCCGGAAATGGCCGCATCGATAAAGACTACGCAAACTACGATGGCTTCGTCAACCAACCCGAAACCATCGGCGTCGGCTCCATAAACTTCCAAGGCAATCAATCCGTCTACTCCGAATCCGGAGCCAACCTCCTCATCTCAGCACCCTCGGATAACGACGAAGGCGAGCCCGGCATCACCACCACCACCCTCACCACGGAAGGAACTTACACCGACTTCTTCGGCGGCACCTCCTCCGCCGCCCCTCTCGTCTCCGGCGTCATCGCCCTCATCCTCGAAGCCAACCCCAACCTCGGCTGGCGCGACGTTCAAGAAGTCCTCATCCGCAGCGCCCGCAAGGTCGATTCATCAAACCCCGGCTGGTCAGACAACTCCGCCGGCTTCCACTTCCACCACGGCTACGGAGCCGGCATGATCGATGCCGCCGCCGCCGTCACCCTCGCCAAGACATGGACCAATCTCGGCCCACGAACCTCCCGCCAAGCCGCCGGCCCCACCATCAACAGAGCCATTCCCGATGACTCCTCCGCCGGAATCACACACACCTTCACGGTCACCGGCAACGAACTCCGCGTCGAACACGTCACACTCACCATCGACATCGAGCATCCCTACCGCGGCGACCTCGCCATCACTCTCACCTCGCCCGATGGCACCATCAGCCGACTCGCCGAAGAGCATGACGACGACAGCGCCGACTACGAAAACTTCCCCCTCCTCTCCGTCCGCCAATGGGGCGAATCCGCCCTCGGAAGCTGGACCCTGCAAGTCAGCGATGAATTCGAAGGAGACACCGGCATCCTCAAAAGCGCCTCGCTTCAAATCCACGGCGCCGAGCCCGACCTCCCTACCGAAGACTACTCCGCTTGGGTCACCGAAAAATTCCCCGTCGGCAGTCAAGGCAACCCCACCATCGTCGGAGAACTCGCCGACCCCGACCAAGACGGCCGCTCCAATCTCCTCGAATACGCCTTCAACGGAAATCCCATCTCGCCCGACCCCAAACTCTCCCGAGAACCCAAATTCGTCCAAGTCGGACCTCTCAATAAACTCCGCTTCACCCGCGACAACGCCAAAGAAGACATCACCTACATCCTTCAATCCTCCACCACCCTCTCCGGCACCTGGCAAACCGTCCCCACCGACTCCGTCTCCTCAAACGGCTCCCTCGAAGTCCGAGAATACCCCCACAACGTCGCCCCACAACGTTTCTTCAGAATCGAGATTTCCAAGTAAGGCCAGCTTCTTACTTCCGCTTTTCATTCATCATCATGAGCAGCTGCGCCGTCGCTTTCGCATCACAGAGCGCACGATGATGGCCCTCTAATTCAATCCCAAATTCCCGGCAGAGCTTTCCCAAACTGTAAGACTTTAACCCTGGAAAATACCTCCGCATTCCCACCACCGTGCACACCGTAGGCCGCCGGAAGCCCTGTTCCAGTCGCCCGTATTCCTGCCGCAGAAACCCGTAGTCGAAGGGCACATTGTGAGCCACTAAAATACTCTCGCCCACGAACTCACGGAATTCATCAGCCAACTCCGCAAACACCGGTTTCCCCGAGACCATCCGATCTGAAATCCCCGTCAGCTGCGTGATCTTCGGGGGAATTTTCCGCTCTGGATCTACCAGCGATTGAAAGGTCCCCACCACCTCCCGCCCCCGGACCTTCACCGCGCCAATCTCCGTCACCCGATGGTATTCCGACAGCCCTCCCGTCGTCTCTAAATCCACCACGACATACTCCTGATCCGGATCAAAACACCACTCGATCCGCACTACTTCCACCTCGAATCCACACCGCTCCAGAGCCTGCATCTGCACCAGCTGATGACGCCGAATCTGATCGCCCTGCGCTTTAATCTCAATGAAGCGCACCTTCCCTCCCTCGATCTGTAACAAATCTGGATAGCCCCGACTGTTCACCTTCGGATTCTCAACGATCCTTCGCAGCGCTGCCACCACAGCCTCGGCAGGAGCAGTCTCCAGAAACTCCACTAAAAGAGCTTCGTCATCCTTCCGCCACCGAAAAAGCCCACTCACTTTCCCAAAGTGATTTTCAAAAACCTCTCGCACTAAACCCGAAGCCGCCTCCGTCCCGATCAGGCTCAATTTCCTCACAATCGCTTCCGCTTTCATTTCAGCAAAGCTCCCATCCAACAACGCCGTCGGGCGCGGATCGAATTCGTTCGGCTTCAAATCCTGTAATTCCTCCCAAAACAGAACGCCAAAAAGAGTCATCCAAAAATGATTTTCCGCTCGATAAGTCGGCAAATTTCGACTCCCGAAGTAATTCGCCGCCGCTCGCTCTGAACCATCCTTGAAGGCCTCGTCGATCCTGATCACCGGAGACTCGCGCAACATACGCGTCAGCCGCCCCACCTTTATCCCAGCAAACTTCTGTCGATAAAAGTCCTCCGCAAAGAGGAGTTCTTCATCGGACGAGGGGTCATCAAGCATCACCTTCAAGAGATCTCGTACTTCATCGCGTTTCATCTCTCCCTTTCCAAAGAGTAAGCGGCACCTCCGCTCGCGCGCGGGATGAATCTCCGAATGCTCAAAAACCTCCAAGGCCTCGTCCGGTAAATTCCCTTTCTCCAACCGCCCTCCCAAAAGAGCCACCAATTCGTCCCGTCTCTTGGCTGGCCACTCCGTCATCGATCTCGCCAGCTCCCGGACCCTCTCAAGCCCACCTTCACAGATCTCCCGCTTCAGTCTGGCATGTTTAAACGCCATCCTAGCCTCTCCAACCTCGGCATAACGCGGCTTATACCGGACGTCCCTCGACTTCGCCCGCAGCACCCCAAGATCCCGCAAAGTGAATGCCTGCATACGCCCCTCGGTCGCTCTCCCAAAATACAGAAAGGACAAAAAATCCAGAACCTCGCCATGACCCTGAATGACAAATCCATCCAGCAAACGTGTTCCCTCCAGAGCCTCAAAAGCACATTCCTGACACGCCACTTCCACCAAACGCGGCTTGGCCCAACTCCTTCTCCCTCGGAGCTCCACCCTCGCCTCCACCAGAAACTCCAAGAGGCGAGCCTTCGTGATCCCCGCAAAAAGATCCCGCAAATCCCCACCCTCCGGGCGTCGAACTAATTTCCGCAAGGCCAGTTCCTCCAATCCCACCGACGGCTCACCAATTTCCTCGTATCTGAGAGACTCCCTCGCAAACACCCGCCCCTGTCGATTGGCCATCCGCACCACCAAAGCCTGGGCATTTTTCGAAAGCCCATCGAATACCCGCAAAAATCCGCCCTCGGTCTCCCCATTTAAATCCGGATAATGCTCATGCAAAAATGCGATCATTTCATGGAAATGATCGAGATAGTAAAACGGTTGAAGGGTTGGAAAGGATCTCGCCATGGCAACTTCGCCCATCCTGATCGAAAATCGGGAATTGGTCAAGTGAACAGTCCCTCCATATTGCCGAATTTTTAAAATGACATCGCCACCCATCCCCTCTCCCCTACCATTCCCCTCATGCTTAAGCTCCTGCTCCTTCTCGCTCTCACCTCATTTGCCACGGCCAAACCCAACGTCCTCCTCATCTGCATCGATGACCTCCGCCCCGAACTTAAATGCTTCGGTGCCGACTACATCCACTCTCCAAACATCGACGCCCTCGCCGCCCGCGGCCGCGCCTTCACCCGCCACTACGTCCAGGCCCCCACCTGCGGAGCCTCCCGTTACGCCCTCCTCACCGGCACCTACGGCTCCGGTGGCAATGGCGCCCTCTTCGCTCGTGCCAAATCAAAAAAAGCCAAGCATCCCTCCCTTCCCGCCTACTTCCGCCAAAACGGATACACCACCGTCTCCGTCGGCAAAGTCAGCCACCACCCCGGCGGTCGCGGCGGCAAGGACTGGAATGATGGCGCCCAACTCGAAATGCCCGATTCCTGGGATCGCCACCTTCTCCCCGCCGGTAAATGGCAACACCCACGCGGCTGGATGCACGGCCTCGCCAACGGCGAAATCCGCAAGAACGCCAAAGAGATGGACCTCTTCCAAGCCTTCGATGGCGATGACAACTCCTACCCCGACGGCCCCGCCGTTGAGACAACCCTCGCCCAACTCGACCAACTCGCCGCCGCGAGCAAAGGAGATAAAAAAGCAAAACCCTTCTTCCTCGCCACCGGCATCCTCCGCCCCCACCTCCCCTTCGGCGCTCCCGCCAAATACCTCGCCCATTACAAAGACGCCAAACTCCCACCCATCCCTCACCCTGAAAAACCCGAAGGCAAAACCACCTGGCACGGCTCCGGTGAGTTCATGAAATACAACCGTTGGGGCAAAAATCCCAATAACGACCCCGCCTTTGCCCTCGAAGTCCGACGCCACTACGCCGCCTGCGTCACCTACGCCGATGCCCAAGTTGGCAAAATCATCGCCCGCCTCAACAAACTTGGCGTCGCCGACAACACCATCATCGTCCTCTGGGGCGATCACGGCTGGCACCTCGGCGAACACGCCATTTGGGGCAAACACGCCCTCTTCGAGGAATCCCTCCGCTCCCCCCTCATCATCGTCGATCCCTCGGTCAAAAAACCAGGCAAAAGTACGGCTTCCATCGTAGAAACAATCGACCTTTTCCCAACTCTCTGCGACCTCACCAAGCTCGACAAACCGGCCTTCCTAGACGGCCAAACCCTCGCTCCCATCCTGCAAGACCCCGCCGCTTCGACCGATGACCAAGCCATTTCCTACCACGGCAGCGCTCGCACCATCCGCAACTCCAGCTACCGCCTCATCACACATAAAAGCGGCCACCTCGAGCTCTACGACCACACCACCCCGGAAGGAGAAACCAAAAACCTCGCCAAAGAAAATCCCGTCCTCGCTGCCAAGCTCGAAGCCCTCCTCTCCAAGTAGCCGAAAGCTCCAGCTTTCGGAACTTTCAGCGCATTCCCCTTGGGGTTTAAGAAAACCTCAAACCTCTTACGAACCCGGAACCACCGTCTCCTTAAATCCCTCAATCGCCTTGCGCATCGACGCAGTCACCTTGAGATTTGCCGCAGAAACGTTGGTGGTTTCTTTCAGGTCATTTTCCAGATTGAAGAGCTGCACGTCGTCACCTTTGACAATCATCTTCCAATCTCCACGGCGCATCGCAGTGCCAAGTTTAGGCTCATAGCCAAAGAAGATATCGCGAGCCGGCAGCGCTTCTTGTTCTAGCATATGCGCCTTGATGCTGATGCCATCCAAGTTGCCAGGATTATCCTCCGAGAGCCCGGCGATCTCAGTCAAAGTCGGAAGAAAGTCGCAGCCGATCACCAGATCGTTGGATACCGCTCCCGCCTTGATCATCCCTGGCCACCACACAACCGCGGGAACACGATGACCACCTTCGTGGTTGCTGAATTTCCCACCACGGAAAGGACGTTCGTTCGGATTCATGGGCACCGCACCGTTGTCAGACAAGAAAACGACGATCGTATTTTTTCCGATCCCCAACTCCACGAGCGTTTCCAGCACCTGTCCGACACCCTTATCGAGCTCCTCAAGGATCGCCTTGTAACGAGGACGATTAACGTCATTGATCGCGTGCTTTTTCCAGTCCTTGTCGCGGGTCTCCGGCGTGTCGGCGGGAGCCTGGTAGGGATTATGGACAGCGGCGTGAGGGAGATAGAGGAAGAACGGCTTCTCTTTATTTCGTTTGATAAAATCAATGCCCTTTTCCGTGATGACATACATCCCCTCACGCGCCATGCGATCAATACGAGGCGTCTGGATCCAACCATCGTAAAGACTCAGATCACCACAACCCAAATCATCGGCCATAATCACGATGATATTCGGTGGGCGCTTCTCAAGAGTGGCAAAGCATGGAGTAACCGCCAAGAAGACAGAAAGAACAACAAAGGTAAGGGTTAAAATTTTCATCGAGGAATTGCGTATCGTTACCATCGGAAACCAAGAAGCCTTCCAATCCAATTGCAATGAGATGGTTAGGATCGCGTGTCAATCACCGCGAATCTGACCTGCTCACAAGTCCGCAAACCCAATCCCAAACTTCGCCAAAAACTTCCGAACTCGATCCGAGTCATTTGGATTCGCCTTTTTCTTCCGCGATTCCGCAAACAACTTCCGCCCCGCCTCACTCAGCGTCTTCGACTCACGACATACCTTCACCACATGCGCCAGCTGCACCCGGTCAAAGGAATCAATTCCCCCCTCAACCAAACCTCCCAAGCCATCATCCTCACTTCCCCTCTCCCACGAGCTCCGCAGTCGTTCCAACTCCTGACCCACTTCCTCCGACCGGATTCTCCCCCTCGGGGCCAACGTGCCCATCCGCACCATCGCGGCATTGAGATCACGAAAATTCCCGCGCCACTCCGTCGCCGGATCTCGCGCAAATTCCAAAAACTGCACCCGCGCCTCCTTATTAAAGCTCACCGCATTCCCCTCCCGCTCTGCAAACCTCTCCAGCTCGTAATCCAAATTCGGCTCAATATCCTCCCGCCGGTCCTTCAACCCCGGCAACTCAAAGGTCCACAAATTGATCCGCGCAAAAAGATCCTCGCGAAACTCCCCGCTCGCCACCTCATCCCGCAGATCCCGATTCGTCCCCGCGATCAACTGAAACTTACTCTTCACCGGGACATCACTACCCACTGGCATAAACGTCCCCTCCTCCAAGGCCCGCAACAACATCGCCTGCTCATCCATCCCCAACTCTCCAATTTCATCTAGAAAAAGGATCCCCTTGTGCGCCTGCCGCAAAACCCCCGGCCGATCACTCGCCGCCCCCGTAAAAGCCCCCTTCTTATGCCCGAACAAAGTGCTCATCGCAGTATCTCCCCGCAGCGTCGCACAGTTAATCTCGACAAACTCCCCCTCCATTGAAGTACGGGATTCCCTCAACTCATAAACCCGCCGCGCCAACTGCGACTTGCCCGCCCCCGTCGGCCCCGTCAATAAAATCGGGGCCGTCGATCGCAAAGCCACCACCTCCAGCTCCTCAATTAGCTGATTAAAAGCGACATTCTTCGTCGCAATCCCCGATCGTAAAAAATCCCGCGCCTCCACCTGCTCCTTCGCAAAGCGAGTCGCAAGTCTATCGTACTTCGAAAGATCCAAGTCAATCACCTCCACCGCACCCGAGCCTGGATGCTTCTGCGCCATCCGCCCCCGCGGCGGCCCCGTCTGGATCAACCTCCCCGGCATAAACCGCGCCTCCACCATCAGAAAAAGGCAAATCTGTGCCACGTGCGTCCCCGTCGTCATATGCGCGTAGTAGCTCTCCTTCGCCGGATCAAAGGGATAGTCCCGACACAAATCCGCCAGCAACTCATACATCTCCTGAAAATCCCAAGGATCCCGAATCTTCACAACCCGATCCACCACCTCCGTCTCCGGCGACACCTGCCGGATATCATCCTTCACCCGCTCCGCCAGCGTCCCAAAGTTGTCCTGATAAACCAATTCCATCCGATCCACCAAAAACTCCTCCTGCTGGCACAACGAAATCGTCGGACGCCACTTCTCCCACCGCCGATGATCAAAGCCACGATCCAAATTCGTGCCGAGAAAGCTGAAGACGACGTTATGTTTCTGATTCATTTGGATAAACTACGATCTTTTTAGATCTTCTTTATAAATATTGGAAAAAGCCAGACTGAAATTTAAACCAATAAATCATCATACCTACAATGATTTTAAACATTTCCACCAACCTTGGCACACCCATTGCAAATACCGATCTCAACAATCACCCACTCCACCATGACGCTTTCCGCCAACCTCATCGAACACTACGAGCAAGATCAAGATCTCAAACTCACGAAGAGTCAAAAAAGGCAACAGCGTCGCTTCCACAAAAAACGTCCGATCCCGGGCTCGGTGCGATTCGCGAATCCCAATCGAAGCTTCAGTCTTACCGACCGAGTCCTCAATCCGGACTTCCACGAAAAATTCATCGCCGGAAAACCCGGCACTTTTGAAGACCTCATCATGTTCCTCCGGGACCAAACCAAAGACCGTCAAACCATCGGCCTTAAAAACTACTACCTTAAATTCCTCAAGAATCACGCCTTCACTCCCGAACAAGCTGAAACCGTCCGCCAGATGATCTGGGACTACGCCCACAGCGAACAGAACCACCGATCTCGGCTCTACGGTCGCCTTGCGATCAAAGTGAGCAGCCCGGAATTTCATCTCGATGTCGTCGAGTCCTCAGAACGAAGCGAACAAATCTCCGAATGGAAAATTCAAAGGATCCGCTACTACCTTGATCAGCACAGCCCTTCAACCCGCCCTCTCTAAAACCGACCACCACCTAAAACCATGGCTAACAAAACTCTCTTCACCTCCTTCCGCGGAACCAACGTTCCCAAGGCAAACACCGTGAACAACGCCGGTGGTTTGGCTTACGCCTTCTCTCCTGAAGCCGCCCTCGCTCAATACAGCGTCACCGGTTGCATGAGCGGAACCTTCTACACTTCGGCCGAAAACCAGCTTGAGACCCTTCTCAAGCTCACCGCCAAAGTAGACGACCGTTTTCTCGCCCAGACCGCTGTATACTGCCGTGAAAAAGGCTTCATGAAAGACGTTCCCGCTTTCCTCTGCGCGGTCCTCGCCAACCACGACGTCGAGCTCCTCGCCGAAATCTTCCCCCGCGTCATCGACAACGGTAAGATGCTCCGAAACTTCGTCCAGATCCTCCGCTCCGGCGTCACTGGTCGTAAGTCCCTCGGCTCGGCTCCCAAGCGTCTCGTTCGTCAGTGGCTCGACCGCGCAAGCGACCGTCAGCTCGTCTCCGCCTCGGTGGGTCAGTCGCCTTCGCTCGCCGACCTTGTCAAAATGGTTCACCCCAAGCCTGACAACGCGGAACGCGAAGCCTTCTACGCCTGGTTGATCGGCAAGCCCTACGACCTCGAAAAACTCC